>NZ_JBVVPT010000035.1:0-75362 GCF_055811715.1 Bradyrhizobium sp. WSM4872 | reverse complement strand
AGCGCGGCGCCGTCGACTTGCCTGCTCGGCCGGCAAGGACGATCCGAACGACATCCTGACACTGCTGCTCCGCACGCTCGATCCTTCGACGGGACAGCCGATGAGCCGCGCCGAGGTGAGGTCGAACATCCTCACGTTCCTCTCCGCCGGCCATGAGACGACGGCCAATTCGCTGGCGTGGTCGATTTTTCTGCTCTCGCAGGCGCCTGCGTGGCGGGCTCGCGTTCGAGAGGAAGCGGAGCGCGAACTGAGCGGCCCGACGGCCGGGCTGCCCGATCGGCTGCCGGTGACGCGGGCGGTCGTGGAAGAGGCCCTGCGGCTCTATCCCCCCATCGCCGCGCTCAGCCGAATGTCCGAACGGCCGGACAATCTGGGATCTCATGAGATCGACGCCCGGTCCCTGATCGTTATCGCACCCTACGTGCTGCATCGGCACGAGCGCCTGTGGGACCGGCCGGATATGTTCGACCCGTCGCGCTTCTTGCCGCCGGCAAGAAGCGAAGTGCCTCGTTTCGCCTACCTGCCCTTCGGCGCAGGTCCCCGGACCTGCATCGGATCATCCTTTGCGCTGCAGGAGGCGACGATCGTGTTGGCGGTGCTGATGCGACGCTTCGATCTGGACCTTCTGCCGGGCACCAAAGTCTGGCCACTGCAGGGGATTACGTTACGGCCAACGAACGCCCTACCTATGCGCCTCCGGAAGTGTCCGTGAGGTAGAGCGTACTCCAAGAGTGCCCGCGAGTATTCTGCCGGGAGGTCGTCCAGCCGGTCCTACGGCCGGCACTGGCGAGGTTTTCTGGCCGATAGCGGGTGAGGAGGCGAGTTTCTGCACTCTGCTGCGTGCTGGGAAGCGCCTCATTCGGCGCCAAGCGAGCGCAGCCAGGCCAACCTCGAGATTGCCCGCTCCGCCAGGTGCTGCAAGGCTTCGACGCGCTCGGCACCTTCGAGATAGGCGTCCGCCAACGCCTCGGCGATCGTCGGCGCGTCCCGCTGCTCGAGCGTATCCGGAAAGCTTCCGAAATCGCCGACCTCGTCGGCCATCCGCATGGTCGTTTCGCGGAGTTCGCGCGTGCGCACCGCAGCCGCCCCTTCCAGACGCTGTTCGAGGGCCGCAAGATGCGTTGCGACGCAAAGCTCAAGCCGTCGGGCCTCGATCCGCGCGGCCGGACGGCCGCCCCTGGGAAGTGGGCGTCGCCGATCCGGAGGTCGCGAGCCGCATCGCCACGATCGTTCCGATCGTCGACCGGGCGGTGTCGACCTCGGGAAGCTACGGGTTCCGGTTCGATGCCGAAGGCCGCTTCAACCACCTGTTCGATCCGGCGACGGGAGGCAGCGCTCATCGTTATCAAAGCGTGACGACCGTCGCTCGAAGCGCCACTGCAGCCGATGCGCTCTCGACCGCGTTCAGCCAGATGCCGGAACAGCGAATCCGTTCGCTGTTGCCATACGTCGATGTCGAACGCGTCCATCTCATGGATGCGGCGGGCAAGTCATCCGAAATCACCGCTTGATCGATCGACTTCAATCCTAAGGAAAAGGAGACCTTGATGAACCGGACAGCACTTGTAGCCTTGTTTCTCGCAGCGGGTCTCGGCCAAGCCGGCGCCCAGGATGCCGCTGCGGGCGAGAAGGTCTTTGCCGTCTGCAAGGCCTGTCACCAGGTCGGCGACACGGCCAAGAACGTCGTCGGCCCGGTCCTCAACGGGCTGATCGGACGGAAGGCGGGATCGGTCGAGGGCTACAACTACTCGGAGGCCAACAAGAAGTCCGGCATCACCTGGGACGAGGCGACCTTCTCCGAGTACATCAAGGACCCGAAAGCCAAGATCCCCGGCACCAAGATGGCGTTCGCCGGCATCAAGGACGAGCAGAAGATCAAGGATCTGATCGCCTACCTGCACACGTTCGACAAGGCGCCCGTCAAGCTGACGCACTGAGCACTTCTGCCCAACAAAGGATGCGGCATATGAGCGAAAATTGGCTACCGTCATTGAAGTCCGATACACCCCAGGCCGGCTTCGAGCTGGCCGTAAAGCTCTCACGAATGGCGGTGAAGATCACGCAGCCATCGGACGAAGTCCGTACGCGCCTGCGAGCGGCTTATGAGCAGGATTCGGAGCAACTGATCGCAACATCCCACGTGGTGGCCGTCCACTTTCAGACGGTCGCCGCCGCCAATAATTGGTGGCGCTGATGAGACGCGGCCGTCCCGCCTGCTCGGGAGCTGCCCGCAGCGCACACCGGAACGCCTGCCCGCGTTCGCGGTTCATCCAGACCCGGCACGAACAGGTGAAGCGATGAGAGGTCTCAGTACCGGTCAAATCGTCCTGCTGGTCGTCCTGGGCGCCGTATTGATCCTCACAGGCGTATGGGCCGTCTCCGTGTGGACTGCGAGCAGCGGCGTCGAGATGGGGAAGCACGGGTGGATCGCGCTGGGGCTAGGCACCTTCTTCTCGCTTCTCGTCGGGTGCGGGCTCATGGCCTTAATGTTCTTCAGTAGCCGCTCAGGTCATGACGACGCCGCCGATCCGTTCCGGCACCGGGAGCGCCGCGACCCGTAGTAGTCGTTGCCGCCGGGGGCCGCTCATGTCTCGGGCCCACCGGCGCCTTCAGCGGACTATTTGCCCACGTGAGAGCGGCCGGGTCGTGCAGCGGATCGTCTTCGCAGCGCGAACAGACGTAGCGATCGCGACCGCACGCATATGGAGCCGCAGAGGCTGGGGCTGCAACGTTGCGGGCAGCCGGAGGAAGGGATCCGGAGCTTTGAACGTGCCATGCGAATGAGCCCGGCGGACCCGCAACAGTTCACAGCGTCAACCGGTATGGGCTTTGCCCTTATTGAGCTTGGTCGCTTTGACGAGGCCATCGTTGCAGGGAAGAGAGCCCAGCGCCAGAACTCTTCCTAACCAGGACCTACCGCTGCCTCGCATCCGCTTTCGCACATCTCCGATGGGACGCTGAACCCGTGAGGCGGCAGCTGGTGTGCTTGACTTGAACCCCACCTTCACAAGGTCGGCGTGGGTCGCTCGGAGCCGGCTATCAACCGATGCGCAGCTGATGATTGAGGATTTTCGCAAGCCGGGTTGCCCGAGTAGTTCTCCAATGTCCACGGCGTGAGCGACGAGCGGCACTCTTGTGCGGCGCATGAACTCATCATTGTTCGAATACCGCGATCGCGGCCGCAATTCATGATCTTGCCACATGGACGTCTCTCCTTCCGGCGACGGCTCGCGCCGCTTCTCGATTTCTTCTCCCAACGGTCAAAGCGTGTTCTGAACACCGTCGTTATGTTCCCTGCATGCGTCAGACCGCAGCCGCCACATCGGACCTGGTTGCGACCGCCGGCGCGGTCGCCATCTCGCGCAATTTGTGTTTGAGTATCTTGCCGGTGGAGGCCGATGGCAGAGCCTCGAGCAGGATCACCTCGGTCGGACGCTTGTACGATGCGAGCTGTTGAGCCGCGTACGACTTCAAGTCCTCGGCGCTAACGCGTGCGCCGGGAAGAAGCTGCACGAACGCGACGACCTCCTCGTTGCCGTCGACCGACCGTCCAACGACGGCCGATTGCACCACCTTGTCGTGCGAGTTCAGCACAGCCTCCACCTCGGCGGGGTAAACGTTGAAGCCGGAGCGGATTATCAGTTCCTTGGTGCGCCCGGCGATATACAGATGCGCCTCGCGGTTGACCCGGGCGAGGTCCCCCGTGTTGAACCATCCCTGGTCGTCGATCGCCGCCGCCGTCAATTCCGGAGCGCGATAGTAGCCGAGCATTACATTGGGGCCCCGGACGTGCAATTCGCCGACCTCACCGGTCGCGACTTTGTTGCCTTGCATGTCCACGATCCGGTGCTCGATACCGGGAAGAAAGGGGCCAACTGACTCGTCTGCGACAGGATGCTCTGAACGGACGCCCGACAAGCCCGGCGAGCATTCGGTGATGCCGTAATTGTTCAAGAGCGGGATTCCAAACTCGTCCTCGATCCGCTTTTTGAGATCGAGGTCGAGGGGAGCGCCGGCGACAGACATGAGCCGCAATCTGCCCCGATCGAGCCGTTGGATACCCTTGACAGCCTTGTATTCGAGCAAACGCTGATATGTGGCGGGCACGCCGAACAGGCTCGTAATACCCTCTTCGGCTATGGCATGTGCCAGCGCAGCCGGATCGGCCTTGGCTACGACGTGCAGGGTGCTGCCATGCATCAGCGTTGCAATCAGCAGAATCGAATAGCCGACGATGTGAGACATTGGCAGCACACCATAGATGCGGTCGGCCGGATCGTTCTTGCGCAGCAGCCCCGAAACTCTTCCGGTGAAAAGGAGGTTGCGGTGGCTCAACATGACCCCCTTCGGGGCACCGGTCGTGCCCGATGTGTAAAGAAGACCCGCAACCTGCCGCGCCCCATCTCTCTCGACGGGCTCCGGTTCCGCATCGACATTAAGAGGACCGATGCCAATTCCGCCAAACGGCCCCACGGCGCTGATCTTGGCTCCGATGCGGCCGGCGTGATCGGCGGCTTCCTTCGAGAGCGCCGCGTTGAACATCACGCGCCTAGCGCCGCTATGCGTCCCGATCTGGTCGATCTCCCGGGCCGAGAGGCGGGGATTCACCGCGATGCTCCATGCATCGAGCTTGCTGGCCGCAAAGAGCATCGCGCCCAGAGCCACGCTGTTCTCGCTCGCAATCATCACGCGATCGCCGGGCCTGATCCCGAGATCGGCGAGATCCTTCGCCGCGGCGTTCACGGCATCGGAGAACTGCCGGTAAGTCCACGAACGCCCCCCTTCCACGAACGCCGGATGATCCGGAATATCCCGGACGAAGGGCGCGTAGACCTCGTGTACCCTGGACGGTAATCCATCCAGCAACTCGGCCGCAGTGATATCGTCCACGCTCCTCATGCCGTCCTCCCTGGTACTGTGTTTTTGTGCGCGCAGAGCGCTCCCCTTCGAACGGGAGGGTTCGCACTGTCACTTCATCTGCCGATCAGTAAATCGTTCTAAAATAGAACTGTCAACACGAATGGCGGTGCGGTGACCTCAAAAGCCGGCAAATTTGATGCAATCGCATAATTCCTATTTGGAATTGCAGGCAGAGTGTCCGTGCAAACGCAGCTGTGGTGATCAGCGCTCGCTGGAGTCTGCTGATCCTGGTTCAACGCTTGCGCTACCGCTCAGGTTTGAGAAGCTTCTGTCGGGATTGGCATGCGTTCGCCGGGTTGAGAGTTCGCGCACCCAGAGTCACCATTTCTCGACCCACGGCCGGAGGACGACTTCGAATGCCCAGGTCGACCGATGCTGCCGATGAAGCTGCAGATAGGTTTTCGCGATATGATCGGGGTCTGCCATATTGTCTTCGATAGTTGTTCCCGCCAGCCGGTGCGCGCGGGTACCGTCCTGCTGGGTCCAGCCGATCGCGGCGTCGATCGGCACGTTCGCGATGTGGATACCCTCCGGCATCAATTCTCTTGCCATGCTTTGCGCGAGTCCGGACTTGGCATGACATGCCATTGCAAACGCCCCACTTGACGGGAAGCCCTTGAGCGCCGCGCTGGCGTTCGTGAAGATGATCGTTCCTCTCGCGCCATTGGCGTCGGGTTGATTCCCCAGCATGAGCCGAGCTGCCTGTTGCCCTACTAAGAACGCGCTGAACGCCGAGTTTCGAAGAGTTTCGAGCACCATGACCGGGTCGGCTTCGATCACGTTCTTGCGGAAAATGCCGGGAACCCGGCCGTCGATGTTGTGCACGACAAGCCTTGGCATTCCGATCTTTTGAACGACATTCTCGAACAGCCGTGCCACGGCTGCCGGTTCGCTTGCATCGCAGGCGTACCGACGCACACCATACGTTTTCTCGAGACTTTCAAGCACCGCCTTTTCGGGATTCCTGGCTGCAACGCCGACATGCATACCGCTTTCCGCGAACAGCCTGGCGCAACTCGAGCTGATACCCGGGCCGCCGCCGATAATGAGAGCAACCTCCTGGGCGAAAGTCTGGGTGTCGCGGTTGGATTGAGTCATGTTGCTGCCTCCAATGCGTTTGGTGACCTATTGCTTCACTGCAATGACGACGTTGCCCTTCGCGCCCGGCATCGCAAATTTACTCAGCGGGTGTCACCTGTAACTGGGAGAACGTTTCTCAATGAAAGCTCGGACGGCTTCGGCGTGTTGCGTAGTCGCTGCCGCAAGTACCATCCTCTCGGCCTCCTGATCCAATGACGTCAGGAAGTCAGCCGACAGCGCAAGATCGAGATTGTCCTTGATAGAGGCAAACGCGCTCCCCGGACCGTTCGCCAACATCCTTGCCACTGCAAATGCTTCCTGTTGCAGTTCAGAATCGGACACCACGCGATTTACCAGTCCCAGTGCCTCACAACGGCGTGCATCGAGCCGTTCGGACAAATACATGAGTTCGCGAGCACGCGACGTTCCGGCCAGCCGGGTCAATAGCCACGAAATGCCGTAATCGCCGGTCAGCGCAATCTTGGCGTACCCAGTCGTCATGATGGCGGATTCGGCTGCAATACGAATGTCACAGGCGAGCGCGATGGCAAGTCCGGCGCCAGCCGCCGCTCCCGGCAAGGCCGCGATGGTGGGCTTGCGCACCGAGACAAGTACGCCGGTGAGGGTTCGCTGGCGATCCCTTAATCGCTCGACCTTCTCACTGACTGACATGGCCGGTGGTGCAGTGTTGCTGCCCATCCCCTTGACGTCGCCGCCCGAACAGAAAGCGCTGCCTGCACCCGTAATCAGCAATGCTCCGACGTCCGGATCATCACCGTTGCGCTTGATTATCCGACGCAACGCCGGCGTGAGATGATCGGACAGCGAATTTCGTGCCGCCGGTCGGTTCAAAGTGATCACGGCGACGCGGTCCCGAATCACACACAGCAGTTCGTCCGTTCCGGTATCTATTGAGATTGATTCATCCGCCATGTCATGTCCTTTCAAGTTTCGCGCAGAGCTCTCCAAATGACAAAGCGCGCACTACGGGTGATCGTTTTCGCGTCAGCCGGGGATTACCAATTTTCGCGAAATGGCCGCAGCTCAGTAAGAAATGACCAGGCCGATCGGTCCTGACCGTAGAGATGAAATAGTTCTTCAGCGATCGCTTCAGGCCTGATGAACAATTCATCTGGTTTGTCGCTCATCCGCGCGCGCATACGAGGGGTGTCGATCACGGCGTCGATGAGGACATAAGCGACGTGGACGCCGAGAGGTCCCACCTCACGCGCAATCGATTCAGCAAGAATGCGCTGGGCCGCCTTTGTCGGCGCGAAGCCGGCGAAATTGGCTTTGCCCCGGATCGAAGACGTATTTCCGGTCACCAGGATTGCGCCCTTGCCTCGGTCGATCATGTCAGGAGCCACTTCGCGCGCCAGGTACAACAAGCCCATCACGTTGACCTCGAAATTGCCCTTCAGCATCTTCGGATCGATCTCACGAAAGCCTCCCCAGCCCCCGCCCACCGCGTTGTGGACGAGAACTTCAGCCGCGCCAAAACGCCGCTTTACATCAGCAACTACGGTCCGCACCTGGTTCTCGTCTGAGACGTCGCAGGTCATCGCATGGACATCAGGAAGCTCTTGCGCCAGGTGATTGATGAGCTCCGTTGAACGAGCGAGCGCTATGATACGAAACCCGCCGGCAGAGAAGCGCTTGACGATGGCAGCTCCGGTGCCCGGCCCGACCCCGGTCACGATCGCGATTGGTTTATCACTCATCTGGACTCTCTCCGCGTTACTGTCCGGCCGATCTCAAATGAATTCGCTCGGACTGCGACTGATAGGCGGCTGCCTCCTGCGCAGACACCAGGGCCAAACGAACCGCAACATTCTTGTGGTAGGGCGTACCGGCAATTGGATCGCGGTTGCCGCTCTCTGTGAGCAGATTGATACGTGGCCCGTTGATCAGTCGCTCTCCGTCCGACGCCGGGTATGCCTGGCCGTAGCCGTGCGGGAGCGCGAGCTGCCCATTCCTCATGCCGTCGTCGACCTTACAGCGCACCACGAGCCGGCCGACCACGGACTCCACCGCGACCCAGTCACCATCCTCCGCGCCCAGATTCCTCAGTTCGCTCGAATTGATCAGCATGGCACCGTCCGGATCCTCGCGACGCCACGCGGGATCGCGAAAGATCTGGTTGGCATTGAACATGCGGCGGTTACCAGCCGCCAGCATGAACGGGAACTCCTTTGGCGCGCCCGCGGCTTCCGGATCGAGACGCGCCAACCATTCCAACATCTGCGGGACGACCAGCCGGACCTTGCGATCCGAATGGCCGATCAATGACCAGACCTCGTCATAGTCGTGGCGTGTAATGGCCGTGCCCTGACGGGCGGACACGATCGTATCGAACAGGAGGTCGCCGAGCTGACGATCCGCCACGTCGTCCGATGCGCCGATCGCCCGCCGCACCGCTTGAGGCGACCGCTTCGCGCAAGCCAGTGCCGCGCTCCACATAGGCGCCGCGGCCGCCGTACCATCCGGAAGCGTCTGCCCCAGCGTATGGTAGAGCACGAGGGCAGGCACTGCCGCAGGGTTTTCCCCGATGAAAGCACGAAAGGCCGCGGCGAATTCCGGTCGCGAGCGCCGTGCTATTTCGCGCAGCGGCGCGAGCACATTATCGCCCGGCAGAAGCCCCAAGGCGATGGCAAGCCGCGTGTAGATCTCAGGCTCCGGCAAGGTGCCGGCAAGCGGCGGCAAGGCAGCCGCACGAACCTGGAAATAGTTCGTCGGAAACTCGAAGTTGAACAGGGTAAACTCTGTTTTCTCAAATTGCGAAGACGCAGGGAGAACATAGTGCGCGAGCCGCGCGGTTTCGGTCATCGCAACATCGACCACGACACATAGCTCGAGCGAGCGCAGCGCACGTTCTACCGCCTCCGTATTTGCTGCCGTGTTGGCGGGATTGGAACTGTCGACCCAAGCGCAGCGCAACCGGTCGGGATGGTCATTGAGCACCGCTTCGGGGAAGATGTTGGGAGGCAACAGTCCCCCAATGATCGCGTCGCCGGTTGGCGCAAACGTCTGGTTCGGTGAGTTGCCCCACAGTGGTTGAAGCCAGCTATGCAGTTGGTTGGTACCTTTCCGGCCGAAATTTCCGGAAAGCATGATCAAGAGCTTCTCAAGATAGGAGTTGAGTGTCGAGTTGGTGCCTTGCTGAATGCCAAGCTCGACCCGCACCACCATGGCCTTCGCGGCCGCAATCATCGCAGCGCACCGCTCCAGGTCCGCGATCGAGATATCGGCGGCGGCAGCCCATTCTTCGACGGGGATGTTCAGCAGCGCCTGCCTCACTTCCGCGAAGCCTGTCGTGTGCTCCTGAATGAAGGCATGGTCGATCCGGTCGGAACGGACAAGCGTGGCCAGCAATGCGCCAAGGAGAAACGCGTCGGCACCGGGACGAACCGCCAGATGCAGATCCGCCATTTCGGCGGTTTCTGTTCGCCGAGGATCAATGACGATCAGCTTGCGTTCGGGATCCTTGCGAATTTGATTGAGATGATCGCGCGCATTGGGGAAGCCGTGCGCGATCCAGGGATTTGCACCGATGACGAGCAGAAGATCGCAATGGTGTACGTCTTCGGCAGTGTGGCATGTCTGGCTGCCGAACATATGACCATTGACCCAGAAGTCGCCGGTTTTTTCCTGCGAAAGTGCGTTGAATACGCTGCGCGAACCCAGCGCACGCAACAAACCACTGGCGTAGGCGCCGCCGGCATGGTTGCCCTGCCCGCCACCGCCGTAAAGGGCAATAGTCTTTCCGCCATGCTTGTCGACGATTTCTAGCAACTGCGCCGCTATTTCCGCGATCGCCACGTCCCACTCGATCTCGTCAAATCCGCCGTCGGCGCGACGACGCAGCGGAGACGTTAGCCGATCCTTGTCATTCGCATAATAGGGAACTCGAGTCGCCTTGTTGCACAGGTATCCCTGTGATTTCGGACTCGAACGGTCGCCGCGCACTTTCTCCAGGCGACCGTCATTCACCCAAACTTCGATCCCGCAATTGATGTAGCACAGGTTACATGCTGTCTTGAGCCATTTGCCGGCCGTCATGGTCACCTCCCTGACATTGCTATTTGTCGCAGCGCGTCGTCCTTGTCGCTCTACGCCGAGGCTTTTGGGTCCGGCCACCGGCAGTCATGCGTCCCGCAGCGAGAATGCCGTCGGAAAGCTTCCCAACGCCGACGGCGCGCGACAGCACGACCGATCCGACCAGGGTTGCGATAGCGCCCGTCGCGATCTGGCGAGCCTGCCGCGGTGGCTCATCGGGAAGCAACTCGACAAAGACATCGATCATCCTCTCCAGTTTGGCCGCCAAGGCCTGCTGTTCGCTCGAGCCCGATCGAGCGACATCGACCGCCAGGGTTGGAAGGGCGCAACCGTGTTTGGGATTGTCTCGATGCCGGGGACTGAGATAGTCGGCAATCAGCGTCTCGAAGCGTTCACCATTGGCCTTGTCGTTGGTCAGCTTTCTCCAACGATCGGTGGTCTGGTCCATTGCGAAGGCTATCGCCTCGCCAACAAGCGCTTCACGAGACTCGAAATGGTTATAGAAGCCGCCATGCGTCAGACCTGCAAGCTTCATCAAGTCGATAACACTGAGCCCTTTGGCGCCCTTCTGGCGTAAACCGTAAGAGGCATTTTCGACTATCCGACGGTGCGTCCGACGCCTGTGGTTCTCTCCGTAACGCATCGCCACTCCGTTGCAAGCTCCCAAGAGGACCGGCTGTACAACCCTACTCGTCCTCTCCGAACAGTTCTGGAACCGCGCTTCCTTGAAGCCTACGGCAGGATTTCATTGCAATGGCGGCCATCTTATATGATTGTCGTCATATAACAACAAATATCAGCAGGAGAGTTCAATGGCCGCCGCTTCCGATCCCATCGTCATTCTTTCCGCCGCGCGCACGCCACTTGGGCGGTTCATGGGCGAGTTGTCGTCGCTGAGTGCTCACAAGCTCGGTGCTCACGTGATCGGCGCAGCGCTGGAGCGGGCGAAGCTGGCGCCTGAAAAGGTCGACGAGGTGTTCATGGGCAATGTGCTGCCGGCCGGTCAGGGCCAGGCCCCGGCACGCCAGGCCGCCCGCGGCGCCAAGCTGCCGGATGCCACCGGGGCCACCACCGTCAACAAGGTCTGCGGTTCGGGCATGAAGGCGACTATGCTCGCCCATGACATCATCAACGCGGGATCAGCGGAGATCGTGTTGTCCGGAGGAATGGAGAGCATGAGCAATGCTCCTTATCTCCTAACCAGAGCGAGGAGTGGGTATCGCGCCGGGCACGACCGGATCATCGATCACATGCTGATGGACGGGCTGGAAGACGCCTATGAGACCGGGCGCTCGATGGGCGATTTCGGCGAGGCGACCGCGGAAGCCTATCAATTCACCCGCAAGGACCAGGACGCCTACGCGATCGAGACGTTGACCCGCGCGCGCAAGGCGGTCGAGGGCGGCGCGTTTAAGGTCGAGATCGTGCCAATCACACTACCCGAAAAGGCCGGGCCGCGGATCATCGCCAATGACGAGCACCCGCTCAAGGTCGATCCCGCCAAGATCCCGGGGCTGAAAGCCGCGTTCCGCGCCAACGGCACCATCACGCCGGCCGCCTCCTCCGCAAATGCCGATGGCGCCGCAGCCCTCATTCTCGCAAAGCGCTCGCTCGCGGATCGCGACGGCCTCCCTGTGCTGGCCGAGATCAAGGGCCACACCACCCACAGTCAGGAGCCGCAATGGTTCACCACGGCGCCGATCCCGGCCATTCGCAAGCTGTTGGATAAGATCGGCTGGAGCGTCGGCGATGTCGATCTGTTCGAGATCAACGAAGCCTTTGCCGTGGTGGCGATGGCGGCGCAGAAGGATCTCGGCATTCCGAGGGAGAAGCTGAACGTCAATGGCGGCGCCTGTGCGCTCGGTCATCCCATCGGCGCTACCGGCGCTCGCCTGATCGTGACGTTGTTGCACGCGCTAGAGGCGCAGAATCTCAGACGCGGCGTTGCAGCCCTTTGCATCGGTGGCGGTGAAGCCACCGCCATCGCAATCGAGCGCGTCGTCCGCAGATAGCACGGTCGATCCGCCAAGAAAGGGCTCGGCGAGCGGCACGTACCGCGTCTTCGTCGCCTGCCTATCCCCATCAGCGCGAAAGTTCCCATGACTGACCAGTGCCTCACGACCGAGAGCGTGCGGCGGGATGTTCCCGCCTCCAGCGGCCTCGTGATCGCGGTCCTTTCCGTCCTGGCCGCCATGGGAACGCTCGCGACCAACATCTTGCTGCCGTCGCTGCCGCAAATTGCGATCTCGTTGAATGTCACGAGCGCGGCGGTCACGTCCGCCATCACCGCCTTTCTTGCAGTGTTTGGGCTGGGCCAGCTTCTGGTCGGGCCGCTTTCGGATCGCTACGGAAGACGCTGGCCGGTCCTGATCGGATTTGCCGTGTTCATCGGCGGCAGTGTTTGTTGCGGTTTGGCGAACGATTTACCTAATCTCTTGGCAGGCCGCATCGTGCAAGCTGCCGGCGCTTGCGCGACATCAGTGCTGTCTCGTGCCATCGCCCGCGACATGTTCAGTGGCGCGGCGCTGGCACGCGCGATGGCGCTGATCATGATCGTGATGTCGGCAGCTCCTGGATTTTCGCCGCTGCTTGGCGGCGCACTCGATCACAGCTTTGGCTGGCGCTCCGAATTCGCGCTCGTCGCGGCGTTCGCCGCTGTGAGCGCCATTGGCTACGGCATCGTCCTCGGCGAAACCCACCATTCGATCCGGACGCCGCTCAATCCGGCCGCGATCGTCAGGACCTATGCTGGCCTTTTTGGCGATCCTCGTTTTGCTATCCCGGCCGCAACCGGGAGCCTGATCATTGGCGGCTTGTTCTCGATGTTTTCGGCTGCACCGCGCTTATTGATCGAAGCGCTGCACTTCACGCCGATCCAACTCGGCCTCTTCTTCGCTGGCACTGTCTTTATCGTATTCGCCGCCGGTATGCTGGCGACGAGATTGGCACCGCGCTACGGACTTGATGGCCCGATCCGGGCAGGCTTGTGGGCGACGGCCGCCAGCAGCATTGCGATCATGCTCATCTCGATGGTCAGCCCGACTTTCTTGCCATTTCTAGGCGCGATGAGCGTATTTCTCCTCGGCATGGGCATTGTCAGTCCACTAGCCACCGCGCGAGCGCTCTCTCCATTCGGGGAGAAAGCCGGCGCGGCGTCGGCGCTGCTGGGCTTCTCGCAAATGATGACTGCCGCGGTCGGCGTATGGCTTGCCGCCACGGTGTCGCATCAAGCAATGTTGGCGCTAGGCGTCGTGTTGAGCACGTTTTCTCTGCTGGCTCTTTGCGTGTACGCGTGGCGCCCAGGGTCTTGATTGGCTTCAATCAAGCGCCGTGGAATTCCGGTTTGCTACTGCCAGACGGCCGCTTCATCTCAAACATGTTTTCCGTCCTGACCTCAAGGTAATCTCCACCACGGCCGGCGCGCAGAATGGGACGAGCAAGTGCCGTGTTGTAGACGCCGTCCTCGATCAAGGACTTGTCGATGTATACCGCGACGACCTCGCCGAGCACGAACCACCCTTCCACCTTCTCGCCGCGCGCATTCGCCAACTGAGAGACGTCAACGACCTTGCATTCCATTGCCGCCCTGCTCTCGCCTACCCGCGGCACAGCTACGTGTCGCCCGGGTACTGGCGTCAGCCCTGCTGCTTCGAACTCGCTCACGCCGTGATCGAGAGGCGCCGCAGTCGTGTTCATGCGCTCGCCCAGATCCATCGTAACCAGATTCCAGACAAACTCCCGGGTCTCGCTTACGTTCTTGACGGTGTCCTTCCATGAAATAGAGGAGAACCCGATGATTGGAGGGTCGTAGAGAAACGCATTGAAGAAGCTGTACGGGGCAAGATTCAGTTGCCCGGCCGCATTCCGCGATGAAATCCAGCCAATCGGACGCGGCGCGACTATCGCGTTGAACGGATTGTGTCGGAGTCCGTGACCCTTCGAGGGCTCATAGTAGTGGAAGTCAGCCGGATCCATACATTCTCCTTCCCAAGGCTGCTGACAGTCGGCCGCTCGCCAGTCGAGCTTCATCGATCGCAATCAACGCACGCACGATTATGCGTGCGCAATCTCGTCAAGGCATACGGTAGCAGCACAAGCGTCCGGAAGCCCTCACGCAATCGCCCGGGCGACAGCGGGTCTGTGCTCGGCAGCATCGAGGAACCCGATCAGACGCTCCCGGATGATCTGCTCGGCCTCGCTCATGATACGGTCGATCAGCTCCTTCACCGTCGGGATGTCGTGGATCAGTCCGACCACCATGCCGCAGCTCCAGGCGCCCGCGTCCATATCGCCGTCGACCATCACCTTGGGGTAGACGCCCGCCACCTGCTCATGGATGTCCTCGATCTTGAGGCTGGCGCCTTTCTCGCGCTCAACTTCGAGCAGCTGATCGACCCCCTTGTTCTTCAGCACGCGCTCGGTGTTGCGCAGCGCACGCATCACCAGCACGGTGTCGAGCTCGGTGGCTTTGACCAGAGCCTGCTTCACGTTGGCATGGACGGGGGCTTCCTTGGTCGCGACGAAGCGGGTGCCCATGTTCATACCGGCCGCGCCCATCGACAGCGCGGCAACGAGGCTCCGCGCATCCGCCATGCCCCCCGAGGCCACGAACGGAATCTTCAGCTCATCCGCCGCGCGCGGCAACAGGATCATGTTAGGGATATCGTCCTCACCGGGATGGCCGCCGCATTCGAAGCCGTCGACGCTGACGGCATCGCAGCCGATCTTCTCGGCTTTCAGCGAATGCCGTACCGAGGTGCATTTGTGGATCACCTTGATGCCAGCCGCCTTCAGTGCGGGCATATACTGCTCGGGGCTGCGGCCAGCGGTCTCCACCGCCTTGACGCCGCCTTCCTTGATGGCGGCGATGTATTCCGGATAAGGCGGCGCGGTGAAGCTCGGCAGGAAGGTCAGGTTCACGCCCAACGGCTTGTCGGTCATGTCGCGGCAGCGCGCGATTTCCTTGGCCAGTAGCTCCGGCGTCCGCTGGGTCAGGCCGGTGATGATGCCGAGACCGCCGGCGTTCGACACCGCGGCTGCCAGCTCGGCAAAGCCGACATAATGCATGCCGCCCTGGATGATCGGATGCTGGATGCCGAACAGTTCGGTAATTGCTGTCTTCACGTGCGCTTCTCCGCTTTCCGGTCAGTTGACGATTTCGAACAGGCCGGCCGCGCCCATACCGCCACCGATGCACATGGTGACAACGCCGTACTTTGCCTTGCGCCGCCGGCCCTCGATCAGGATGTGCCCTGCAAGCCGGCTGCCCGTCATGCCATAGGGATGACCGATCGCGATCGAGCCGCCGTTGACGTTGAGCTTGTCCGGATCGATGCCGAGCTTGTCGCGGCAGTAGATCACCTGGACCGCATAGGCTTCATTCAACTCCCAGAGATCGATGTCACCGATCT
This sequence comes from Bradyrhizobium sp. WSM4872, assembly GCF_055811715.1. NCBI lineage: Bacteria > Pseudomonadati > Pseudomonadota > Alphaproteobacteria > Hyphomicrobiales > Nitrobacteraceae > Bradyrhizobium > Bradyrhizobium sp. WSM4872. The sequence continues at coordinate 59,895 of NZ_JBVVPT010000035.1, read as the reverse complement.
TCAGGCCGTGCCGCTTGAGAAGGCGCGGGATGGCCGCGACCGGACCGATGCCCATTTCGTCCGGCTCGACACCGGCGGCGACGAAGCCGCGGAAGATGCCGAGCGGCTTCAGGCCCTTCTTGGCGGCGATCTTGTCGCTCATGATCACGCAGGCTGAGGCGCCGTCGGAGAGCTGGCTGGCGTTGCCCGCCGTGATGGTCTTGCCCTCGAACACCGGCTCGATCTTCGCAAGGCCTTCCGCCGTGGTCTCGGGGCGTGGGCCTTCATCCTTTGACAGCGTCACCTGCTGATAGGTGACCTCCTTGGTGTCCTTGTTGACGACGGCCATCCTGGTCGTAATCGGGACGATCTCATCATTGAAGCGGCCGGCCTGCACCGCGGCACCGATGCGGCGCTGACATTCGAGGCTGTATTCGTCCTGCTGGTCGCGGCCGATCTTGTAACGCTCGGCGACGATCTCGGCGGTGTCGAGCATCGACATGTACATCTCCGGCTTCATCGCCATCAGTTCGGCGTCGACCGCGTGGAACCTGTTCATGTGCTCGTTCTGCACCAGACTGATCGACTCGATGCCGCCTCCGATTGCGATCTCGACACCATCGAGCGTGATCGAACGTGCCGCGACCGCTATGGCCTGCAGGCCGGATGCGCACTGCCGATCGATTGTGGTGCCGGCGACCGTGACCGGCAGGCCGGCACGAATCGCCCCCTTGCGTGCGACGTTCATTACCATGGTGCCCTGTTGCATCGCGCACCCCATCACCACGTCCTCAACCTCGCCGGGCTCGATGCCCGCGCGCTTGACCGCTTCGGCCATCACATGACCGGCCATGGTCGGTCCCTCGGTGTTGTTCAATGCACCCCGATAGGCCTTGCCGACGCCGGTACGGGCGGTGGAAACGATAACTGCCTCTGTCGTCATGGCTGCCTCTTTGGTTACGCTGCCGCGTCGAGCTGCACATAACGCAGCAAGTGGTGCGCGGGATCACCGAACTGGATGTTGATGGAGGAGATTCGCTTGAAGTAGTGGCCGACGTTCAATTCGTCGGTCATGCCCATGCCGCCATGCAGCTGCACCGCTTGGTCGGCGATGAACTTGCCGGCATAGCCGACCTTCGACTTCGCGCCGGAGGCGAGCCGCGAGATGCCGCTCTCGCCGGCGCCCAAGCTGAGATTGAGATGCTGCATCAGGGAGAGCGCCTCCTGATGAGCGATGAACATGTCGACCATCCGGTGTTGCAGCACCTGAAAGCTGCCGATGGTGACGCCGAACTGCTTTCGGGCCTTGGAGAATTCCAGCGTCGCGGAGTTCAACTCAGTCATCGCGCCGACCGCCTCGGCACAGAGCGCGCCGATGGCCCTGTCGCGGCAGGCTTCCAGGAGAGCTATGCCCTCACCCTCCCTGCCGAGCAACTCGCCGCGAACTTCGCGGAAGGTAATTTCTGCGGCCCGGCGGCCATCAATCGTCTTGAAGCTGCGCACATCGAGATTGGCCGCCCGGGCATCCACGACGAAGAGGCTGACGCCGGCGCGATCGCCGCGCCTGCCTGCGGTGCGCGCCGAGACGATGAGATAATCGGCCCAGGGCGCGGCGATGACAGCGGTCTTCTCGCCAGTGAGGATGTGATCCTCGCCCTCGCGCCGGGCCTCTGCTGCGATACTGGCGAGGTCGAAGCGCGACGCCTTCTCGGTCCAGGCCAGTGCCCAGATCTTCTGTCCGGCGATGATATCGGGAATGAAGGCCTGCTTCTGCTGATCACTCCCCGCATGCTCGATCAAGCCTCCGGCGAGCACGACCGTCTCGACGTACGGTTCAACCACCAGATGACGACCGAACTCCTGGGCAATGATCATCGTGGAGAGCGGGCCGCCGCCTAGTCCGCCGCTCTCCTCGGCGAAGGGCGCGGCGAGCAGGCCGAGCTCCGCAAAGGCGCCCCACTGCCTGCGGCTCCACCCCTCTTCGCTGGCCACGATCTTGCGGCGCGCCTCGAAGCTGTATTGGTCGCGTAGCATGCGCTGTACGCTGGAGCGCAACAATTCCTGCTCTTCCGTGAACTGGATATCCATCCGATCCTCTCGTTGCGCTGTTGCTAGAGACCGAGCACCGCTTTGGCGATGATGTTGCGCTGGATCTCGTTCGATCCGCCGTAGATGCTGAGCTTGCGCGCATTCAGGTACTTTTCCGACGCGGTGTGGCCGTAGTCGGGCCCCGGCATGAACTGGTTTGCACTCAACGGTTGCTCGCGAAGCGCCAGTCCGTAATTACCGATGGCGCGATGCGTCAGCTCGGTAATCCCCTGAAAGATCTCGGTGCCGCGGATCTTGAACAGCGAGGCCGCAGGCCCCGGATCGATGCCGCGCGCCATCTGGGCAATGACCCGTAGTTCAGTAGCCTCAAGCGCAAGCACATCGAGCTCGATCCGGCCGATCTCCTTGCTGAACTCGAGACGCGCCGGATCGTCCGCTGCGATCTCCGCCTTCACGACCTTCTTCAGCCGTTCGAGATAGCGCGTCGACCGGCCGATCCCGGCCATGCTGGTGCGCTCGTTACCCAGCAGGAATTTGGCGTAGGTCCAGCCCTTGTTCTCCTCGCCGATTAGGTTCTCGACAGGAACGCGGACATCCTCAAGGAAGACGTCATTGACCTCGTGCGATCCGTCGATCGTGATGATCGGACGCACCGTGACGCCGGGCGATTTCATGTCGATCAGGAGGAACGAGATGCCGGCCTGAGGCTTTGCGCCCGGATCGGTGCGCACAAGACAGAAGATCCAGTCGGCGTGTTGCGCCAACGTCGTCCAGGTCTTGTGACCATTGACGATGTAGTGGTCGCCGTCGCGCACGGCCTTGGTCCGGACCGTGGCGAGGTCCGAGCCCGAGCCCGGCTCGGAATAGCCCTGGCACCACCAATCCTCACCCGACAGGATCCGCGGCAAGAATCTCTGTTTTTGCGCGTCGCTGCCGAAGGTGTAGATGACCGGACCTACCATGGTGACGCTGAATGCCAACGGCGGCAGCGTCCCGGCCCGGCTTGTTTCCTGCTCGAAGATGAAACGTCGGGTGATCGACCAGCCGGGGCCGCCATATTCCTTGGGCCAGAGCGGCGCGATCCAGCCCTTCTTGTAGAGAATGCGGTGCCAGAGCAATGATTGCTCCTTGGTCAGGTCGGTCTCCGGATTGGGGACCCGCATTTCCTTCGGATAGTTTTCGGCGATGAAAGCGCGCACCTCATCACGGAAGGCTGCATCTTCGGGAGACAGTGCGAGTTCCATTATGCGCGTCCTACCACTTCTCACCGAAGGGGCGGATTTCCATCTCGAACGTCCAGGCGCTCTTCGGTTGCTGATAGAGCTGCCAATAGGACGCCGCGACCGAGGCCGGCGGCATCAACAGGTCTGGATCGTCGAGCGCATTGGGGCCGAGCGCTTCCAGGCGCCGCTGCCGTACCCACTCGGTGTCGACGCCGGAATCGATGACGAGGTGGGCGACATGGATATTCTTCGGGCCGAGTTCGCGCGCCATCGCCTGCGCCACAGCGCGCAGCCCGAATTTGGCGCTGGCAAAGGCGGCATAGCCGCTGCCACCGCGTAAGGAAGCAGTCGCGCCGGTGAAGAAAATGTTGCCCTGGCCGCGCGGCAGCATCAGCCGGGCCGCCTCGCGCCCGGCGAGGAAGCCCGAGTAGCAAGCCATCTCCCAGACCTTGCGGAATACGCGCTCGGTGGTGTCGAGGATCGGGAAGTTGACGTTGGCACCGATGTTGAAGATACAGACCTCCAACGGCGCGTGCTTGTCGGCGTCGTTCAGGAAGGAGATGATCTCCTCCTCCTTGCGTGCGTCGAGCGAGCGGGCCTGGATCTCGCCTCCTGCAGCTTCGATCTCCTTGACCAACGGAGCCAGCTTGTCCCCGTTGCGGCGGCCAGCGAAGACAGTAAAGCCCTCGGAGGCAAACTTCTTGGCGATCTCGCCGCCGATGAAATCGCCGGCGCCGATCACGGCGACGGTTGCATTTCTCTTTTTCAAGGAACTTCTCCCGGTTAGGTTAGGCGCGCTTTTTGCGAAGCTGTTCTATCGACTCCGAACGTGGATCACGGTGTTTGAGCCAGACAAACGATGGGGATTCCGCCATCGCGCTGATCGAGGCTACCATGGCCAGGGCGCAGTTCTCGATCGGCGCGATTTGGTCGAGCGCTTTGGCAAGATGGCTGCCGGTAGATTGCTCGATGGGGCCCGACATACTGAAAAGCAGTCGGACCAAGACCGAGTGCTTGCGACAGCTTCGCCACGACTAACCACCTCCCGACTGACGAACATCGGCGCCATTTTCAGCATTGCGCCTCGCGGGGAAACATGCGTTCTTTTTTAGAACTCGTCAATCGATATTTTGTAGTCACGGTTAGGATCAGGAAACGGCAAGTTTGCTGCCCCATTCAGAGACTCCAAAACCCCGTTTACAACGTAGCTTTCAGACGATACCGATAACGTATCAAATAAGAACTTATGGGAGAGGCGAGCATGGGAGAAAATCGCGGGGTCGCGATTCTGGTCGGCGCGGGTGACGCCATCGGCGCGGCCGTTGCGCGGCGCTTTGCCAGCGAGGGCTACATTGTTTGCATCTGCAGGCGCGATGCGGCCAAGTCCCAGGCGCTGGTGGATGAGCTCAGGGCGAAAGGCTGCGGCATCCACGCATTCAGCGTCGATGCCCGCCAGGAAGCGGAAGTGCAGAAACTGTTCGCGGACGTCGAACGCGACATCGGGCCGATCGAGATCTGTCTGTTCAATGCCGGATCGAACGTCAACAAGCCGCTGCTGGAGACCACCGAGAAGCTCTTCTTCAAAGCCTGGGAGCTGGCGTGCTACGCGGGCTTCCTGGTCGGACGTGAGGCCGCGCGCGTCATGCTTCAGCGCGGACGCGGCACCATCTTTTTTACCGGCGCGACCGCAAGCATCCGCGGCAGCAAGGGGTTTGCTGCTTTTGCATCGGCAAAATTCGGCCTGCGCGCGGTGGCCCAGGCCATGGCACGCGAGCTCGGGCCCAAGAACATTCACATCGTCCACCTCATCATCGATGCCGGCGTCGATAGCGAAGCCATTCATCAGCGCATGAAGGCGGCCAGGGGGGTCGAGGCCAGCGAGATCCCTCCCGACAGCCTGACCAAGACCTCCTCGATTGCCGAAGCGTATTGGTTCGCTCATCAGCAAAGCCGCGACGGCTGGACCCATGAACTTGACCTTCGTCCCGCTGCGGAGAAATGGTGACATGAGCGACAGTCCAGACCTCACTCTGTGGGGCGTTGGGACAAGCCGCACCGTTCGACCTCACTGGGCGATGCACGAGCTTGGCTTGCCCTACAAAACCAAGCCGATCGGCCCGCGGACCGGCGAGACAAAGACCGCCGAATATACCAGGCTCAATCCGCGCCAGAAAGTTCCGCTGCTGCAGGACGGCGATTTCTGCATTGGGGAAAGTGCCGCGATCGTCGCATATTTGTCGCGCATGTACTCGACGCCAGAGCGTGCGTTGATTCCGGAATCTACCCGCGACTATGCCGCGTGGCTGGAATGGTGCTTCTTCATCGTCACCGAGCTCGACTCGACCAGCCTGTATGTGATGCGCCGTCACAGCGCCGATGCGCTAGGCCCGATTTACGGCGTTGCGCCGGAGGTCGTCGCTCAAGCCGCCGAATATTTTCGGGCGCAGATGCGCCACGTCGAGGTCGCGCTGGCCGACGGCCGGGATTTCCTCATGGGCGAGCGCTTCAGCAGCGCCGATATCCTGCTGACGACGTGCCTGGACTGGGCGGTCGCCTACGGTGTCGGCATCTGTGACAATGCCCAGCCCTATCTCGAGCGTATGCGAATCCGGGAGGCTTACCAGCGCGCGGCTGCGGCGAATGTTCCGGCAGCACCGATTACGCCGATGCCTGCCAAGGCTTGAGAGCCGATCACCGATCGCGCGAAGCGCTTGAGCTTACATCGCCACGCGCAACGTGCGCGCGGCCACCATGTCGTCGATCGCGCGATCATCGTAGCCCAGCTCGCGCAGCACCTCGCGCGAGTGCTCGCCGACGCGGGGCGCCGGTCCGCCGATGGCAGCTTGGTTGACCTCGAAGCGGGCTGCGGGCTTCGGCTGCCGCACCCGGCCGACCTTTGGCTGATCGAATTCCGCGATGATCCCGCGCGCCACCACCTGCTCGTTGTGGATGATTTCGCCGCGCCGCAGGATCGGCGCGCAAGGCACATCCGCAGCGTCCAGCCGCCCCAGCCATTCGGCGGTCGTGTGCTGGCCGATATACTCCGCCATCTTGTTGATGCGCGCCGTGGCGTTGACCGAACGCGCCGAAGGGGTCGCAAACCTGATATCGTTGGCAAGCTCGGGATCGCCGGACGCGTGGCAGAAGCCCTGCCATTCGGAATCGGAGATAGTGCCTGCCGTGATGAAGCCGTCGCTGGTCTTGAACACGAGATCCGGCCGGTCATTGGGATCGGCGGCAGCGGCCTCGGCTCCGACCACCGTGTACTGCATCATGCCTTCAGGCCAGAGGTATGAGATCATGGCATCGAGCATCGCGACCTGGATATGATCCCCCTGCCCGGTCTTCTCACGCGCGTAGAGCGCCGCCGCCACCGCCTGTGCGGTGAACACGGCGGTGGTCTTGTCGCACACGATGGTGCGGATCATTTGCGGGCGGTTAGTGACCGGCTGCGACTGGATATCGGCAAAGCCCGACAGGCCCTGAATGATCGGATCGTAAACGCGCTTCTTCACATAAGGTCCGGTCTCGCCGACGCCGCTGATCGATACGTAGATCAGGCGCGGATGTCGCCGGCGCAGCTCTTCGACGCCGAGGCCGAGGCGCTCCATGGTGCCGGGCCGGAAGTTCTGCACAAGGACATCGGCTTGTGCGACCAGTTTGGCCAGCACCTCGCGCCCGGCCGGGCTCTTGACGTCGATAGAGAGCGAACGCTTGCCGCGGTTTGATGAGATGAACAGCGCGGAGAACTCGCCGTCCTTGTCGATGGTGGCCCGGCTGCGACGGGTGATATCGCCACCGATCGGCTCGATCTTGAGCACGTCGGCGCCCTGATCTGCGAGAAACATCGTCGCAAACGGGCCCGACACCACGCCGGTTAGATCGAGGACACGAACGCCGCCAAGCGGACCAGCCATTGCACTCTCCCTGGATCTTTTTTCTGCCAACGAGCCGAGGGTAAACTCTGGCTTACCGTCAGCCGTTCGCCTCAACACGCACGGACTGCAAGTCGGTAAACTAACCGGTCTTGGAAACGGGCTGCCGGGTCTGCTCGACGATCGATTCCTCGACGTCGCGGAGTTGGTCCTTGCCGAAAAACATCTCCTTGCCGACGAAGAATGTCGGCGAACCGAAGGCGCCGCGGGCGACGGCGTCATTGGTCAGATCGATCAGCTTCTTCTTGACGTCATCCTGCTGAGCGCGTGCAACAAGCCTGTCGATGTCGATTCCCGAGGAAGAAAATGCGGCCCGGAACACTTCGGGGTCGTCCATCTTCTTGGGCTCTTCCCACATGTGATGATAGGCGGCTCGGAAATAAGGTTCGAATACGCCTTCGAATTGGGCCGCGACGGCCCCGCGCATCAGCATCAATGTATTGACCGGAAAGAAGGAGTTTTGGCGAAATTTCGTGATGTTGTGGCGCCGGATGAACCGCTGGGTTTCGAGCGCTTGATATTCCGGCTTGTTCTTGATCCCGCGAAGCGAATCGAACGGCGACATGTTGCCGGTCGCCTTGTAGATCCCGCCGAGCAGGACCGGGACGTACTCGAATTTTACGCCCGTCCGCCGCTCGATTCCTGGGATGGCGACCTCCGCCAGATAGGCGTTCGGGCTGCCGAAATCGAACTGGAATTCAACCTTGAGGGTCATGACCGCTTTCTCCCGCAGAGCGTATTGGATGGTCAGGGACCGGCGATCCAATCGCGCGGCTTACCAATTCTCACTTCTACAGTTCTAAAATCGAACTGTCAAATTTGGCCGGATTTATGCTGGTTTGACTAACCTATCTGGTATTGTTTGAAATTCAGTACCTATCTAGAATGCTAGGGAAATGCGGCGACCTCGGCGGCGATTCGAGCGGGCCTTGCCGGGATGACTGGAGAGTACGGATGAAGTGGAAAGAACTGGAGGAAGAGCCGTGTTCGATGGCCCGAACCATCGGCGTAATCGGCGACCGCTGGACGCTTCTGATCCTGCGCGAATGCTTTCTGCGCACGCGGCGCTTTGAAGGATTTCAGTCGGCGCTCGGAATTACACGCCATCTACTCGCCGAGCGGCTGAAGAAGCTGGTTCGGTTGGGCATCCTGCGCCGCATTCCCTATCAGGAAGCGCCCAAGCGTCACGAATATATCCTGACCCAGAAGGGCCTCGACCTCTATCCGATCATGATGGCGCTCGTGCATTGGGGCGACACTCACATGGTCGACGAGCGCGGCCGGCCGCTGTTGCACCAGCACCGCAAGTGCGGAAAGGATTTCGACCCGGTCATGGTGTGCTCTGAATGCGGCGAGCCGCTCCTGGCCAGGGAGGTTCATACCCATCCAGGGCCGGGCGCCCAAAGCCCCCGGATGATGGAGGCACCCGAAAAGCCGAAGGCAAAGGCCCGCCGCAGCGCCGCTTGAGCATTGGCGCGACGCGCGAAACGCATCCTCAGACTCGAATCACAGCCGCGTCGGGTTCGTTGCAGTGGAGACGGTCCGCTAGTAGAGCCCGGTGTTTGAGCACAGCACGTTGATTGACATAGGCCTTGTCAGTGATTTCTCCCGCGGCCAATGAGGGCGGATCCTTCAGCAGGGTGAACGAGCAGATTTTTTCGCTGCTTCCAACAGCCTCATTATATTCCTGCAGACGATGTCTCAGGAATTCGATCACTTTGGGATCGCAGGTCAAATCCGCAGCCGGCGCGTTCGATATCCGCGCCGCCTCGGTCGGGTTCAGCCAGCACAGCAGCGCGCAGGCTTCACGGTTTTCTCCGGCAACGACAATGTCCAGCAGGACGCCGCGCGTTGCGGCCAGGATGGCGGCGCGCATATTGCCGATCGCAACCCACGTGCCGTTCGCGAGCTTGAAGTTCTCCGAAATTCTGCCCGTGAAACGCAGACCAAGCTCCGGCTTCTCGGGATCGATAAACGACACGGTGTCACCGATGCGATAGAACCCCTCCTCGTCAAAGGCCTTCTCGGTCAGATCGGCCCTGCCGAGGTAACCGGGGGTGACGTTGGGCCCCTTCACCCTGGCCTCGTACGTGTCGGAAACAGGAATCAGTTTCAGCTGTACGCCCGGAGCCGGAAGACCAATCTCGCCCGGCCGATCCGTTGCCCAATGCGTCGTGCTGATTGTCGGCGCCGTTTCGGTCGTTCCATAGCCCGACATCACCGGAATCCGCCGGCCCGTGATCGACGATGTCAGTCGATAAAGTTTTTCAAGCGTGCCTTGCGAGATTGCAGCCCCTGCGTAGCTCAATCGATCCAGCCGTTTGAAGATGCTCGCGCCGAGGGCCGCGTCGCTCTCGATGGCATCACACAAAAGATTGTAACCGGCGGGCACATTGAACATCGCCGTCGGCGAGATCTCCTTGAGGTTCGCCACCGACTTGTGAAAGAGCTGAGGCAGCGGCCGGCCGTCATCGATGTAGAGAGTCCCGCCGTTCTTGAGAATGCCGTGAAGAATGACGTTGCTGCCCATCGTATGGTGCCACGGCAGCCACTCGACCTGGACCGGCGCCTCCGGAGGCGACACGAGAAGGCCCCCCATTTGCAGGGAGCTCGCCATCATGCGGTGCGTGTTCAGCACGCCCTTTGGCAGGCCGGTCGAACCGGACGTGAAGAGGACTTTTACGACGGCGTCAGTCGAGACCGCACTCGACGCTTGCGCAAATCCTGTCCACTCCGTTCGATCCGTCAGGACGCGGAAAGGCGTCGTGTCCGGCGCGCCATCGACGCTGATCCAGGCCGCATCTGCCAATTCGGGAATGGAACGGGCCGGGGAAAAATCGCGTCCACTCTGAACGAAAACGAAGTTCGGACGCAGCACCTGTGCGATGTCCTTGAGACGCGCAAGGCCGCCGGGCATCAGCGTGTAGTTCGGCGATATTGGCGCCAGAATGACGCCTATCGACATCGCCGCAAAAGACATCACCGCGTTCTCGATGGAGTTACCCGAGAGCACGGCCAGCCTGTCGGCCGGCTTTGCGCCCATATCGATCAGGCTCTGGCCGACCGCCTGGACCTGCGACCATGCTTCGCCATAAGTGATCTCGCCCCATTCCCCATTGGCATTGCGTTGCGCGAGAAATATTCTGTCCGGAACCGCGCTTGCCCAGCGCGGCAGAAAATCGGTGACCCGCCAGTCGCATGGCCCTAATTCGAGCGGCGACCTCAATACGAGCGTGCCGTCGGTCCGGGGCTCGACGGAGAGTTCCCTTGGCGCAAACGTCAATGGCTTCGTCGACATCGAGAACGATCTCCTGAATCACCGCGGATGCGATAGAACGGGCGGGTTGCGCCAGAGTCACTCGGACCTGGCGTCCAGGACTTCTCCGAAGGCTTGCCACGTCGTGCCGGTCCAGCGCTGCAGCCGCATCTGCGTCCAGATCATGTTCTCGGTTTCGCTGGTGTTGACCTTGATCCCGGGCAACACAGTCGGAACGACGATGTCCTTCAGGTTCTTCGCCTGCGCCAGAATATTCTTCCGCGACAGATCATCACCGCATTGCTTGAGGATCTGCTCGAGCAGGACGCCTTGCTGATAACCGGTCAGATAGCTGCCGTTGGTGATATCGGCGCCCGTAAGATACTTGTCGAAAAATGCCCGGTAAGCCTGCATGCCCGGGTCACTCTTCCATGTCTCATCCAGGACATCCTTGTTGGTCGTCCCGACCATCACGCCGACCGATTTGTCGAGGCCGGCCGGTGCAAGCGTGCCTCCGACGGATCCGGACGGGAAATTGATGATCACGGTCGCCTTCCAGCCGATCACGGAGGCTTGCCGGATGGCCTGGGCCGCGAACTTCGGCGTGCCGGCGATTACCAGGGCTTCGGCACCCGAGCTCTTCAGATTGGTAATCTGCGAATCAATCGTCGGTTCGGTGACCTCGTAGGAAGCACTGACGATCTTGCGGTCGAAATCCTTGCCGAGAAACGCCTTGAAGGCAGCGAGGTAATCTTTGCCAAGATCGTCGTTCTGATAGAGGATGGCATACTTGGCGTTTGGCAGCGTCTTTGTCAGATATTTGGCGTAGATTTTTCCTTCGGTGTCGTAGCTGACCAGACCCGTGGTGATCAGCGGGTAATTGGTGACGTCAGTGAACTTGGACGAACCACTGACGATAGCGACACTCGGGACCCCCTTGGCCTTCAGGTATTTCGCAGTGGCCGAAATGCCGGGCGTGCCGAGCTGGCCGAACATGAACGACACTTCGTCGCTTTCAACGAGCTTGCGGACGTGCTCCACCGCCTTGGGAGGGCTATATCCGTCGTCATAGGCGATGTAGTTGATCTTGCGTCCGTTGACGCCGCCGCGGTCATTCAAGGCCTGAATATAGGCCATGAGTCCCTTGCCCACGAGACCGATCGATGATGCCGGGCCGCTGAACGGAAAAACTCCGCCGATCTTGATCTCGGTGGCAGAGATTCCCGGCTCGTCGGCGGCCAATGCGGGTCCGCTCAACAATAGAGCCAGGGCCGCGAGGATCTTCCATCTCACCAACATTGCTCGTCCTCCCAAACGTGCACCCCTTTTCGGGTGTGCGGCTTTGTTTTGTTGCGCCAGCGCCGGCTCGTCGCGGCCTTGCGAAGAGGCACCGCGCTGAACGGGTCCAGCCGTAAATCCGGCACGTCGCTGCCGTTGCGTTCGGCCGTCTTCTCCTCCTATGATACAGTTCTTTTTTTGAACCCGTCAAGCGATTAGATCGTCATCGACCGGTCCGCGCGTGACGGGGCCTGTCTGAACAAAGTCAGTATTGCAGCCCTTATGGGTCACGGGTGGTTCGTTGCACCCTCCAGACCTTCACCCTATAGTCACTTCCGTTTTTGAACTAACAGGGAGAACGCAAATGCGCAAAGCAGGGATACACAATTTTCCGGCAATCGATCGTGTCGTTTACGGCAAGGCTGCGTCTGAGGCCTTGAACGATGAAGCGGTGCGACTTGATGCCAAACGCGTCTTCCTGATCGTCAGCCGCACCTTGAACACCAGGACCGACGAGATCGAGAAGATCCGGCGCGCGCTCGGCGGCAGACATGTCGCGACCTTCGATGGAATCGCAGAGCACACCACGCGCAAGCAAGCCGCCGAGGTTGCCCGTCAAGCCAAGGACGCCGGAGCCGACCTGGTCGTAGCCGTCGGCGGAGGCTCGGCGATCGACCTCGCCAAGATCGTCATCATGGCGATGGAACATGACATCCCCGACGAAGCGGGTTTTGATCCATTCCCGATGGACCCTGGGGTCACCGTCTCACCATTTCGATCGCCCAAAATTCGACAGATCGCGGTCCCGTCGACGCTGAATGGCGGCGAATACAATGCAGCAGCGCTTGTCACGGATGAACGCAACAAGCTGAAGCAGATTTTCTTTCATCCCCGGATGATGCCGGTGGCGATCATTCTCGACCCTGCCCTCACGGTTCATACGCCTTCCAAGCTGTGGATGGGATCGGGAACCCGCTCGATGGATCACGGCATCGAAGCATTGTGCTCACCCGCCGGCACGCCGCTCGCCGACGAGGTGGTCCTGGCTGGCATCCGCACCCTGCGCGAGGGAATGCTCCGGACCTTGCACCAGCCTGATGATCTGGAGGCGCGCCGACTGTCTCAATATGGCGCGTGGCTCGCGGCTTTCGGCCTGCAGGCGCGGGTCCCGATGGGAGCCAGTCACGGCATCGGCCATGTCCTTGGCGGGACCTTCGGCGTTCCGCACTACTATTGCACACCGGTCATCATGCCGAGCCTGCTTCGCTACAACAAGGCGTTCACTGAGGATGCGCAGCAGCGCCTGGCGATGGCCCTTGGCGAGCCCGGTATGGAAGCCGCCGCCGCCTTCGCGCAATTCACCAAGAAACTTGGATTGCCCGGCCGTCTTGCCGACGTCGGGATTGGCGAAGACAAGTTTGACCAGATTAGCAAGATTGCAATCAATCATCGCTTCGTCCAAGCCAATCCGCGGCCATTCAAAAGCGAAGCTGACATCCTCGATCTGCTGCGAATGGCTGCTTAGCCGTGCGCGGCGTGCAATTCGACGGCATCGAATCCCCGGCGCTTAGCCACAGGCGCCGCATCCGCAAAAGCGCGAATGGCGTCCGCGATTTCCTCTTCGCCCATCGGCTCGCCGAACTTCTTCTCCGGTGGCGAAAGACCGGACGGACTTTCGTAAGCACCGGGAGCAGACCAATCCTGAGCGCGCGTGCGAACGGCGCCAATATGCCGTAGCTACGGTGCCATCGGCCCGCCGGCGTGCACCTCGTCGATGACACGCCGCCACCCAGCTAGTTCCCGGCGGGCGTGCTAACGCGCGACGTCTCCAGTCGGAATTCCGCCAGGAGAGAATGAAATTGCGCCGAGTGTCCCGCGTGAACTCGCTATAGCAGCTTGTCCAATGTTATCGGCAGGTCGCGAATACGACGGCCTGTCGCATTGAAGATGGCGTTTGCTACCGCCGCGCCAACTCCTGTGATACCGATCTCGCCGATGCCACGTGCGCCCATCGGGGCGTGCGGATCGGGTCACTGAGCGCACCGCTGCATGGGGAATGAAGCCGAGAACGCTATCGCCAAGCGTGCTGACGTCATGGTCCATCACATGTAGGAAGAGGCCCTGCAGATCGGGAATGTCGCCGGGCTGGTGAAAGGCCATGATCTGGCGGTGGCCATCGCCGACGATCTTTGATCTCAGGATAGAGCCATCAACGACAAGGCAGCATGCCGAAGGTCGGTCTCCGAGAGAAACGACCGGTTGACCGCCAGCCATCCGCTTCACCGTGATTGGTAGATCACGGATAGCGACCTCGTCCTCTTCGTCAATTTCGGTGCTGACCCGCAACCGCTTCAAGAAAGGTTCGAAAATTTCCGCGTCGTTCATCGTTAGCTCCGGTCGGCAAACGAGTTTTGTCAAGTTCGATCCAACCCGGACCACTAGCTATTGTCTCACGCGAAGCAGAGGGACTGCCGCCAATTCCGACCCTCAGCGGAACCACACGGGAACAGCGTCAACTCATCTCGACGCGAAGCCTTGGCGCGAAACTTGACGCGCAACTCTCACTTCGAATGCTTCGGTGCGCTGCTTTGCTGGAAGTGCTCAGCGCCTGATATCTCCACCCAGGCATGTTTCGACTGTTCAAAAACCGAGCGGATGGGCGCCGGGTAGTTCGGAACCGCGATCGCGCCCACGGCAACGCCGATCATCGCAGGCAGATTGTCCGCCTTCCAATAGACCGTCGAACCGCACTCGGGGCAAAAATAGCTGCGGACCTTGCCGCCGCTTGCGGCTGTCCGGACGTACTCCTTCGGCGTTCCCGAGATCGCGACGCCCTCCGCCGGATAGAACGCACCGACGCCGAACGGCGCGCCGGTTCGACGCTGGCAGTCAATGCAGTGGCAGGCGACGACGAGGCCGGAAGGTCCGGGAAGCGACAGCGCGAGAGCGCCGCACCTACATTGGGCATCGATCATCGAGACACTCTCCTTCCTCAGTTGACCGCAGCGCTTGCCCACTCGCACACTCTCAGCATCGTATCCCGCCGTCAGATAATTGCTCCAGCGCCCACAGCCCGAGGCTTTTGTCCCGCCAGCCGCCACCACCCTCCTCGCAACGCTCGTTGATCAGCGCGCGCGGTGGCGGCCAGTCGAACGGCGCCTTCTCCATGTTCAACGCCCGCCAGTCGCCGTCCTCGCAATCGCGATTGTCTTCCCATTCGGGAAACGTCGTGACCAGCAGGAAACGCGCTCCGCTGGCGCGAAAGTTCGCGATGGCGCGGACGATATGGTCGAAACTCAAATGCACCAAGCAGTCCCGGCACAGCACCACATCGGCGCGGGGGAGCGCATCGCGCGTGATGTCGGCAAGGAGAAACCGGCCTGACAACTCGCCGCCAGCCACGCGCTTGCGATTTTCCGCGATGAGCGACGGCACGATATCGACGCCGGTGTAGTCGAGATCCAGCTTGATGCGACCGATCCAGCCCGCGTCGCCGCAGGGCGCATCGAGCAGCGAGTGTGCGCCGAGCCGTTGCAGCAGTGGTGGAAGCATCTTGCGGATCGCTGCGGTCGCGGGATCCTCCGAGCCGAGGCCCGACACCGAACTGGCCGCGCCCCACAAATTGGTCTGCTCGATCCGCTCGAACCGCGCGGCAAGGTCGAGGCCCGCGAAATTGTCGCGGTCGGCGGCGAACCGCTCATGGGCGAGCACGGGTGGACGCTTGGAGATCATCGGGCGGACCTCAAAACAAGATTCCGTCGCGAACACACTAGCAGTTCAACTGCGCCTTCGAAATCGCAGGCCTCGTCCCTTAAGCCGGCTTCTGCCACTCCATGACGTGGAAAAATGGTACCCGGCGATGACGGGCAATTCTGTCGGGATCCCCGCCCGTAGGCTGCGGCTCAGCGAACAGGCGCAACTGAAGTCCGTGATCGAGCAGCAGCGTCATGTAGGTGCTGAGCGGACGATGCCAGTTCTGAACTCGGATGCCGCGCCAAGTCACCCAGGTCGGCCGCTCGTCCATGTAGTGATCGATGGTGAAGCGCAGGGCGCCATCACCGTCACGCGTCCAGCCGTTGGGCGGACCGGCCGTGTTGAAGCTGGTGAGGTTCGCGATCAGCAGCGTACCACCCGGCCGCAGCGCTGCCACCATCTTCACGATAGCTGCAGCCAGATCGGGCATGTCGATCAGGCTGAGATAGCTCACGACGAGGTCATAGGAGGCATCCACCTCCATTGTCTCGGCTCGGCCGAGCCGGTAGTCGCCCTGCGGGTCCAATTCCATGGCACGCGCGAGCAGCGCTTTGGTTGGATCGACGCCAGTGGTGCGGATGCCCGCGCGCTGCATGATCCGACAGAAGCGCCCCTCCCCGCAGCCGACGTCGAGGGCATTGCGGAAGCCTCGCCCTTCGATCCGCGCCCGCATCGGCGCGTCCAGCACGAAGCGGCGGCCATAGTCGCCGTCCTCGCCCTGCTCGACGATCCAGGCGGCCGCGGACGCGGCCCAGCCGTCGCTGACATCCTCGTTCATGGGTCGACCTTCGGGAATGCACGTTGGCCGCGCGTGTCGCGGGCGCGGCTACTGATCATAGATTGGATCAGAGTTCAACATGAGGTAGATTGCAGCACCGATGCGCCCCACCATCAAAGAAAAGGCCAGGATCGCCGCCGGCGCGGCGGCGGCCGTCGTCCTGACGGCCGTACTGTTCGCATTCGCAATGGGATTTCTGCTGGCGCGATGAGTGCGCAACGCGGCGGACGGATGCCGCCGCGTTGACTCAGGCGGCGCGCACCGTGTGGAGGAATTTCCCGACTTCATCCTTCAGCCGATTGCTGTCGGTCGCCAGCATCTTGGCGGTGGAAAGCACCTGCGAGGAGGCCGAGCCGGTCTCGGCCGCACCGCGCTGCACGTCGGCGATGTTGGTGGAGACCTGCTGGGTGCCGTGGGCGGCCTGCTGCACGTTGCGCGAGATCTCCTGGGTGGCGGCGCCCTGCTCCTCGACGGCCGCGGCAATGGTCGACGACACTTCGGAGAGCCGCTCGATCGTCGCGGAGATGTCGCGGATCGCGTTGACGGATTCTTGGGTCGCGGTCTGGATGCCAGAAATTTGCTGGCTGATCTCGCCGGTCGCCTTGGCCGTCTGCTCGGCCAGCGTCTTCACCTCGGCGGCAACGACGGCGAAGCCGCGGCCGGCCTCGCCGGCACGTGCCGCCTCGATCGTGGCGTTGAGCGCCAGGAGGTTGGTCTGGCCGGCAATGGTGTTGATCAGCTCGACGACGTCGCCGATGCGCGTCGCCGCAACCGAGAGCTCGCTGACGCGCACCGTCGTGGTGCGGGCCTGGGTGACGGCCTCGCCCGCCATCCGCGCGGATTCCTGCACCTGCCGGCTGATCTCGTTGACCGAGGAGGACAGTTCTTCCGTAGCGGTCGCAACCGACTGCACGTTGCTGGTGGCTTCACCCGAGGCGACCGCGACGACCGAGGTCAGTTCCTGCGCACGCTGCGCGGTGGTGGCCAACGTCGAGGACGACGCTTCGAGCTCGGTGGACGCCGAGCCTACCGTCTCGATGATCTCGCCGACCGCACGCTCAAAGCCGTCGGCAAGGTTGACCATGTCGCGCTTGCGCTGATCGGCGGCCTGCTTCTCCACTTCGGCCTGCGAAGCCTTGAGGCGCTCGACTTCGATGCCGTTAGTTTTGAAGATTTCGACCGTCTTCGCCATGTCGCCGATCTCGTCGCGGCGGTCCTTCTCGGGCACTTCGGTCTTGAGATCGTTGCGGGCAAGGCCCTCCATGGCGAGCTTGAGGCGGGCAATCGGCCGTGACATCGCATTGAGGCCGATGCACAGCGCGATCGCGATCCCCAGGATCAGGCCGCCGGCGCTGACGCCGATCACGGTCCAGGTTGCGGATCTGGCGTCGCGGTTGATGGCGTCCTTGCGCTTGGCGACCGCCTGTGCGGTCTCGCCCACGAACTGGGCAATGCGCCCCAGCGCCGCATCCATCACCGGATCGCACTCCTTGTGCGCACGTTCGGATGCCTTGGCGTTCTCTTCCGGGCTGCTTGCGAGCGAGCCTGCCTTCAGCACCGGATCGCAGCCGGCGAACACGGCTTTCAACTGGTCGCCGATGCTCTTGATCTGGCTTGCGCGCGCGGGATCGTCCTGCTCGGCTGCCTCGAGGTATTGGCGGATTTCATCGCGGTTCTGGGTCGCGGTCTTGAGACGGTTGGCGTTGCCCGCCTCCGTCGCCTCGGTGAAGACCGCATAGAGCGCAGCATGATAGGTCTCGGCGCGGCGCTGGGCCCGAGTCAGGTTGAGCGCTGAGGATTGTGCTGCGGAAAGCTCGGCGAAGCCATCGACGGTTGCCGAGAGCTCGCGCGTGCCGAAGCCGGCGACGGCGACCATGGCAAAGCCCATCACGGCCACGATCAGCGCGACCTTCCACACGATTTTCAGATTGTTCAAAACGCTCATTGCAGCCGCCCCAGTGATTTTCTGCCGATGCATATTCCCAGCACCGTGCATTGGAACCAGCTGACGTTAAGATTTGATGCCAAATGTCCCGGGTAGTCTTACGGAAAACTAACTATTTGGGCTTCCGCCGTAAGCTTCGCGTAAGCTTCGGCCTGTTCCGGGGTGCGAGCCGGGCGTGGAATGCCGGAACCGGTCGCCGGTGTCCTCCGTTGTCGGCCCATGCGGATCAGGGAAGAAAACCGAAACATGTTTCTGCTGGACGCGGTGACGCTGTGCTGTAGCGCCTTGGCCGCGGCAATTGCGCTCTTCGAACCGGCTCCGGCAAAGCGGCAGGCTGAAACGGCGGCGATCGACGTGGCCGCTCCGACGCCGGTTCGGGTGGTCGGGGCTCCGTTCCGGCCCAACCTCAATCCGCGGGAGCGCTAGCCCTCACCCCGGCGAGACGTCGGCACCTTCCTCGGGACGGCGTTTGGCGCGGGCCAACTCCTCAACCAACGCGATCACCTCCGCCCGTTTGTCGGCCGGCAGCGACAGGAACGCGCGGACGAGCCTCAAGCCCTCGGCTTCGGCTGAATGATCTGCTTTGGCATCCATTCCCCACTGTCGAGCGGCCGGGAAAAATATGCAATCCCCCTCCCAACACCTTCTTGATTCGGCCGGCCAGCTTTGCTGGAATAGCTCCAAGAAGGGTGCACCATGAAGTGGATCACGGAACGCGACGCGCTGATCGCGCAGACAATGGCCTTCGTCCAATCGGTAACCGGCAAAAGGGATGACTTGCATCCACCGGAGATCCCGATGGCGACAGTGGCCGCGTCGGTCCAGATCGTCCCCGTCAACGCCGTCGTCGAGACCGAGCCACTTCAGGCCGCTCCGCCGCAGCCCCTACCTCTCCCGCCGCCGCGGGTGGCGAGCCACGACGTCCGCACCGAGATGCAGGCCCGCATCGCCAATTTCCGCAAGCATCAGGAGCGGTTCGAGCGCGAGCGCGAGGAATATTGCGCGGCTACCCTGACTAAACTGCGCGCCGCTATTCGCGACGCCTCCACACGTCCACCGGCTGACAAGTAAAGCCGGATCTCCCGTCGCTGGCCTAAAGCCAGGACCACACCAGCCAGAGATTGGCCGCGCAGGCGCCGAACAGGGCCAGCGTGAGGGGCAGCAGCATGTGCCCGCAGGAGGTTTTCAGGTCCGTCGACATGGCCGAAAACATCCCCTGATTCCGCCAAATGAGTCCCGGGGATTCTTTTTTCCGGGATTCAGGACTCGTTAAGGACTCAGGGCCCGGCAAGGGCTCAGGGGCCCGTCGCCCCCGATCACGGCCGCGTGATCAACCGGCGAGCGGAACCCTCTCATCGCAAAGTCGTTAATGCGGTTTCCGGGAGCGGGAAGAATGCCCTACGCCCTGTTCTGCAACGATGCCCAGATCAGCAAAGCCTATCCTGACGAGTCCGACGTCTGGAGGCTCGCGCAGCGAAGTGGCCTCGTCGTGGACGTATCCGCGGATGACAACCGCCCTGGGCCACGCCGGGTGCTCGACAATGATTACGAGATCAAGCCGTGCCGGGCGGCACAAGGCGAGGATCCGGCCCGTAACAAGGCCGAGGCCGATCGCCAAGCCAGGATGGAGCTTGAACTGAATTCCTAAAGACGGATCGAAGCTGGGAAACCAGAGCTCAGGGCGTCGCAGTCGCGAGCGAGGCCTGCTCCCCCGCCAAGGCCACGCAGGCTTTCCGACGATGCAGCCCACGGATCGCGCCGGTGACCTTCAGCACCTTGCCGGAGGAGCAAGAGGCGTCCTTGACGAAGGCTACCTCATAGGGTGCTAGCATCAGAGGCTCGGATTTGAGGATTGTTTGGGCAGCGCACGGCAAACTGACGAAGCACGAGAGCACCACAGCCGACACCAAGATACGCATGTCCGTCGTCCCACCAGCCCGGTAATTCTCATATAACGCGTTCCGGCGCGCGAGTTCCGTAAGCTGCAAAAATTATTTTTGCTTTACCCGAGCTCCATGACGCGCGTGAGAAAGCGCGCGCCAAAACGTTTGCTTGCAAATGACGCGCCAGATGGTTGACGCAATGCAAACGACAGAAGGCTGGCAACCAGAGCCCGGCAAACGAAAGGCCGGCGGGAGCCGGCCTTTGTCAGATCGTGGTCGTTGGTGGCGTGTCAGTAGCGAGACGCTGCCGGACCGCCCCAGCCAAAGCGGTAGTTCACGCCGACCTTGACGGTATGCTCATCCTCCCGGCCGCGGACGCCGACAACGTCGACCGGACCGGAGGTGATCGTCGTGCTGCCGAAGTTGTAATACTGGTACTCGGCCTTGGCCGACCAATTCGGCGCGAACATGTATTCGAGGCCAGCGCCAACGGTATAGCCATCCTTGCTGTTGCCGGTGGCGGTGAAGGGCTGCGGGACGCCGGCAATATTGACGCCGAGGCCGCCGTTGCGCCAGGCATAACCGCCCTTGGCGTAAAGCAGCGCCGGACCCCAGGTGTAGCCAATGCGGCCGGTCACCGAGCCGAGCTGGTCGGTATTGGAGGTCACCTGCGTGCCCAGCGGGAACGTGGCACCGCTGTTATTGGTCGGCAGCCAGGAATACTGGGCCTCGACACCCATGACCCAATTGGGCGCGAACTGGTAGTCGAAGCCGCCCTGGACACCGCCGAGGAAGCGCGCGTCGCTCGACTGGAAGCTGCTGTCGCCGGCAAAGGCGCCGCCGACATGGCCGCCGATGTAGAAGCCGGTCCAGTTGTAGATCACCTGCGGCGGCGTGTAGGCCGGAGCCTTGGTGTAGGTGCGCGCCTGCATGTCGGCTGCGGCAGCCGGCGCGGCCAGCGCAAGCAGGGCAACTGCACCCAGCAAAATCCTCTTCATGATCATCCCCGTTCTTTCAATTACGACACTCAGGAAACAACGTGGCGTGAATTGGGTTGCTTCGCGGCGATGCCGGAACGTTGATCGTTCGTGACTGTGACGGAGCGGCAACAACGCGATTTTGTTCCGTCCTGCGGGCTCGTGCCGACGGTTTTTTTCCGTCGGAAACAGAACCCGCCGTAACGATTAGTCGCGACGCAAAACCACTTCGTTCAAAGCTCCCCGAAATGTGATCCGGCAGCTCCGGCGGGCTTTGTTCTATCACCCAGCGATGAAGGTGGGCTTTGCGCTACCGCGTCATCTTTTCAAGTTCCGGAAAGGGTACGTAAACCGCGCCCGCGCACAGCTCGCTGGCACGATCGACGACGCGGTCCGCCCGGCCGTTGACGAAGATCACGGCGCGCTCCCTCATAGCCTTGTAGGTGCCGTCGGTCTCGCGTGGGGTGAAGTGGAGGCAGCTGACATAGAACTGCCGGCCGCCGACCTCGCGCTGCGCCGGCTCGGCCATGCTGGCGTCACGCACGCCGACGGGATTGTTCAGATAGCTGCGCATCAAGGCCAGCGTGTCGCCACGGAAATTATCCGGGAACGGTTGTGGTCCTCCGGCCTGGGCCCCGTCCATCAGGGTTGGACGATCACCGTCGCTGCCGAAACATCCCGTGAGCGCCAGCGGCAGTGCCAGCATCAACGCCAAGCTCACTGCGCGTTCCGCTCGTCGCCGCACTGCCTACGCTCTCCGCTCGGTCCGTCTCGGAGACGTTCCAGCCCCAAGGTTGCAATGATGCAGGTCTACAGGTGTTTTGCCCGACGAGTCAAACAGATTCGTAAAATCCGCAGATGAGCCCACCCCTTAAACCATTGATTTATCTACGACCCGCTACTGTGCATGGGGTTGTTTTCGAGGTTTCGTTTGCGACCGCCAAACCTGGGACGTTGCTCGCGGGCCTCAAGCATGATCGTACCGGCCCGCCGCCAGCACCTCGAGCTTTCGCGCAAGGCGTGACGACGGGCCGGGCCTGAATTCCTCACGCGGCGGCTGGGCAATGCTAGGACGCCGCCGCGCAGGATCAGTGGTTAGCTGCGCTTCTCCATCGTCGCCGGCTTGGTCACGTCCGGCTGCGTCGTCAGCGACTTCTTCGCTGAGAGATGCTTGTGGTGGTGGCGATGCGTGCGCACGGTCTTGTGCTCGTCGGGCGTGACCGCGGCGTTGGCGTTCATCGCCTTCGACTTGGTGTCCACCTTGGCGTCGGCCTTGACGTCCGAAGCCTTGACGTCCGAAGCCTTGGCGTTGGCCTTGAGGCCGGTATCGGGTTTAGCGGCGGTGGTCGACACCTTGGTCTGGCTCTGGTCTGCCTTGATCACCGGCGTGGTCGTCGTGGTCTTGCCGGTCTCGGCTGCGAAGGCCGGGGCTGCGATTACGGAAGCTGCGAGCAAGGCTGCGGAAATGGTCTTCAACATGGTTGGTCTCCTCTCCTCTTGGAAGGATCTTGAGGCGGGCGCCCTCTCGCCAACCCTTTGATCGTAGGTTGGAGCCTAGGGGGCACGCACTGAACCCAATCTGAAGCCCGCAGCAGGCTTCCGTTCATCTGGATGACAAGTTTGTCATCCGGCCGCAGGCCGAATAGGCCGGGATGCCGGGAATGTTTTTGCCTGATGGGTGTTCCGGTCTTTGGGCAATCGTGTAGGATCGCCACGTTCCATTCGGGAGAACTTCGATGCGCAAACTCTCAACGCTTCTTGTGCCGGGACTTGTCGCCATGACATTGGCGGCCGGGCCGGCTCTGACCAGCGCCTATGCCGCAGGTGGCGACACCCCCTCGTCGCCGCCGGCGTCGGACACCTCGACCAAAAAGGGCAAGAAGAAGAGCTCCTCCATCAGCGATCCGAAATTCCTCGCCGCCTATCGCACCGCCTACACCACGATCTACGACAATCACGACTACACCGGCGCGATCGGCCAGCTGAAGTCGCTCAAGCGCGACGACGTCGCCGACGTCGCCAATCTGATCGGCTACTCCTATCGCAAGCTCGGCGACTACCAGTCGTCGAAGGTCTACTACGAGCTCGCGCTGAAGGACGATCCGAACCACGTCCGCACCTGGCAGTATTATGGCCTTTGGCAGCTCGAGCAGGGCAATCGCGAGCAGGCGCAGTATCACCTCAACAAGCTCGCCTCGCTCGCCGGCACCGACAGCTCCGAATATCGCTCGCTCGCCGCCGCGCTCGACAAGCCGACCGGGGCGACCCTCGTTTATTAAGAACATCGCATCTTCGAACGAAGCGAACGGGCACAACCGCAGGGTTGTGCCTGTTCTGCGTTCTCGGCTAGCTTGCCCACCAATCCTCCCCTCGCAAATCGGTGCGCAATGGACAAGTGGCTGCGATCCGCGATCGACTACATCGGCTCCTGGATCGAATTCCAGCACACCACAATCCAGCAGCCCGGCGTCGTCATCGCATTCGCCCATCGCGGCGAAATCGTCGCCGAGCACGCGTTCGGCCTCGCCAATCTCGACACCGGCGAGAAGCTCACCCCGCGCCACCGCTTCCGCATTGCCTCGCACTCGAAGAGCTTTACCTCGGCCGGCATCATGAAGCTGCGCGAGCAGCGCAAGCTGCGGCTCGACGATCCCATTGGCCAATATGTCGCCGGCATGCATCCGCGCGTCGCGGAAACGACGATTGCGCAAGTGCTCTCGCACAGCGCGGGACTGACGCGCGACGGCGCCGATTCCGGCCAGTTCATCGACAGCCGTCCCTATCTCGAAGCGAGCGAGCTGCTCGCGGAATTGAAGCTGCCGACCGCAATCGAGCCGGGCACACGCTTCAAATATTCCAACCACGGCTTTGGGCTGATCGGTCTCGTCATCGAGGCCGTGACGAAGGAGCCTTACCGCGCCTGGATGAAGCGCGAGATCATCGAGTCTGCGGGCCTGCGCGAGACCGAGCCGGACGCGCCGCTTCCCAAGGGTGCGCCGTTCGCGCGCGGCCACACACGAAGGGTGCCGTACGGAGAGCGTTGCGTCATTCCCGGCGACAATCCCGCGCACGCGATGGCCTCCGCCACGGGCTTCGCCGCCACCGCCGCCGATACGGCGCGCTTCTTCGCGCAGCTCGCGCCCAATGCGAAAAAGAGCCTGCTGTCGGTCGCAAGCCGCCGCGAGATGACGCGACATCATTGGCGCATCCCGCAGAGTTTCGAGGCCTATTACGGCTTGGGTATCGGCGCCGGCAAGCTCGACGGCTGGGACTGGTTTGGCCACGGCGGCCATTTCCAGGGCTATATCTCCCGGACCTGCTCCATCCCCGCCTGCGAGCTCGCGATCAGCATCATCAGCAACTCCATCGACGGCGCGGCGCCGTTCTGGATGGACGGCGCGATGCAGATCCTGCGCGTCTTCCAGTCCCGTGGTGCACCCGACCGGCGCGTGCGCGACTGGACCGGCCGCTGGTGGACGATCTGGGGCGCGACCGATCTGGTACCCGCGGGCAACCGCGTGCTGGTCGCCAATCCGCAGTTCAACAACCCGTTCATGGATGCCGGCGAGATCGAGGTCACCGGCCGCGACACCGGCAAGCTTGCCTGGGCCGCTGGCTACTCGAGCCACGGCGAGCCGGTGCGCCGCGTCCGCGACAAGCGCGGCAAGGTCAGTGACGTCTGGATCGCGGGCGCCAACATCAAGCCTGCGGCCGTCGTGGCGCGCGAGATCGCGCGGAAATACAAGCCGCGCAAGCGCCGGCCTACTCCCGAATGAGAGTCTCGACCTCGCTCCGAAGGGCCTGGCGAGAGCCGTCCCGCGAATAGAACATGTGGCCGCCGGGATAGACCACGAACTTGACCCGCTGTGTTGCGAAGACCGGCAACTGGTCGAGCACGCGCTTCGATCCGAAATAGGGCGTGGCGAGATCGAACAGGCCATGCGCGACCAGCACGCTCAGCTTCCGATCCGTGGCGAGAATCTGGCGCAGCTCGGAGACCGACTGCGGCGGATTGATGCCGCGGCCGAAATCCCAGTGACCCTCGACGGTGCCGTTCAACACCTCGTAGGAGCCATCGGGCCGCCAATTGAGCTTGTGTGTCAGCAGGTCAACCGCGGCACTCGTCAGCGGCGCCTGCAGCGCATCGCCGGAGGGATCACCGAACCGCGAGCTGCTCGAATCCGGATAGGGATCGAAGCCGCGCACCGAGGCATCGTAGCGCCCCGTGACCTTGCCGTTCTTGCGGTCGAGCTCGCGGCGGAATTCGCCGACGTCGAAGCGGCCGGCAAGCCGGCGGCTCACCGCCTGGTCGATGCCAGTGAGCTCGGCGACCTTGTCGGCAAGACGAGTGGTCGCCTCCTTGTCCGCCTCGCCCTTGACGAGGTCGGCCAGGAATTCGCCGCGCGCATAAGCCTCGACGTCGGCGAGATCGGCGCGCTTGACCGGGCCTTTCGCCTCGCGCGTCACCGCGACATAGCTCGGCAGCGTCGCGACATATTGCAGGAGGCTGGTGCCGGTGAACTCGCGGAAGTCCAGGAGCGGCGACACCAGGATCAATCCCCTGACGCCGACGCCGTGCTGGAGCTGCAACTGGCGCACCACCTTCGGCCCGCGAATCCCGCCATAGCTTTCGCCGGCGACGTATTTCGGCGAGGTCAGCCGGTCGTGCTTCTCGAGCCAGCGGCGGATCACCAACGCGATCGAATTGACGTCACCGTCAACGGAGTAGAACGATTTGCGCGCGTCATCATTGCTCGCGACAAAGCGGCTATATCCGGTGCTGACGGGGTCGATGAAGACGAGATCGGTGAAATCGAGCCAGGTCTCCGCGTTAGGCTTCACTTCGGGTGAGGCGGACGGCGACAGCGCTTCGCCATCGAGCGGCAGCCGCCACGGCCCGGCCGCGCCGAACTGGAGCCATGCCGACGACGCACCGGGCCCGCCGTTGAACAGGAACGTCACGGGGCGCGTCGCCCGGTCGGCGCCGTCGAGCTCATAGGATGTATAGGCGATGTCGGCCACCGGCTCGCCCTTGCCGTCGAACACGCGGATCGATCCGGCGGTCGCTGCGAAATTGAGGGTGCGGCCGGGAAGATCGAGCGTGTGCTTCGTAGTCGAATCCGACGGAAGACGGTGCGGCTCGGCGGCTGACGATGAATTCTGCGACGCGCTTTGTGCGCCGCCGCGACCGGCCTTCTGTCCGGCTGCCGCCGCCTCGGAGCGCGGCTGCGGCGGATCGTCGGCGCGCGCCAATCCTGCGAGCGCGAATGCGGACACTGCCAGCACCAAGGTCGCGCGGCGGAGCGCCGGCATAGTCGTGGCCATGGTCGTTCTCCCTGCCCGGCGACGACACCGGTGCGGACCGCAAGGCTAGCGCGGAATTGCGACGGTTTGGGGGATCATCGCTCTGGTGGTGCCTGAAGAGCCGGGTTGGGCACAAACCGACCCGGTTTCGTCCTCAAACCGGAATGGGCAGTTGCCGGTCTGCTGTGAAGGCGGTCATCCTCGACAATCCCGGTCGAGATCGTTAGACGAGCCCGGCGGAACTTTCTCCAGCCAGCGGCCCTGCCCGGAAGCCATGACCAAGCCAGCGCGATACGACCGGATCGCCTTCGTTGCCAGCCCGAGCAGCGAGGCGCAAGCCGCCTTCGGCCAGCTCACCAGGGACTTCGGCAATTGCGATCCGAAGGACGCCGACATCGTGGTCGCACTCGGCGGCGACGGGCTCATGCTCCAGACGCTGCATCAGCACATGCATACGGGCAAGCCGATCTACGGCATGCACCGCGGCACCGTCGGCTTCCTGATGAACGAGTACTCGACCGTCGATCTTCGAGCCCGCCTCGAGGCGGCGCAGGAATCCGAAATCCACCCCCTCCTGATGCGCGCGACCGACGCCAACGACCGTGTTCACCTGCATCACGCCATCAACGAGGTCGCCCTGTTCCGGCAGACCTACCAGGCCGCGCGCCTGCGAATCCTGATCGACGAGCGCGAGCGCATGTCCGAGCTGATCGCCGACGGCATCATGGTGGCAACGCCGGCCGGCTCGACCGCCTACAATCTGTCCGCCCAGGGACCGATCCTGCCGATCAACGCCGCGCTCCTCGCGCTGACGCCGATCAGCGCCTTCCGCCCGCGACGCTGGCGCGGCGCGCTGCTGCCGAACACGGCTTATGTCGTGATCGAGGTGCTTGAGGGCGACAAGCGCCCCGTGGCGGCAGTCGCCGACCACGACGAGGTGCGCGACGTCCGCCGCGTCGAGGTGCTGTCCGACAGGACCATCTCGATGCGCATGCTGTTCGACCCCGGTCATAGCCTGGAAGAGCGTATTCTGCGCGAGCAGTTCGGCTCCTGAGCCGCCTCGCCGGACTGCCGATCGCAACCCTTCATTAACCCCCGGCGAGATATGGTTAACGAAAGTTGACCGCTCCGGCCCGGGCTCCATGTTCCGCATCGATTTCAACAAGCTGCGTTTCCTTGTCTGCGACGACAATCCGCACATGCGCCGCATCCTGCGGACGCTGCTGCATTCCTTTGGCGCACGTGAAGTCTACGAGGCCGAGGACGGCGCCACGGCGCTGGAAATGTACAGCCATTACGTGCCCGACATCGTCATCACCGACTGGGCGATGCCGATCTTCGACGGGCTCGAGCTGGCGCAGATGATCCGGCAGCCGGAATCCAAGGGCAATCCTTACGCGCCGATCATCATGCTGACCGGCCATTCCGAGAAGCGCCGCGTCACGGTGGCGCGCGATGCCGGCGTCACCGAATTCCTGGCCAAGCCGATCTCGGCCAAAGGACTCTACCAGCGCATCCTCAACGTGGTCGCCAGTCCTCGCCCCTTCATCAAGACCAAGACCTATTTCGGCCCGGACCGGCGCCGCAACATCAACTCCGCCTATATGGGCCCCGAGCGCCGCGTCGGCGAAAAGCACGAGGTGCTGCAGCAGCCCTCGCTGCTCGACAAGGCTCGCTCTTCCATCTAGCGCGCAACGTCTCTCACGATCGAGGCCGATATCATGGCGAAGAACAGCGCAAGAGACATCGAGATCACGGCCTTCGCCACGCATCAAGTTATCACGCAGCCCAACCCGCTGCGGTCGGTCCTGCGCCGCGTCGAAGACAAGGACATGGACGATCCGATCGGCCGCGCCGAACAGGCGCTCGCGGGCCTCGCCGGCGAGTTCAAGGACTGGATGGCAACCGAGATCAACCGGCTGTCGGCGGCCTACGTCGCCATCCGGCACGACGGCTTCACCAAGGACAGGCGCGACGAGTTGTTTCGCGCCGCGCACGACATCAAGGGCGATGCCGCGACTTTCGGCTATCCGGCGGCGGCGGGCGTAGCCGAGAGCCTGTGCCGCGTCATCGAGCACGCGCCCGATCTCGAAAAGGTGCCGGCCGAGCTGTTCACGCACCACATCAATGCCATCCTCGCCATCGTGCACGAGAACACCAAGCTCGACAGCATCAGCGTCTCCGCCGAGCTCAGCCGTCGCCTGCGCAAGGTCGCCGACGACTATCTCGCCGACACCAACCGCGATCGCCCCGAGCATCTCGAGGTGATCCTGGCGCCGAGCATCGCGCCGGCGGGGTAGCCATAGGCGTCGTTCCGGCGAAGGCCGGAACCCATACCCACCAGCGGAAATTGTTGCAAAAGGCGTCGGCCATCTCGCTTCGCTTGCGAGACCTCGCGGTATGGGCCCCGGCCTTCGCCGGGGCGACATAAGCGACAATTCAGGCCGCAATCAGACCGTCGTAGACCCGATCAACCGCCTCCTCCGCAACCAGCTCGTCGCAGAACAGCCTTGCCTCTTCGCGCGCGGATTCGGTGGCGAAGCGGCGCAGCAGGACCATCAGCGGCTCGGTCGCGCCACGGTCGGTCTCGCAATGGGTGAGCACGCGCTCGACCATGCGGCGGCGCAGCCTCGCTGCATTGTCGTCGCTGTCGACGAAGCCCTGCTCGTGGCAGGCATCGAGCGCGACCTGGAAGGCCGCAAACGTCGCCTCGGGAAGCCCGGCGCGGCGGAGCAGCGCGTGCAGGCTGTTGCCGCCGCGATCGTGCAGCAGCGCGGACACGCGCGCCAGCGGCAGCTCGGCGAGCTCAGCCAGCGCCGCATCGAACAGATCCAGATTGCTCGACAGCAGCGCGCGCAGAATGAGACCCGCGGTGAGCTGGCCGGTGATGCGCAGGTGCCGAACAAGACCTTCCATGTCTTCGCCGCGCGAGCGCGCCGCGATGTTCATGGTAGAGCGGTCGCGCGCCTCGGTCGCGATGCGCTCGGCGCGGTCCGCAGTCAGCCAGTTCCGGGCCACGACGAATTGAGCCAGCGTCTCCGAGAGTTTTGCCACCAGCGCAGCGCGCGTTGCGGACGGCAGATCCTCCAGCACCAGCATCGCCTCGCGGATCGCGGCGAGATGCCCGTGACGCTCGACGATGCGATCCCAGGAGAACGGCGCAAGCTCGGCATGAGGATTTTCGATCAGCTCGAGCGCTGCCGCCGCGCAGCCGACTTCGGCAATAGCGGCGCAGACCGATACCGGCAGCGCGATGCGGCGCGCGACCGCGCACTGCACCTCGTCGTTGCCGGTCGCGACGATGTCGACGAGATCGGCGTCGATCAGCAGCGGAGAATGTTCGAGCACGGGCAACGCGACGGTCGGCTGGTCCGCCGACAGCGCCCGCACGATCGACGCCGGGGCCTCGCTACTGCGCGCAAACGCCTCGGCCATCGCCTGCCGCACCAGCGGCGAGGGATCGTCGAGCAGCATCAGAAGCGCACCTTCAGCGGCAACCCGGTCGTCATGGGAAAGGTCTGAGATCAGCCAGGCCCGGGCCAACGCCCGCGTTGCCTCGGCCCGCTCGCCAGCGGGCGCCGTCCTGATCCAATTGATGAACTGCCGAACAATCATGGTGCTTCCGGCTTACGCAACGAAGACGAAGCGGTGACGGCTTGTCACCTGCAACACAAAATAAACCACGACGCTTAACAAAGCGTTCACCATAACTCGCTGGTTTTATTGACGTTTTGTTAAGGGAACAAAGACGGCCCGTTGACGCACCGGACCCTGCGCAGCAGCGTTCACGCTGCGACGTGTCCGAGACACGGGAGTGCGTGTTAGCTTGAGAACGTGCCGCTGCGATCGCTGAAAAGATCAAGGGGCTGGGGCGGCCGGACGTCGGGCGTCGCGGGTGCGACCGAAGTGAGCGAGGCATTGTTGCCCCACAATTTCTGCACGGTCGTCGAGACCGGCTGGGTGGTGTCGCCGGGCTGATAGATCGAGCGAAACACCGGCGTGCTCGGTGCATTTTCCGCGACCGTCGTCGGCGCCGTCGCGCTGACCTGCGTCACCGCACGCGTGTTCGGAAAAGTCTGGAGATACGCGGCATTCTCGATCAGCGGCGCGGCAGGCTGTATGCCGTTGGCGCTCGCGACCTGCGTGGTCGACGGCGTGCCACCATACATCGCCATCGCGCTGCGAGTGGTTTTCGAATTTGCCGCGCCGGCGTAGCGTGCATCCAGCACGGAATAGACCTCGGAGACGCTGCGCGCGCGGCCGTCCTTGGCGTAGAAGATCGAGCGATTGGCGGACGCCGCGTTGGGAAACAACCGCGCGCCGACCGCTTGCGGATTGTCCTCGGCATTGGCGATCAGTTTCGCGGCGCCGCCGACGCCCATGAAATGCGCCATGTAGAGTTCGCTGTCGGACGGCCTGCGGCCGAGCAGGCCGGTGAGCTTGAAGCTGTTCGACTGCGTCAGCGCCGCCGCCATGCTGGAGGCGGCCTCCGGATCGTCGCGCAGCTTCATGATCGACCGCTTCATCGCGGGATCATCGACGGTGTAGGTGCCCGACGACGTCCTGGTGATGGCGTCGGAATAATTGCCATAGCCGAGCTGGGTGCCCGCTTCCTTGACCGTGCCGAGCCAGGTCTGCTCGATGAACTGATAGAGCCCGTGCGCGGATGACGTAGTCGCCCCCGCCGCGGGATCGAAATCCGATTCCATCTTGGCGGTGGTCAGCATGTACTGGAAGCTGACGCCAGCGACGTTCGAGGCCTGCTTGATCGCACCGGCGACGCGTGCCCGCGACGGATCGAGAACCGCCGTCTGAGAGGCACTGGAAGTGTCGACCGACATGATGATGTGCCCGCCCGCATGGCGTTGAGTGGCGCCGGCAATTCGGCGCCCTGTCGTCTCACCGTGGGACAGATATGGTTAATGCGGGGTAAATCCGGGCCAGCACCTCCGCAGGACGGAAGGACTATTTCTTGTACACCGCGTCCGGATCGAACAGCCTGTCCGCATCGACAAAGACGAGCCTGGCGCCGCCGTCTTCGGCCTCGACCTTGCGGTAGAAGCAGGACCGGCGGCCAGTGTGACACGCCGCGCCGATCTGCTCGACGCGGAGCCAGACCGCATCCTGATCGCAATCGGTGCGGATCTCGACCACGCGCTGGGTCTGACCCGAGGTCTCACCTTTTCGCCACAAGGCATTGCGCGAGCGGCTGAAATACCAGGCCTCGCCGGTCGCAATGGTCTTGCGCAGCGCCTCGTCGTTCATGTGCGCGACCATCAGAACGTCGCCGGTGGCGACGTCGGTCGCGACGACCGTCACGAGACCGGCCGCGTCGAACCTGGGAAGGAAGGCGAGACCTTCCTCGGTTTCATGGGAGTGAGCGGACACAGTGCCCTCGCCGGTCTATTCGCGAGGTCAGCGCTGCAGGCCTCGCACCAGGGACAGAAAACGAGCCTGCTCCGCCGGATTGTCGCGGAACATGCCGGTGAAGCGGCTGGTGAAGGTGGAGGCGCCATGCTTGGCGACGCCGCGCACCGACATGCAGGTATGCTCGGCCTCGATCAGCACGGCAACGCCGCGCGGCTTGAGGCTCTCGTCGATCGCCGCCGCGATCTGCGCGGTCATATGCTCCTGGGTCTGGAGCCGGCGGGCGAAGATGTCGGTGAGGCGCGCAAGCTTCGAGAGGCCGACCACGCGTTCCACCGGCGTGTAGGCGATGTGCGCCTTGCCGTAGAACGGCATCATGTGATGCTCGCATTGCGAGGTGAACTCGATGTCTCGCACAAGGACGAAATCATCATAGCCGGCGGTCTCGCCGAAGGTGCGATCGAGCACCTCGGCCGGGCACTGGTGGTAGCCCTGATAGAGTTCGTCGAAAGCCTCGACCACGCGGCGCGGCGTGTCGAGCAAGCCCTCGCGGTTGGTATTCTCGCCGATATAGGCGAGCAGCGTCTTCACCGCCTGCTCGGCCTCGGCGCGCGCCGGGCGCGGCTGGTCGGCGCGGACGGCGGCGGCGAGGAATTCGGAAGGATCAAGCTCCGCCGGACGGCTCTCGGGCTGCCGGTCGGAGGGCTTGTTGGGGCGGATGGATTTGATTGTAGCGTCCATGTCTACTCCGTTCGACGGCCTTGCGGCCGGAGTGTCACCGGCAGACGGGGCGGCGAGCCGCCGGACGCCTGAGAGAACAGTTTCGGCGAAAAGGTCTTCAAATTAACGCCGGCAGCACGGTTCTGGATCACACCACTGCCGCAGCGCTGGACTGTTTTTCCGCCAGTTCCGACCCTATATAGGGCCGTGGACGGCGCACGCCAAGGCCGATCCTGCTGGACTCCATCACATGCTGAACGACATTTATAACAAGCGGATCATCGAACTGGCCGGGAATATTCCGCGGCTCGGACGGTTGTCGGATCCCGATGCCACCGCCACCGCCCACTCCAAGCTGTGCGGCTCGACCGTCAAGATCGACCTCAAAATGGAGGGCGACAAGGTCACCGACTTCGCCCACGACGTGAAGGCTTGCGCGCTGGGACAGGCTTCTTCATCCATCATGGCAAGTCAGATCGTCGGATCGACTGCGAGCGAACTCCGTGAGTTACGCGAAACTGTTCGCAAGATGCTGAAGGAGAACGGCGCGCCTCCCGAAGGCAAATGGGAAGAGATCAAGTTCCTCGAGCCGGTCCGCGACTACAAGGCGCGCCACGCCTCGACGCTCCTGACCTTCGATGCCGTGGTCGATGCCATTGGCCAGATCGAGGCGAAGGCGAAGCAGCCGGCTGCGGCGCAAGGCTGATTGCGGAGGCCGATCCCGGGCTCGTCGCTGGTCCCGGAAATAAGATCAGAGATTTGAGGCTATTTTTGCGACGCCGCAACCGGCGTGGCCACGCCGCCCGTCGGCACCAAGGCTTCCGCCGTCTTGGTCGACTTGGCAGGCTGCTCCGGTTCCGCACCGAATCTCGCCTGGGTCTTCGGTGCAAGCTCCGCCATTGCCGGCGCGGAGATGTCGACATGCGGCAGCACGTCGGCCACGAGATCCGTCGTGACGAGATTGGTGAGCTTGAGCTCGCCTGCATCGAGCTCGTGCAGATCTTCCCAGGGCGGGACGCTGAGCGCGAGCGATAGCAGATCGCCGGCACCGCCCATGTCGAACGTGTATTTGGCGAGCCGGCCAATGTCGCGCTCCACGATCATCAAATCCTGCGCGCTGTAGCTCGCGGCCTTGGCATCGTCGGCGCGATCGCCCATCCAGATCTGGTGGACCCGCACATGGGCCGCTTCCGGCACGTAGCGCTTCTTGCCGGCAAGCAGCAGGAACACGCACATGGATTCGCAATAGGCCTGAGGCGCGACCGCCGGACGAACCGACTGCCCGCCGCGGTTCTGAATGCTGATACCGACCGTGGTTAAGAGTCCGAGATTGCGGAAGCGCCGGCCGAGCGTGATCGCGTCGTTGACGGAACCACCGCTGGAATCGAGCACCACGGTGGCGCCGCCGAGCTGGCGTCCGCGGGAAAACTCTTCGAAGTCTTTGGGCGTATCGGCGGTGATGATGCCGACCGCACTGACCCACCCGCGGCAATTCGGCTCGCAGGCGACCCAGACGAACTTCATTGGCAGCTTGCGCTCTTCGAGGGCAACACCGGCCCGAGCCGACGACCCGAGCGTCGCGACGGCGCCAGCCAGCACGACTCCACAAGCAGCGGTTCCCACCAGCAACCAGCCGCGAAGTTTGAGCGCCTTCAGAAGTTTCAAACTGGTCCCTTCCCCAAGTCCCAAGCTTTAGCCCAAGCCTTACGGCGAGCCGACTCAGCCAAGCCCCGTTCTGACGTTCCAATGAGTCTCACATGAACGTCACAAAAATGGTATCCGGGGGAATACAGCTCGTCCATAGGCACTTGCTGCACTGCTCCCAAAAAGCACGCAAAATATGACGTACAAACAACAGCTTATAGTTCCCTGCGCCGGAACCGCGCAGAACCTCGCCCACGATCTCGGCAAAGCGCCCATGAAGCAATCAGCCTGCGAGCACTGTTCCAATTCCGTCGCGGGCGCGCTCCGGCTTCCGCGCAGATTCGGCCGCGCGCTGATCTGGATCTACCGCCACACGCTCTCGCCGCTGGTTGGCTACAACTGCCGGCACCTACCGACCTGCTCCACCTATGGCGATGAGGCGATCGAACGGTTCGGGCTATGGGGCGGCGGCTGGATGACGCTCGCGCGCCTGCTCCGTTGCAACCCCTTCGGCACCTCGGGCATCGACAACGTGCCCCTCACCGCGCCACAGGGCGCGCGCTGGTACTCGCCCTGGCGTTACGGCCGCTGGCGCGGCGTCAACGCGTCCTAAGCACGACGCGCTTCACGCGTCCTTACCTGGAGTGGAACCGAAATTCCGCCCCTCGCGTTGATGTGATGCTCCCGCGGGAGGAAAAACAATGCGCTGGAAAATCAGCCCTCATTTTCACTTCAGGTCTGGACCGGATTCGCGGGATGGTGCGCGAGGCCACGATCCCAGAACCCTCGACATGTTCGCCATCATCGGCCTGCTGGTGCTCGTCGTCGGCTCCGGCTGGTATCTGGCGACGAGCACGGCCACGCCGACCAGTACGACGGCGTTCATCGTGCCGAGCCAGAGCGTGCACTGGTAGGCTAGACTTTAGAGGTCCAGCACCAGCCGGTCGGCGTCCGATCCGGCGACGCAGATCATGAGAAAGCGTTCGCGCTCATATGGCGACAGGACGCGATCGCGGTGCACGGGCTTGCCCTCGATCCAGCCGACCTTGCAGGCGCCGCAGATGCCGCCGCAACACGACGCCGATATGTCGATGCCTCCTTCCTGCAATGCGGCCAGCATGGTCTGGCCGGCGCGAACCGGGATTTCGGTCCCCGTACGCGCCAGCGACAGCGTGAAGGGCTTTGCGTCAGGGTCGATCACCGGTGGCGGCGCGACGAAACGCTCGATGTGAACATTGGCTGCGGGCCAGGCTGTGGTCAGGCGCTCGAACTCGTCGCGCATGCCTTCCGGCCCGCAGCAGGCGACCATCGTCTGGACCCCAACCTTTCCGACCAGCGACGCCAGATCCGGACGCCCGGCCCAGGAGGTACGGTGCACGACGACACGCCCCGCATCGATCAGCGGCGCGAGGTGTCCGGCAAGTGGCACCTCCTCGCGCACGACGAGGTGCAGCACAAAGTCTGCATTGCCAATCTGCAGGAGATGACGGGCCATCGACAGGAACGGCGTCACGCCGATGCCACCCGCGACGAACACATGGCGCGCAATGTCCGCAGCCGGCTCCAGCCCGCCGCGCGGCAGTGACACGCCGATGACGTCGCCTATGCCAATCTCGTCGTGAAGCGCGCGCGAACCGCCGCGCCCATCGGCCTCGCGTTTGAGCGCGATGACGTAACGCGAGTTGTCGGCTGGCTCATTGCACAGCGAATAGGTCCGCACGAGACCGTTCGGCAGATGCAGGTCGATGTGGGCGCCAGGCTTGAACGACGGCAAGGCCCAACGGTCGGGATCGGCCAACGTGAACACCTTGATCCCCGTACCAGCCCCTTCGATGCCGGCGACAACCGTCTTGATCGTCGTTATGGGCCGCGCACTCATGGCGCGTTCCGCACGGCGTCGCCGACCCTGACGATGCCGCCTTGCAATATCCTGCAGTTGAGGCCCGAGCGGTTGATGAGCGGATCGAAGATCGCCTTGCCGGTGATCTCCTCGATATGCCGGCATGGAATCGATAACCGGGTTGCTTCCAGCAAGGTCTCACCTAACCAGAAGCGGCGGCCGACCAGGTGGTTCAACGGCACGCCCTCGACCGTCACGTTGCGGCGATGCTCCTCGGGACCGAGTTCGATTCCCGCGTCGCGCTTGAGCGCGATCAAGGTTTCGAGTTCGAACAGGGTGACCTGCCGGCCCTCTTCGGGCTTGTGCGAATAAAATCCTTCCTCGCGCCCGATCATGTAGCGGTCGCCCTCGATCCCTTGGCCGGCGACGAGCGAGAGTTGCTCCATCGCGCGCATTGGCAGGAACGCGCGCGGGGCGAGATGGAGGAAGCGGACCAAGCCAGTCCAGCCAAGGCGTGCTGTGCTATCGGCCGAGCCGGCGTCTATCTCATCGAGCATGACAAAATCCTTTTGAGAACCGATGGCGCGCCGCCAGCAGCGGCGCGCCGCGGGATCAGGTCAGTTCCTTGTTCGCCGTTTCCGGCGCGAACGTGGTCGCGGTCGCCGTGATGGCGGCGCAGCCAATCAGCAGCAGCGAAACCGGCCAGGTGGCGCCACCACTCCAGGCCATCAGAGCCGCCGCAATCAGCGGCGTCAATCCGCCACTGATGGCAGCACCGACCTGAAACCCGAGCGAGGCGCCGCTATAGCGCAGCCGCGCGGAAAACAGCTCGGAGTACCAGGGCGCGCCGATGCCGAACATCACCATCTGTCCGAAAGTAATCGCGACCACGATGGTGCAGATGACGATGGTGGGATCGCGCGTGTTGAGCAGCCAGAACAGCGGAAAGGCAAACAGCGCCGAAAACAGACAGCTTGCATAGAACATCTTTTTGCGGCCGACGATATCGGACAGCCAGCCGAACAGCGGAATGGCGAGCAGCGCGACCAGCGATGCCGCGAAGGCGCCGTTCAACACCACCGTACGAGACAAGCCAAGATTCGCCGTGGCGTAGGACATCACGAACACGCCGCCGATGCTGGCATAGGCGATCTCCGAGATCTTCAGCCCGACCGCGGTAAAGAAAGGCCGGCGGTGATGCCTGAAGATCTCGACCAGCGGCAGACTAGCGACCTCTTTTTTGGCCTGGACCTGACGGAAGGCCACGGTCTCTTCCATGTTGAGCCGGATGTAGAGACCGACGCCGACCAGCAAGATCGAGATCAGGAACGGAATGCGCCAGCCATAGGACATGAACTCACTTTCCGGCAGGCTTGCCACCAGCGCAAACATGCCGATCGCGGCGAGATTGCCGATGGGATTGCCGACCTGCACCATGCTGCCGAGCAGGCCGCGGCGGTGCGTCGGGCAATTCTCCACCACCATCAGCACCGCACCACCCCATTCGCCGCCGAGGCCAATGCCCTGGAGGAATCGCAGGCCGATCAAGAGCAGCGGCGCGGCAATCCCGATCTGCTGATAGGTCGGAAGCAGGCCGATCAGGAAGGTGCCGATGCCCATCACCATGATCGTGATCGCGAGCATCGCCTTGCGGCCCACCCGGTCGCCGTAGTGACCGAAGATCGCGGCGCCAAGCGGTCGCGCCAGAAAGCCGACCGCATAAGTACCGAAGGCCGCGATGGTGGCGAGCGCGGGATTGCCGGCAGCGAAGAAGACCTTGTTGAAGACCAGCGCAGTCGCCGTGCCGTAGATGAGGAAGTCGTACCATTCGACCGCGGTGCCGATCACGCTCGACCACACGATCCGCCGCAAGCTCGCCGCCTCGTCCGGCGCTACGTTCAGGGTTACGTCGTCTGCTACGGTCATCGATGTCTCCAAAAAGTACCGGCGCCAGGGAAAGCAGTTGGTTCTGTCCGCGGAGCCCATCGGCAGCCCGGACGGTAAAAATCGATCATGTTTACTGCTGGAAATCAACGGCGCGGAACGCGGCAAATGCCGTGTGGAGCGGCAAAACACGCTAAATGCACTTCTTTTGAGCTGATTCGCGCCATATTCCAGAGCTTATGCTTACAATATCCGCGCCCTTGCTCTAAATTTCTGCGCATTAGTTTTCTTTTGGAAAACATCCTCACGGGGCCGAAGGCACAGCACGCCCCGCCGGACTGGCAGTCGAGCGGCATCTGTTGCAAAAGAGACGTCAGCAATTCGGGAGACTCATGCGTGCTTGACGTCAGCAAAGCGGCAGCTGTCGGGGCCAACATTCGCCAGGCGCGGATCGCCAAGGGCCTGACGCTGGACCAGCTTGCCAAGCAGAGTGATCTCACGCGCGGCTATATCTCGCTGGTCGAGCGCAACCTGAAGATCCCTTCGCTCGCCGCCCTGCTGCGGATGGCAGCCGCGCTCGAGCTCAACGTCGCGACCTTCTTCGACCCGAACGCCGAGCCCGCGCCGCGCTACACGCTGTTCCGCCGTGAGGGCGGCAACGCGCCGCTGTTTCAGGACACTTTTGGCGTGGTGCCCCTGGCAACCGGCCGCACCCGCAAGATGATGGAGC
Organism: Bradyrhizobium sp. WSM4872; assembly: GCF_055811715.1. NCBI lineage: Bacteria > Pseudomonadati > Pseudomonadota > Alphaproteobacteria > Hyphomicrobiales > Nitrobacteraceae > Bradyrhizobium > Bradyrhizobium sp. WSM4872. The sequence continues at coordinate 21,350 of NZ_JBVVPT010000035.1, read as the reverse complement.
CGTTCCTCCTGAGCCCACCGCACAAATCGGCGACGCGCGCCTCACATGCGGGCGAGGAGTTGCTGTTTGTCATCAACGGCAAGATCGCGATCAAGCTCGACGGCGAAGAACTCGTCCTCGGCAGGGGCGATTGCCTGTATTTTTCGGGCGAGACACCGCACGAGGTCAGGAGCCTCGGCCGGCAGAAGGCGGAGGTCCTGGTCGTCGTCGCCCAGAGCTCCGCGGCGTAACGCCGGGCCTACCTAGCACCACGCTTAACGGGACCAGAAAAAGCGCCCGGGTGGCGGCGGGACCGGCTCGGGCGGACGTGGCCGCTTCGGACGCGGCGGTTTCGGCGACGGCTCGGCGGACGAGGTGGTCTCCGCGCCCGGCGCCGTCTCGCTTCCTGGCACCTTCACCGCCAGCAGCAAGTTCGATTCGTGCATCCGCCACCGGTAGCCGACGCCGAAATCGATCGGCTGGGCGCGCGTGAACAGCGCGGCGTAGCGTTCCTGGTAGCGGCCGGGAAATTCGCTGATGGGTCCGAGATAGCGGCCGAACGGGAAGAACCGCCATTGCCGCGAATTGTAGCTCGAAAGCGGAATGCCGGAATCGTCCTGGACGATGGTCGCGCTGTTGGCGAGCAACCAGTCGCGCGCCACGGTGAAATTGCCGGAGTGCAGCAGATAGGACGCGCTCTTGATCAGGCTGTTGCCGGGGCCGAGCGTCTCGCAGAACTTCAGGAACCCTGCTGCGCGTGCACCCGAATTGGAGAGATCGGTCGAGAAATAATACAGCGTGCGCGCCTCGCCGTCGGGGCCTGCAAAGGTGATACGGGCGCCGCGCGTCGCGTTCGGTCCGGGATTGTCGTTGCCGACATGCACGCCGCCCTTGTCGTCGAGGGCGACCATCTCGACATTGCGGATCGTCTTGCCGGAGCGGACGAGGAAGACATAGAGGATCGGCAAGGTGCCGTTGACCTGGTTGGTGTGCAGGTCGACCTTCATCTGCTTGGTGATGAAGAAGGAAAAACTCAAGATCGAGCCAAGCGAGCGCTCAACATTGTAGAGCGCGGCGCCGACAGAACCGCGCGGCAATCGCGTCAGGTCAGCCACCGCACCGACCGGCTCCAGCGCGCCGAGCACGTAAGTGCTGGCCTTGGGATAGAAGGCGTTGGCGTAGAGAAAATCGGGGCCGCTGAACAAATAAAACATGGTCGGCCTGGGCGCCGCCAGATTGACGTCGGCCCAGTTGCGGATCTTCGAGAGCTGGCGCTCCTCGAGCTGGGCGAAGGCGCCGTCGAAGAATCTCGCGTGGCGTTGCCAGCCCGGGTCCTTTGTGAGCGGCACCAGCGGCGAATCCGCGGAAGGCTGCATGCCCGCGAGGAAGCGCGCGGTATCATCGAAGGTTGCCTCGGCGGCACGTGCGGACGAGACGGCCGCAGCCAGCAAGGTGAGAGCGACGGCCGCAATTCTCATGGGTCGAAACATGTCTATTCGCAATGTGATGAGATGCCAGCGGCGACCGGCCGCCTGCGGAAAACAGCATAAATCAACAGGCCCGAGACCATGACGAGCATCCCCGACAGCGATTGCACGGGCCGCTCGATCAACAAATAGTACATCATGAAGGCGGTCACGAGCAGGAAAACGAGCGGCGTGAACGGGTATCCCCAGGCGCGATAGGGCCGGGGCAAATCGGGATCCGTGATGCGCAGCTTGATGACGCCGGCGACCGTGAAGAACGAGCAGAACAGCAGCGCAAACTGGATGAAGTCGAGCACGGCCTCGAAGCTGCGCGTGAACAGCAGCAGATTGGCGACGGCGAGCTGAAACAGGATGGCATACGCCGGCGCGCCGCGCACCGATCTCTGCGAAAACACGCGCAACGCCGGAATGTCCTCCCCCATCGTCATCATCACGCGCGGGCCGATCCACATCATCGCGCTGATCGAGGAGATCAGGCCGAAACAGATCATCGCGCCGACGATCCGGCCGCCGAAATTGCCGAAAATCGCGCTGCCGGCGACGCTGGCGACGTCGAGCTGACCCGCGAGCGCGCCGACCGGCGTCGAATGGAGAAACACTGCATTCAGCGCGACGTACAACACGAGCACGATCAGCGTGCCCGCGAGCAGCGCACGCGGCAGGTCCCGCTGCGGCATGTTCATCTCGCCGATGATGTAGGTGGCGGCATTCCAGCCCGAGAACGAATACATCACGAAGACGAGCCCGATCGCGAAAGGCGCGCTGACAATGTGCGCGAGATCGCCCGCCTGCGGCGCGAAGGCGATCGGCTGCGGCACGCCGACGATGAAGCCTGCAACCAGGAAAGCAACGATCAGCACGACTTTCAAAATGGTCGAGATCAATTGGAAGGTCGAGGAGTGCCTGACCCCGGTCAGTTGCACGACCGAGACCAGCCACACCACGGCGATGGCAAGCGGGATCGGCGGCACACCGGGCACGACCGATTTGGCGTATTCGCCGAAGGCCATCGCGGCGAGCGCGACAGGTGCTGCAAAACCAACCGTCGCCGACACCCAGCCGGCGAGAAAGCCGAAGGCGGGATGATAGGCACGGCCGAGGAAATTGTATTCGCCGCTCGAGCGCGGAAACATGGCGCCGAGCTCGCTGTAGGAGAACACCCCGCACAGCGCGACGATGCCGCCGACGGTCCACAGCAGGAGGATCGAGAAGCCCGATGGGATGTCCTTGACCTGGAAGCCGAGGCTGGTGAAGACGCCGACCCCGATCATGTCGGCCACGACGATGGCGGTCGCAACCAAAACGGAGACCCCCGACCCGCTTCCGGTCAGCCGGCCGGTCCAGGGTGCAGTACCCGCATCTGATGCCGTCATCGCCGTCCTCAACCTCAGGCGTCACGCCTCGTGGGAAGCATCGTGCAGCTCGGTCCAGTCAATTCAAGCAGGGTTAACAAGGGTTAAATGAGGCGGGGTCACTTCGGTACTCTAGCACCATTAATCCACGATCAGGGCAATAAAGCTTCGTAAACACCGGGACATCCCGCTCCCGTCCCCCACAATCACGACACGATTGCGTGGTCCTTTTGATCGTTCCGGATGTGGGGAAGTTTCTCCGGACACTTAACGTCGCCTAAACGCCCATCGGCTCAATTGCCTTAATGATTGCCGATGGACTTGTGGTCATGACTTGGGGTCATGGGTGAATGGTCGGGGCCGTTCCGAAACCGAGAGCTGACATCCGCGCCGACCGGACCACGTCCGGCGCACGCGGTCGTGCGCTTCGGATCGCTCTGATCTCAGCCTTGGTGCCGTTGTCGCTGACCCTGGTTCAATGCGGCAAGGCGCCCAATCCGGCAGCTCTCGCGGCGAACTCGCAGGCCAACGTCCAAGGCAACGCCCAAGCCAACGTTCAGATCGTTGCCAAGACAAACCAGCAGGTCGCGAGCAACGACACGTTCGAGGATCGCTTCCCGGCCCCTCAGTTCAAGGAGCGCTTTCCATCCGCGAGCGAGGGTTTTCTGCAACGGCAGATGTCGGACTTCTCACCCAAGCGCGCCGTGCAGCAGCAGCAGCCGGAGCAGGCGCCTTACAAGGTCGCTTCGCTCGCGCCGCAGGCCCCCTACCAGCGTCCGCCGCGCGAGGACCTGACGACGCTCGTCAGCATGAAGTCGTCAGCTTTCCCCTATTTCGGCAACAACCCTGCCTCCGACGCGCCATTCCTCAACATCTCCAAGGGCGACCGCCGCGGCCACCGCAGCTATTCCGGGCGCGTGTTCTGGCAGGACGAGACTTACAACGATAACCGCGTCTTGATGCACGTGCCCGAACATTTCGACGTGCGGAAGCCAGGCGTGATCGTGGTGTTCTTCCACGGCAATGGCGCGACGCTGGAGCGCGACGTGCGCGACCGCCAGCTGGTGCCGCAACAGATCACGGATTCCGGCGCCAATGCCATCCTGCTCGCACCGCAGATGGCGGTCGATGCCGCCGATTCCAGCGCAGGAAAATTCTGGCAGGCCGGCGGCCTCAAACGCTTCATCGACGAGTCGGCGAGCCATCTCGCCCGCCTCACCGGCGATCCCAACAGCGCCCGCGCCTTCGCCAACATGCCGATCGTGATCGTCGGCTACAGCGGCGGCTTCCTGCCGACGGCCTGGAGCCTCGAGGTCGGCGGCATCAGCGATCGTGTCCGCGGCGTCGTGTTGCTCGACGCGGTCTATGGCGAGATGGACAAGTTCGCCTCATGGATCGAGAGCCACCGCTCCGGCTTCTTCGTCAGCTCCTACACCCGCTACACCGCGCGGCGCGACCGCGAACTGATGAGCACGCTGCGGCAGAAGGGCATCACCGTCTCCGAAGACATGGACGGCCCCTTGCGTCCGGGCAGCGTGGTGTTCGTCGAAACCGGAGACGGCATCACCCATCGTGACTATGTGACCCGCGCCTGGACGCGGGACCCGCTCAAGGACGTCCTGGTGAAGATGTCAGCGACGCCATCACTCGCGCTCACGCGCGTGGCCTCCACCAATCCACCCGCATCGAGCCGGTAGCGATATTGCGCCCGTCGGCATTTGGCTGCACGGCCCGCAATTCTTTCGAGCCTTGATCAAAACGTGATGTTGATGGCCGACGGTCCCGGGGCCGACCGGATTGCTTCCACTGGCAACAATCATACTTTGCCGGCCAAGTTGTATTTTGGATTCTGCGGGGACATGCAGTGCGTCAGGGACTCTACAAGGTCGACTTCCACACGGTTCACGGCACCGGTTGCGGCGTCGTCTATGTGACCGAGGGCAAGATGCGCGGCGGCAATTCCGCTTTCGCATTCATCGGCACCTGCACGGGCGAAGGCGACAGCATCAGAGTCAAGATCTCGACCGAGCGCCACAATGACGACCCTTGCTTCAAGGCGTTGTTCGGTCTTGACCGGATCACGCTGACGCTCGCCGGCCGGGAGGATGGCGACACGGCGGAATTCGAAGGCACCGCACTGCAACTGCCGGGCGTTGCCTTCAGGGCCGTGCTGAGCCGGATCAGCGACTAACCGCCCGGCTGCTGGACCTTGGCCATGGGCCTCAGGTCTTGCCCTCAGGTTTTTGGCAGCTTCGGAATGCTCTCGGCAAAGCCGTTGAAGCAGGCCAGCCGCTCGTCCTCTTCCTTGAAGAAACGACAATCGGCGTAGCCTTTGGCCTTTGCGGGCTTCGGCTTCGGAGTCGGCGCGATGACGGCGTCGTAGCAATTGAGCCGGTCTTTGGTGCCGTCATCGAGTTCCAGGCAAGCCTGGAGCCGCGCCGCGATAGACTGTGGCTTGCCCTTGGGCGCCGCAGCCGGCTTGGCCGCGGCCTCCTTGGTCCCCGCCGTAGTGCCCCCCTTGGTGCCCTTGGGCTTGACCTGAACCAACGGCTTGTCCCCGACCATTGGTGGTGGCTTGTCGGCTTGTGCAAACGCGGAGGCTGAATAGAGCACCGCGGCAACCGCCAGAATCATCCTCATTTCAGTCAACCCTCTTTGGTCCCCATGACCGGCCTTCTAGCCTCCCGGCGCGCGGTTTGCCAAGCACCTTGCGCACACAGGCACGCTTCCGTTCAGGCCGGGGCGGCAGTTGCCAGCGGGGGCCGGGTCAGGACCACCAGGATCAGCGCCAGCACGACGAAACCGACCGCGACGAAGCCGAGCGTATGCAGGAGTTCGCGGGCGAACAGCAGTCCGCCGACGGCCGAGCCGACCGCTTGGCCGATGTAGAGGACGGAGGTGTTGAGTGCGACGGTCGCCGATGCCAGCGACGGTGCGGCCGAGACTAGCCGGACCTGCTGCATCGAATTGGTCGAGGCAAAACCGAGGCCCCAGATCGCGACCGCACCCGCCATCAACGCGAGCGTGCCGGCGCCGAGCGCCCAGCCCGTGATCCCCGCAAGCAACAGGCAGGTAAACAGCAGCGAGGTGCGATAGGGCCCTGATGTGTCGACGATGCGGGTCGCGATGACAACGCCGAGGAAGCCGCAGACGCCGTAGAGAGCGAACACCAGGCCGATCGCATCCGGCCCCGCGCCGGTCAGCTTGTTGAGCAGCGGCCCCATGAAGGTGAACACCACGAACTGCCCCGACATCTGCAACATCGTGATCGCAAGCAGCAGCAGGATCGTCCTGTTGCGACCGACCGCGCTCCAGGTCTTCAGGTCCACCGGCGTCCCCTTCAAGCCCGCCGGCAGCCGCATCAGCAACAGCAGCAAGCTGACGCAGCCCAGCGTGCCGATGCCGCCATAGGCCGCGCGCCATCCATAGCGGCTGGCGATGAAGGTGATCAGCGGCAAGCCGACGGCGGCAGCGAGCGACCAGCCGAGAAAGATGTAGGCAATCGTGCTGCCGCGACGCTCCACCGGCACGATCAGCGCCGCCGTGCCGGCGGCCTGCGGCGTATAGAGCGCGCCGACCGCGAGCATCACCAGGCGGATGACGAGGAGGCTCGCATAATCGGGCGCAATGGCCGAGGCCAGATTGCCAAAGGCGAGCACCGCCAGCGTCGTGGTGAGCAGCGTTCGGCGCTCGATCCGGCTGGTGAGCCATGCCGTCAGCGGCGAGCCGATGCAGAGGATGACAGCCCCGAAGGTGATCAGGAGCGCGGCCGCGTGGATGCTGACGTCGAGCCCCGTCGCCAATTCCGGCAGCATGCCCGCCGGTGCCAACACCGAGCAGCCGGTGACGAGATTGCCGAGCATCAGGGCGGTTGGCGCGAAACGGCCGGCGTGTGCATTTTCCATGCAAGCGCATGTAGAACCGCCTTGCGACCAGTTAAAGGGCATTGCCCGGAATAGTTCGTGCAGCGCCCCCGCTTTTGCGCGCCGGTTTCTTGGAAATGCCGGATTGCGCAGGCCGAATCGCCTGATATATCGCTCGTTCCCGCTTACCTGCGCTCGTTCGCAGGAGTGAGCCTCAGGAGACATGCCATGACCGACCAGCCCAAGGACCCGTCCAAGTCCGAACAGCCCAAATCCGAATCCGGCTTTCAGTACAGCCTCAGCAATTTGAGACCCGTGACCCCACCGGAAAAAATCACCCTCACCTTCCCGGACGGCGCCCGGCGTGAATACGCCAAGAGCATCACCGGTCTCGATCTCGCCAAGGGCATTTCGCCGTCGCTGGCCAAGCGCACGGTCGCGATGGCGCTCGACGGCGTGGTCTCCGACCTCGACGATCCCATCGAAGCCGATGCCAGGATCGAGCTGATCAACCGCGACGATCCGCGCGCGCTCGAGCTGATCCGCCATGACTGCGCCCACGTGCTGGCCGAAGCCGTGCAGACGCTGTGGCCGGGCACCCAGGTCACCATCGGCCCCGTGATCGAGAACGGCTTCTATTACGATTTCTTCCGCAACGAGCCGTTTACGCCGGAAGACTTTGCCGCGATCGAGAAAAAGATGCGCGAGCTCATCGCGCGCGACAAACCTTTCACCAAGGAGGTTTGGGATCGCGAAAAGACCAAACAGGTGTTCCGCGACAAGGGCGAGGCGTTCAAGGTCGAGCTGGTCGACGCCATTCCCGGCAACGAGCCGATCAAGATCTATTACCAGGGCGACTGGTTCGATCTCTGCCGCGGCCCGCACATGACTTCGACCGGCAAGGTCGGCAACGCCTTCAAGCTGATGAAGGTGGCCGGCGCCTATTGGCGCGGCGACAGCAACAACCCGATGCTGACCCGCATCTACGGCACGGCATTCTCCAAGCAGGAGGACCTCGACGCTTATCTGAAGCAGATCGAGGAAGCGGAAAAGCGCGACCATCGCAAGCTCGGGCGCGAGCTCGACCTCTTCCACTTCCAGGAGGAAGGTCCGGGCGTCGTGTTCTGGCACGCCAAGGGCTGGACCATCTTCCAGCAGCTGATCGCCTATATGCGGCGGCGCCTGGCCGGCGACTACAGCGAGGTCAATGCCCCGCAGATCCTCGACAAGTCGCTGTGGGAGACCTCCGGCCATTGGGGCTGGTACCGCGAGAACATGTTCGCGGCGCAGTCGGCCGGCGAGGAGGCCGAGGACAAGCGCTGGTTCGCGCTCAAGCCGATGAACTGCCCAGGCCACGTGCAGATCTTCAAGCATGGCCTCAAGAGCTACCGCGACCTGCCGCTGCGGCTCGCCGAGTTCGGCGTGGTGCACCGGTACGAACCATCCGGCGCGATGCATGGATTGATGCGCGTGCGCGGCTTCACCCAGGACGACGCGCACATCTTCTGCATGGAGGATCAGCTCGCCGACGAGTGCCTGAAGATCAACGAGCTGATCCTGTCGACCTATGCCGATTTCGGCTTCACCGGCGATCTCACCGTGAAACTGTCGACCCGGCCGGAGAAACGCGTCGGCACCGACGCGATGTGGGATCACGCCGAGCGCGTGATGGCGACGGTGCTGCGCGAGATCCAGTCGCAGAACAATCACATCAAGACCGAGATCAATCCGGGCGAAGGCGCCTTCTACGGGCCGAAGTTCGAATATGTGCTGCGCGACGCCATCGGCCGCGACTGGCAGTGCGGCACCACGCAGGTCGACTTCAACCTGCCGGAACGGTTCGGTGCGTTCTACATCGACCACGACAGCAGCAAGAAGCCGCCGGTGATGGTGCACCGCGCGATCTGCGGTTCGATGGAGCGCTTCATCGGCATCCTGATCGAGCACTATGCCGGCAACTTCCCGCTCTGGCTGTCGCCGGTGCAGGTGGTGGTCACCACCATCACGTCGGAAGCCGACGAGTATGCCAAGCAGGTGCTGGAGCAGGTCCGGCGTGCGGGACTTAGAGCCGAGATCGACCTGCGCAACGAAAAGATCAACTACAAGGTCCGCGAGCATTCGTTGGCCAAGATTCCGGCACTGCTCGTGGTCGGCAAGAAAGAGGCCGAGACGCAGTCGGTCTCGATCCGCCGGCTCGGCAGTGACGGGCAGAATGTCACGACGACGGCGGAGGCGATCGCGGCCCTCGTCGACGAAGCGACCCCGCCGGATGTGAAGCGGGCGCGCGGCGCCGTCTGACATCTGAAATCGGTCTAAACTCGCTTTCGGTTGCGGGCGTGCATTCCTATGTGGGGATTGCACGTCCGACGACCAGCCGAAGAGGAAACCGCAGTGCCCGACGCCATCGAACTCCTGAAGACCCGCCGCTCGGTCAAACCGCGCGAGATGTCCGGGCCCGGCCCCTCCCCCGCCGAGCTCGAGACCATCCTCACCATCGGCGCGCGCGTGCCCGATCATGGCAAGCTCGCGCCCTGGCGCTTCATCGTCTTCGAGGGCGATGCGCGCCAGCGCGCCGGCGAAGTGATCGCGAAGGTGTTTGCCCGGAAGAATCCCGGCGCGGCGGCGGCCGATGTCGAGACCGAGCGCAAACGCCTCAGGGATGCGCCGCTGGTGATCGGCATCGTCAGCTTCACCAAGCCGCATCCGAAGGTGCCGGCCTTCGAGCAGGAATTGTCGGCCGGCGCCAGCGTCATGAACATCGTCACGGCCGCGACCGCGCTCGGCTACGGCGCCTGCTGGCTGACCGGCTGGTTCTCGTTCGATCGCGACGTGCTGGACGGCCTCGGCCTCAAGCCGGACGAGAAACTCGCCGGCTTCGTCCATATCGGCAAGCCGACCAGGCCGAGCGAAGACCGTCCGCGACCGGTCCTTTCTGAAATCGTGACGCGATTTTAACCGAAGGCGTGTTGACGCCTTCGACGTCTTGCGGCTTTGATCCCGGCAAGGGAGGAGGCCCGGATGAAGCGTCGTGAATTTCTGGTCGGAGCCGCGCTGCTGGCCGGCACGATGGCGCGAAGCCGCGCCGCCGACATCCCCGCGCCGTCGTCCGACGGGCTCGACCGTATCACCGCGTATTTCGACAACGAGGTGACGAGCGGCCGGCTGCCGGGCGTAGTGGTGCTGGTCCAGCAGCACGGCAAGCCGGTCTATCTGAAGACTTTCGGCGTGCGCGACACCAGGACGGGCCTCGCGATGACGTCCGATACGATCTTCGCCATCCACTCGATGACCAAGCCGATCACGTGCCTTGGCGCGATGATGCTGATCGACGAGGGCAAGCTTGCGCTCGCCGATCCCGTGTCGAAATACATTCCTCTCTTCGCCGACACCAAGGTGGGACTGGAGGTCACCAATCCCGACGGCACGTTGCATCTGGATCTCGTGGCCCCCATCCGTCCCGTCAACATCGAGGATCTGCTGCGGCACACCTCCGGCATCAGCTACGACTATATCGGTGGCAAATGGGTCGAGCAGGCCTACAAGGCCGCCAATATCTTCGAAGGTCAGTTCAACAACAGGGAATTCGCCCAACGCATCGCGAAGCTGCCGCTGGCGCGGCAGCCGGGGACGCTGTGGCGCTACGGTCATTCCACCGACGTGCTCGGCAGCGTCATCGAGATCATCTCGGGCCAGACGCTGTACGCATTCCTCAAGCAGCGCATCTTCGATCCGCTCGGCATGAGCAGCACCAAATTCGCGCTGACGACCGAGGACGAGCTCGCGCGGATGGCACGGCCGCTGCCGAACGACAACATCCTGCTCGCCGCCGAGCGCGAGCGCCTGGACCATCCCGAATGGCAGTCCGGCGGCGGAGGACTGCTCTCGACCATCACCGACTATCAGCGTTTCTCGCAGATGCTGCTCAATGGCGGCGAGTTCGACGGCAAGCGCTATCTGAGCCCCGCCGCGTTCAAGGCCATGACGACCGATCACGTCGGGCCGGGCTCGGGCGTCGGACGCGATTACTTCTATTTTCCGGGCGACGGCTTCGGCTATGGCTATGGCCTCGCGGTGCGGACCGATCCCGGCAACGCCAGACCGCCTCCGCCCGGCTCGCTCGGCGAGTTGAAATGGGACAGTGGCAGCGGCACCTATTTCGGCGTCGATCCCAAGCTCGACATGGTCTACCTGCTGATGCAGCAGACTCAGAACGAGCGCAGCCGCATCACGCCCGCCTTCAAAGCGCTGGTCTATGATTGTTATCCGCCCGAGTTACGCCGCCCGTGAAGCACGCTGGCCGAAATCGGCGAGCAGCTTTGCGATCTCGGCGGCGGGCCGCGCCGCGCTGAACAAGAAGCCCTGCACTTCGTTGCAGCCTTCGGCGCGCAACCACGCGAGCTGATCCTCGGTCTCGACGCCTTCCGCGGTCGTGGTGATGTTGAGGCTGCGGCCAAGCCCCGAGATCGCGCGAACGATCGCGACGCAATCGGGCCGCCCTGCCAAATCCTTGACGAAGGAGCGGTCGATCTTGATCTTGTCGAAGGGGAAGCTGCGGAGATAGCTGAGGCTGGAATAACCGGTGCCGAAATCATCCATGGAGATGCTGACGCCGAGCTCGCGCAACTGATGCAGGATGGCGAGATTGGCGTCGGTCTCGGCCAGGAAGATCGACTCGGTGATCTCGAGCTCGAGCCGCTTCGGCGACAGGCCGGACTGCGCCAGTGCCGAGATCACGACCTGAACCAGATTGCGGCTTCGGAACTGCGCCGGCGACAGATTAACCGCGACCTTGACGTCGACGGGCCATTTCACCGCCTCGGAGCAAGCCACGCGCAGCACCCACTCACCGAGCTGGGTGATCAGGCCGATGTCCTCGGCGACCGGAATGAACTCCGCCGGCGAGATCATGCCCTTGTCGGGGTGATGCCAGCGCAGCAGCGACTCGAAGCCGGAGATGCGGTCGGAGGCGATCGAGACCAGCGGCTGGTAGTGCAGCTCGAACTCGCCATTGGCAAACGCGCGGCGCAGATCGAGCTCCATGTCACGGCGCTTCTGCGCCTGCAAATCCATCTCGCGCTCGAAGAAATGATGCACGCCGCCGCCGTCCGACTTCGCCCGGTACAGCGCCATGTCGGCGTTGCGCATCAACTCTTCCGACGTCACGCCATCACCCGGCGACAGCGCGATGCCGATGCTGGCGCCGATCACCATCTCCTGACCGTCGATCTCGTAGGGCGCCTTCAGCAGGTCGATCAGCAAGCTCGCGCAGGCGCTGGCCTCGTTGGGCCTGACGTCGGCCCCCAGGATCACCGCGAACTCGTCACCGCCGAGCCGGGCCGCGAGATTGGCGCCGCGGACCGCGGTGCTCAGACGGGCGGCAACCTCCTTCAACAGGCGGTCGCCCACCGGATGGCCGAAGGAATCGTTGACGTTCTTAAACAGGTCGAGATCGAGGTAGAGCACCCCGACCCGCTTTCCGCTGGCCTGGTCGAGCGCCTGCTTCAAGCGCTCCTGGAAGTATTCGCGGTTCGGCAGATCGGTGAGCCCGTCATGGTGCGCCATGTGGGCGATCCGCGCCTCGGCCTTGCGCCGTTCGGTGATGTCGACCACCGCGACCAGATAGCCGTCGCGATCGTCGAAGGCGACGCGGCGGCCGAAGGTCAACACCTCGATCTCGCTGCCGTCGGCGCGCAGATGCCGCCAGTTGCGCGAGGAGTGATAGGCGTCGCCGATGCGTTCGAGCGCCTCGGCGTGGCTGCCCCATTCGTCCTGCGGCCAGATCTCGTGCAACTTCATGCGCAGGAAGGCGGCGCGGCTGTAGCCGTAATGCTGGACCGCGGCATCGTTGACGCTGAGAAACTGCTTGCTCGCGGCGTCGAACACCCACATCGGCATCGGGTTGTTGTCGAACAGCAGGCGGAAAGAGGCGTCGCGCCGCTTCAACACAGTGACATCCGAGATCGTCAGCGAGACCACGTCGGCAAACGCGGTGGCGCTCAGCCGGAGATGGCGTCCGTCGTTCTCGATCTCGAGCTGCTCGCCGCGACCGCCGGAGACGGCTTTGAGCAAGAATTCCATGACTTCAACCGAGGCCAGCAGCGTGTCGCCCTCGCCGATCCGGCGCCACAGCAGGCTCGCGCCTTCGGCCTTCAGCAGCAGCGCCGCACTCTTGTTGTGGTGCACGATCTGGAGATCGAACGGCTTGCCCCCCGCATCGCGCAGCGTCGCCAGCGAGACCACCGCGTCGTCGGTCGACGCGAAGATCGCGTCCAGGAGATTGTATTGCGCGCCGCGTTCGTTGATGTAGGCGCCGACCAGCGTCGCGCCCCAGCGCGATGCGGTCGGCAGCGCCAGCACATCAAATGTCCTGACCATGCCGTCGCGCACGCAATGGGCGCTGGCCAGGTGTGGCCGCCCGTTGGCGAGCGCGCTCGCCGCGGCTTCCGACAGCGCGGTAGCGCAATCGGGCGAGAGCGCGGCGACCGGGATGTCCCAGCGCTCTTCGCCGAGCCATTTCTGCACGTAGCGTCCGCTGCGCGACAGTTCGAGCGCGCCGTCGCCCTTGAGCAGCGCGATGTGGTCGGCGAGCCGCCCCAGGCTGCCGAGCATCACGTCCTCGTAGCGCGGCAGCCGTTCGCCCGGCTTCAACGCGGCACGCCATTTGCGCTGAAGCACCGGGATGTCGTCGAACATTTCGGCGGCCGGTTTTCCCGACACTTTCTTCACGGCACTCATGGCAGTCCCCAACGCACTTTCCCGCCGCATCCAATGCAGCCGCGCTTAACGGTGTGTAAAGAGCGCACGAGCGCGGGTTCCGTTCGGCGATTATGACAGTTTAAAGTCGGGCGTTGGTTAGTGGGCGTTAGAGACTATGACGGTTGTGCGAAGGCGTTGCGGAGGCGGCGCGTGAGACCGAAGCTTTGGCGCACCGCTGCATCAGCAGTGTCGTTGCGAGCGCAGCGAAGCAATCCAGAATCTTTCCGCGGCGGCAGACTGGATTGCTTCGCTGCGCTCGCAATGACGGAATCTGCGGGTGGCAGCGTCGCTCTTTAAATTCGCATCTCACTCGCAGACACACCTTCGCCATCTCGCGGCTTGTTCGCCCGAGCTTTGCTTCGTCGCCTCACCCTCAATTGAAGGAGGGCGCAGGGAAGACCGGGTGCCGGCTGGCACCCGCGGTCCACTGTGCGAGATTGTCGTAAGAACAATGCACAGCGGCATACAGGTGAAGCCCAACACACGGCCTTCCCTGCGCAGTGGCTTTACGGCTTATGTCGTGATCTCCCCGGGGAGCGATGCACTATTGCCCCCGTCGCCTTGCGGATGGCTGACGCGCGTGCCCGGTTGGGCAACCCACATCACCGCAACACTTGGCGCACAGACCCCGGGCGCCAGGACCACACGATTTTGCCGTACGCCGATCACACCGGTCGTGTGCGCGACGCCTTCACTCACGGTTGCCCGCCCTGCGAAGTCCTTCGCGCCGATGTGACCAACGTCCACCGCCGTCCGGCCCGCGTTCGTGACGATCGCGATACGCCCCTCTTCCTTGGGCCGGAGTGAGGCGTGGATATGCTATTTCCGAATTTCGGTAAAGCGGAATATTTTTGGTGGCGCGCGTTGACGGACAGTTTCGGTGTTTTGCCCGACGGGCAACACACGGCCTTGTAGCCCGGATGGAGCGCAGCGTAATCCGGGGTTGTCGAAGGCGGACGCAGCGGTCCCGGATTGCGCTGCGCTCCATCCGGGCTACGGACCTTCGGACGCGACTAGTCCTCGCTGGACGTCGCCAAGCGGCTGCGCAGATGGGCCTGCGACAACAGAAAGAACAATGCGCGCTCGCCATGATATTTGGCGGACGGCCGGGTGCGCTCGAAGCCATCGGCAAATTTCTTGCCGGATTGGTCGCACACCTGCCACCGCCAGCCGAACCGCTTACGCCTGGTGAGGATCACTTCGAACATGTCGACGAGCTTGGCCCCTGCTCCTTGCCGGTCTCGCAGACGCACGAGCCTGCTCCGGCCTCCTCCGTTGGAGTGATGCCCGACATATAGCGCAGCAGGATGGAAAGCGACTAAAATTGATTATCGGAAATAGGTATCTTGCACCGGCTGTGAGGAAGTCGCGGCGTCGCTGGAATAAGCCGGCAGTGCCGGTGTTGGTCGGTCCTTCTTGGTAGCGCTGCCAGAGCTGTTCAAATCGAAACACCAACCAAATCGCAACGCCAAACCGGGCAGCGGAGAGCATCTGCTTTCGCACGCGGGACTGGCGGTAATACGATATGGGAGATCCGTGCGCTGAATGAGAAGTATTCACCAGACACGAAGACCTGCGTCGGGCCGCATGCGGGATCACCGCTCACGCACTACCGCGCGACGACTTCTACTTCGCCGTCGACGCCGTTGACGACGTTGAAGCCGCGCTCGTAAACCTTGCCCTCGTTCTTGGCGATGGCGCGGTATTCGCCTTCGGAGAGCACGACGCGCGGAAAGGCGCCGATCGATTCCTTGATGACGTCGCCGCCCGGGGTCAGCACCGACCAGGCGGTGTTGGCGAGCGCCTCGCCGCCCCTGTCGCTGACAAGCTTGAGCGTGATGACGGCGGCGCGGTGGGTGATGGTGACGTCGGTGAGCTTGCTGGCCTGGACGCGGATGTCCGAGCGCACCACCGAATTGGCATCACCGTAATTCGAGATGATGTAATAGGTACCCTCCGGCAGCAGCACGACGTCACCGGCGGCGACGTTCGGCACCAGGGAGGCGCGCTCGCCGGATTCGAACTGGCTGCCCTTGTAGATCGCGAACGAGATCTGGTTCTGCGGAATGCGACTGGTGCCGACGCGGCCCTCGATGCGCAAGCCGCCGGCGGGCAGCACGAAGGATTCCCGGTCGGTTTCGGCCTTCAGGGCGACGGTGCGCACCGCGCTGACCAGACCAAAGGCGACGTGCACGACGTAATTGCCGGGCGGCAGCACGATGTTCGGCGTGGCATTGCGGTCTTCGCGGATCAGCTTGAAGGTGCCGTTCTCGTCGGGACGATCGGCAAACACGCGCCAGACCAGACCGCTGGTGATCGGCGGGGTGTCCTTGCCGTATTTCGCCGTCAGCGACAGCACGCCCTGTCCGGGCACGGCCGCGTTGAGCGGCGGAGCGGACGGCACGGTCGTGACCGCGGGCGGCGGCATGCTGGGCGTGGTCGGCTGCAACAGGGTCGGCGGCAGGCTCGGCGGTCCGGCACCCGGGCCGGAGGGCGGCGCCAGGCTGACGGCACCGCCGGGATCTGGCACCGACGCGGGCGGCACCGGCGGCGGACGATCGGAGAAAAGCTGCGCCTGCGCAGCATTTTGGCCAAGAGTATAGAGGCAGGCAGCAAGGACCAGCGCCGGCAGCAGCGATGCGCTGCGCCGCCATCCGATGATGCCGTCACCCCCGAGAGTCATGCCACCTGCTTTTCACCGAAAACGCGGCAAATTCAAGCCTCTGACTCCCCGAGAAATACGGCCCGACACGGTTTTGGAACCTGGTTGACGCCTGCGTGATTACCCGAGAGGCAGCTGCGCCTCGCCATACTCTTGCCCCGTGCGCTTCCCAAACCGGCATAAACCATGCTTCGGCCCGGTTCTGGCGGAGCGCGAGTACGGTGCCTAGTCTGATGGCGGGTCCCGGCGTAGGAGAGTTTCGGTGCTGGACATATTGAAGGGTCGGGGTTCGAACAGCGATAGGGTCGCCGAGAAAGTCGGCCTGGGCAGCATCCGCCGGCCGGTCATCGGCCTTGCGCTTGGCGGCGGCGCGGCGCGCGGCTTCGCTCATATCGGCATTATCCGGACCCTGCTCGCCAACGGAATCGTGCCCGACGTCGTGGTCGGCACCTCGATCGGCGCGGTGGTCGGCGGCCTCTATGCGGCCGGCCGGCTCGATACGCTGGAAGAATGGGGCCGCAGCCTGCAAGGGATGCGCAACATCCTCGGCTATCTCGACATCCGCCTCAACGGCTCCGGCCTGATCGGCGGCGAGAAGTTGGCGACCCGGCTCGAGGCTGCCTGCGGCCAGAGCCAGATCGAGGATCTCCCGATCAAGTTCGCCGCCGTCGCGACCGAGGTCCGTACCGGCCACGAGATCTGGCTGACGCGCGGGCGCGTGGTCGACGCGATGCGCGCCTCCTATGCGCTGCCGGGCATCTTCTCTCCGGTCCTGATCGGCGATCGCTGGCTGGTCGACGGCGCATTGGTGAACCCGGTGCCGGTCTCGGCCGCCCGTGCGCTCGGCGCGGAAATCGTCATCGCCGCAAATCTTTCCAGCGACATCTTCACCTATTCGACGACGGTGTATTCGCACGGCGCGATACCTGAACCGGTGATCCCCCCGACCGAAGAGCCGGCGTCAAAGCGGCGCTTCCCGAGATTCTTCTCGCCTGAGAAGACGGTGAAGCGCGAGTTCTTCGGCGGCGGCAGCGCCCGGCCCGGCCTCTCTTCGGTGATGGTCGACGCCTTCAACATCATGCAGGACCGCATCACCCGTGCCCGCCTCGCCGGCGATCCGCCCGATATGCTGATCACACCGCGGATCGGTCAATTCGGCTGGTTCGATTTCCACCGCTCCGAGGACCTCATCGCCCTGGGCACCCGCGCTGCCGAGCGCGCGCTGGAGTCCATCCAGGAGGCAATCCAGGAACTTGCGCCGGCGCCCGAGGGCGCCGCGCCCAAAGCCGACCAGCAGGCCTGATCAGGCGGTCTTACTGATCAGGCGGTCTTGATGTAGTCGCGCAGAGCTTCCTGCTCGGACTCGTATTCCTGCACCCGACGCTTGACGATGTCGCCGATCGAGATCAGGCCGACCACCTTGCCGTTGTCGACCACGGGCAGATGGCGGAACTTGCCGGTGGTCATCATCTCCATGAGCTCCGCGACCGTGTCGGTCTCTTTGCAGGTGACCACTTTGCGGGTCATGACCTGAGAGACCGGCTCCTCCAGCGCGCCGGCGCCGCGCTCGCCGATCACCCGCACGATGTCGCGCTCCGAGAGGATGCCTTCCAGCCGGCTCTGGTTCATCACCAGCACAGCGCCGATCTTCTTCTCGCCGAGCAGTTTGACCGCGACCGCCAGCTTCGCGTCCGGCTCGACGCTCATGATCTGGTGGCCCTTGGTATTGAGAATCGAACGTACCGTCATTGTCGCCTCCCTGAATCGCAACCGTCCGCTGTTCGCGGTCCGGACTTGTTCTTCGAGTCTTCAACTAACAGTTTCAGCGCCGGTTTCACGCTCGGGCGCTTTGCGAAGCAAAGCCGCTAGTGGCCTGTCGCTTCGGAACATTCTTCTCGGGAATGATGGATGAATTCGGGCGGCGCCGCAAGCGCCGCTTCAAATGCGGTCTGAAATGTCCTGTGATGACGCATCCGCAGCATCGCTTCGCACGCGCGGCACGGGATCGAACAGCGTGAACAGCAACAGGCCGGCAAGGAAGCCGCCGATATGCGCCTGCCATGCGACGCTCGTGGTCTCGCTATCGACGCCGATCGCGCCGACGCCGAAGACGATGTTCACGCCGAACCACACCGCGAGGAAACCGAGCACTCGCCCGTCGCGCAGCGCGCGCGCCAGCGGCAGCGCCGGAACTCTTGCGGCGGTATCGGCATCCGATCGGCTGAACGACAGGAAGCTGCCGCGAACGAAGGCGAAGCGGATGGCCGCCGCCATCGCGCCGGACACCGAGGCCGAGGCGCCGATCATCGGCGCCACCGCGTGCTCATGGGTGACGAGATGGGCAAGCGCGCCGGCCGCCGCCGTCACCGCGAGGAACAGGAAGAACCTGATGGCGCCAAAGCGCCGCGCCAGCGCGCTGCCGAACGGCAACAGCCACAACACGTTGAAGCCGATATGGGTGAGATTGGCGTGCAACAGCGAATAGGTGACGAAGGTCCAGACCTTCGCGCCGGCCCCGCCGGGAATTTCCAGATTGAGCAGCGAGGAATCGTAGCGCTTCGGGATGAAGCCGAAGACGTCGATGGTCCAGTTCTCCAGCTCCGGCGGCAGCAGCACCCGCAGATGGATCACCGCGAGCAGGAGGATATAGGCGGTCAGCGCGAACGGCAGCGTCAGGATCGGCTCGCGCGGAGGCTCCCCGACAACGGCCGGCACCTCCAACGAAGCATCTTGCAACGGAGGATCTTGCGGCGGAGAATTTGGCGGGGAATCCAAGGCGGCTTCGCTTTCAGGCGCGATCGGAGCGACAGTCTTGACGACAGGCCTTGGAGATAGTCGCCTTTGCCCGCCCTGCGCAAGTGCACAAAAGGAAAAGGCAGGGCCCTGGGAAAGCCCTGCCTATCCGTGTCGGACTTCCGGTACCCAGAGAGACGGGAATATCCCCACCCCTCCCCGCGGCCGGTGACCAAACTGTTTGACGCCTGTGCACAGGCCTCGCCGAGAACCTGGAGAAAAGCGGCGAAGCTTGCGACCGCGGCCACCATAGCAGCGGGGCGGCGCACGGAAAGCGCATAGTTAATTTAACGTTAACGACGCAAAGGCAGCGCCAAGGGCGCCGAAAACGCCGCGGCGGCATGGACGCTGCAAAGTCCCTCCTGCACAACAACACAGGGATCGTGGCTGCACTGAAGCGGGACAGGTTTGTCCCGCAAGCTTGCGCCCCGGGATAAGCGTTCAGCCATGAAACATCCGTCGAGCCGCGAGTTCTTCGAATATTGGAACGAGAAGCGCGGTACTGCGCGGGCGCCAGACCGGGCCGATATCGATCCGGCCGCCGTGCGCGGCCTGCTCGGTGATATCTTCGTGCTGTCCTGCGAGCCCCATCTCGGCTTCCCGTTCCGCGTCGCCGGCACGCGCGTCTGCGCGCTCGCAGGGTGCGACCTCAAGGACTCGAGCTTCGCGGCGCTGTTCGACGAAGGCAGCCGCCGCGAGATCGAGGAGATCACGACCATCGTCGCCGACGAGAGCCTCGGCGCAATCGCCGGCATCACCGCCGCGCGCGACGACGGGAGCAAGGCGCATCTCGAGCTGCTGCTGCTGCCGTTCAATGCCCGCCCGCATACACCTGTGAGCGTGACAGGCGTGCTCGCGCCGTTCGACGACGAATGCGGCGCGCTCGGCCCGTTCACCCTCACCTCCTGGCGCTATCTGCACCAGCCGGAAAAACTGCTGCCGCGCGCGATCCGCAAACTGCAGATCGCACGCGGGCTGATGGTGTATGAGGGGCTGCGCTAGGAGTGCACCCCGCTCACGGCATCGCCAAATGCCAGGCGCCGTTCAGAAAGCCGTCGCCGGTGACGTCGCCGGGCTTGGTGTCCTTGGCGAAGGTGTAGAGCGGCTTGCCCTTGTAGGCCCATTGCTTCGAGCCGTCGTCGCGCGTGATGACGGTGTAGCCGTCGGCGGCGGCATCGCTCGCTTCGGCCTTCAGCACCGGCCAGTTGGTCGCGCAGGCACCATTACAGGCCGACTTGCCATCCGCGTCCTTGTCGAAAGTATAGAGCGACATGCCCTTCGCGTCGGTGAGCACATTGCCCTTGTCGGTCTTGCCGGTCTTGGTCGGCGGTGCCGCGAAAGCAGCGGGAACCATCGCGAGCGATATTGCGAGCGTGAGCGCGAGGCGGATCGAGGATGTCGTCATGGTCTCTCCTGTCATGCAATGGGCTTGCATGGGTAGGACGCCGCGCGAGCCGTCGTATTCCTGAGATCGCGGCAAAGATATTTTTCGCTGCGCGCATCGTCGCATCGGAATAAACTGGGATGATTGAGACGGAACGACGGATCGACATGAGCAAGCCGCATTGGCGTCCCGCCCGCGCCTCCGATCTGCCGGCGATCAGCGTGATCGCAGCGCGGATCCATCCTGATCTGCCTGAGCGGCCTGAGGTCTTCGCGGAAAAGATGCGGCTCTATCCTGACGGCTGCCGCGTGCTTGTCGCGGACGACGGGATCGTCGGCTACGGTCTCGCGCATCCCTGGATGCAGCACCGGATTCCGCCGCTCGACGGCTTCCTCGAGCAACTGCCCGGCCATGCGGATTGCCTCTATTTGCACGACGTCGCGGTGCTGCCCGACTTTCGCGGCGGCGTTGCGCGCGACTATGTCGTCGTGGTCGAACAGCTCGCGCGCGCGTCAGGAATCGCGATGCTCGCATTGGTGTCGGTCTACGCCACGCGGCCGCTGTGGCAGCGTCTCGGCTTTCGGCCGGTCACGGCGGATGCGGAGCTGCGGGCAAAGCTCGCGTCCTACGGCGACAGCGCAACCTACATGCTGCGCGACCTCGCTGCGACGTAACGTCCCTGCCCCGCCGGCGCAGCTCACGCCGGCGTGAAGCTATTCCCTCGAACCGGGTTCGATCAGCTCTCGTCCAAGAACTGTGCGGACCGTTCTGGTCTCGCCGAATCGAGGCTGGAGAATTTCCATGAAACTCACATTGTCGAAACTTGCTTTGCTTGCATTGGCTGCGACGGCCGCGTTCAGCGCAACCAGTGCCAACGCGGCTCAATTCCGGACCTATGGCTGCGATTCCGCTTTCTTCGAGGGCTGCGGCATCCTGATCGAGCAGCCAACGCCGAGCGGCAGAAGCCGCGTCAGCGTCACTCACGACACCTCGCCCACCTACATGAAGCAGACCGATCCCCGCTACATCTCGTCGATGCGCGATGCCGGCGGTGGTGGCGGCGGAGGTGGTGGT
>NZ_JBVVPT010000034.1:0-78526 GCF_055811715.1 Bradyrhizobium sp. WSM4872 | reverse complement strand
AGCCGCGCGACGCTCTGGTAGTTGGACACGCCAAGGACCAGCGCCACCCGCTTGTCGGCCTGCGCAGTCGAGGCCGCCGCCAGCATCAGGGCAACCGCCAGCGCAACGCGGCCGGCCAGACGCTGCAGGCGTGACATCGGAGCCGGGAGGATCAATCCGACCATGGTGCAGGCTTCAATCCGTCAAGGAGGCCCTGGGCTGGCTCCGGGAAGATTTCGAGGGTCTCCTCCCGTAAGTCAACCCGTCTGTGGCCTATCTCACTTCCCGGTGCCGCCGTGGGCGTCAGGCCGAACCTTCGGCGGAATGGCTGCGGCCGACGAAGCTCGACGTGATCAAGGGGCCGTATCAGCAGTTCTACAAGAACAATGCCGATACCGCGCGCATCTGGTGCAGCGACTGCCGAGCCCGCCATACCGCCGGACAAGCCGACCGCGACGAAGCAGTAGGCATCGCGTCGGGAACGCCAGACCGATGCCTTGCGCCCCCAAGATCTTGCGCCCCCATGATTATGGGTGTCGCGGCGCCCGCACCGCAGCTAAACTTGGCCCTGCGCCGCGGGGGACACGCGGTGCAGGACGATGATCATGACCAAACAGGGCGAGACGGGTGAAGCCATCACCATCCTCCTCGTCGAGGACGACGCGCCGACCTGCTGGCGGCTCCACGACGCGCTGGTCAAGGCCGGCTACGAGGTGCGCAGCGCCGGCACGCTCGCGGAGGCCCGCGCCGGACTCGGCGAGCGGGCGCCGCGCGTGCTGCTTACCGATCTGCGGTTGCCCGACGGCCACGGCGTCGAGCTGATCCGCGAGACAAGGCAACGTTTTCCTGACACCGAGATCATGGTGATCTCGGCGCTCGGCGACGAAGAGAGTGTGATCTCCGCGATCACGGTCGGCGCCACCGGCTACCTCCTGAAGGATGCGTTCCCCACTGATATCGCAACCACCGTGCGCGATCTGGTCGCCGGCCATTCGCCGATCTCGGCCTCGATCGCCCGCTTCATCGTGCGCAGAACGCAAGGTACCGCGCAGAATTCAGCCGAGCCTCCGCCGGGTCCCGCGCTCAACACCGCAAGGCTCACCCCACGCGAGATCGACATCCTTTGGGGCATCGCCAAGGGTTTCAGCTACGCCGAGATCGCGAGCCATCTCGGCCTCTCCAGGCAGACCGTGCCCGGCCACATCAAGAACATCTATCGCAAGCTCGAGGTGCACACCCGCAGCGAAGCGGTGTTCGAAGCGGTGCAGCAGGGCCTGATCAAGCTGTGAGCGAAATCGCGGCGAAGGCAACGGTCAAACCCGCGCGGCGCCGGCTGCTGGTCTCGCGCCTCGTGCCCTATCTGCTGCTCCAGGCGCTCATAGTGGTCGCGACCGTCCTCGGGCTGCGGCTGCTCCAGCCCAGCGACCCCGACGACTTTGCACTTGGCGAATTTTCGCTGCGCGAGGACGGCGTGGCGCGTCCCGTGACGCTGCCGCATTTCACGTCCTCACGCTATTCCCTAGCCGACCCGCCGCTCTATACCGGCGCCTTCACGTTCCGCCGCGGCGATGTGGCGTCGGGATGGTCGGTATTCCTGCCGCGCTTCAGCAACGCGGTGGAAGTCTCAATCAACGGCGTCGTCATCCTGGATTCCCGACGCGATGCCAACGCCAACCGGCCCGACCGCAACACTCCGCAGATCGGGGCGATCCCGTCCTCGCTGCTGCGCGAGGGTGCGAACGAGATCACCGTGCGGCTGTTGGTTTGGGGACCGCTCAAGGGCTTCCTCGACACCGTCTATGTCGGGCCGGATGCGGCCTTGCGGCCGGCCTACGAGACACGCACGCTGATGTTCGTCACGTTGCCGGTGGTGTTCTCGGCCTGGCAGTCGATCCTCGCCGTGATCCTGGCGATCATGTGGCTAATGCGCCGCCGCGAGCCGGTTTACGGCGTCCTGGCCGTGGCGATGGTATTCGGCGTAGTGCAGGCCTTCGCGCCGCCACCGGTG
Source organism: Bradyrhizobium sp. WSM4872 (assembly GCF_055811715.1). Lineage (NCBI taxonomy): Bacteria > Pseudomonadati > Pseudomonadota > Alphaproteobacteria > Hyphomicrobiales > Nitrobacteraceae > Bradyrhizobium > Bradyrhizobium sp. WSM4872. Next base: position 76,539 of record NZ_JBVVPT010000034.1, on the reverse strand, counting down.
CCCCCCGTCAACACGTCCCGGCTCGCCGCGGTGTTGCTCGCGTCCGCACCGATCGAGAGCGCCCTGGTCGTCGTCTTCGGCGTGCTGTTCTTCGGCTGGCGCTGGCCGCGTTACGGCATGCTGCTGTTCGCGCCGGGGCTCGTCGTGTTCGGTGTCGGACTGATCGCCGGCCCGCCGCTGCCGCGCATTCTGTTTCTCCTGTTGGGGATTCCCACTGTCGGTCTCTGCCTGCTCCTGATGGCCTGCGTCACTACCGCCGCGGTGGTGCGGCGGCAGGACGCGGCAAGCTTCACGCTCGGCTGCGCGGTGACCATCGTGCTGATCTGCTGGGTCCATGACATCCTGTCGGTGTTCGAGATCGTGACCGACGAGCGCATCTTCCTCTCGCGCCTGTCCTATTCGGCGATGCTGGTCGCGATCGGCGCCGGCTTGACCTGGCGGTTCGCGCGCGCGCTGAACCAGGTCGACAGCTTTGCCGACCAGCTCGTGACGCGCATACGCGAGGCTGAGGAGCGGCTGAAGGCGAGCTTTGCCCGCGAGGAGGAGCGTGCACGGGCCGCCGCGCTCGCCAATGAGCGCACGCGGCTGATGCGCGACCTGCATGACGGCCTCGGTGGCCAGCTCATCAGCATCGTGGCACTGTCCGAGCGCGGGCACGAGGGTGCGACCATCACCGACGCCGCCCGTGCCGCGCTGAAGGACCTCCGCCTCGTCATCGACTCCATGGACGACATCGGCGGCGACCTGATGCTCGCACTCGGCTCCTGGCGCGAGCGCGCGACCGCGCAATTGCGACCGCACGACATCGCGCTGGACTGGCACGTGGCCACGCCGCAGGGGCTGCCGCTGCATCCCGAGCTCAGGCCATGGCATGTCATCCAGATCGTGCGCATCCTCGACGAGGCCGTGACCAATGCGGTCAAGCACGCAGAGGCCCGCCGCATCGCGGTCACCATCGAGACGGTCGACGAAGGTCAGGGACCGTACGGTGTGATCAAGGTCGCGGATGACGGCAAGGGCTTTGCGAACGGTGCTGCGTCGGTCGGCAGCGGCGGAGCCACCGACGCGAGCCAGACCGCGCGCGGCCTTCGCAACATGAGGAGCCGTGCCGCGCGCTGCGGAGCGATGCTCGATCTGAGCTCGGATTCCTCAGGCACGCGCGTGCGGCTGCAATTGCCGCAGATTTTCCCCGACAGCGGTGCCGCCGTCGGCTGAAAAGCCCCCTCTCCGAACGTGTGGGACGCGCGGAGAGAGGGACGGGCCGGATGATTTGCCTGCGGAAGACGGGGGGGGTCGTCCGCAACGCTCCTTCGCCCGAACTCTTTCGTCTTTCTCAGCGCACGCCGACGCGGTTGACCGGACCACCGCGATTCATCGGCGTGCCCGCGCGCACGCCGACACCGGGCGCACCGACCCCGGGTGTCGCGACCGCGACCGCGGCGGCCGGCGCAACCACCACTGCCGCTGTCGGCCGCACCACGCAGCCCTTGGGTATGCCGACCGTCTTGCAATAGACCACCGCCTGCGCCGGGCTCGTGCCCAGCGAAACCATCACCACACCTGCCAGCGCCAAAATCGTCAGCCCGGCGCTCAGCGCTCCCGCTCTTTTCGACATCTTGCTCTCCTGCTCCCGTTCGGCGTCCCGATGCAATCACCGGGTCTCGCCGCCGACGTGCAGCCTGAATGACAAAAGACGGCGCGCTGATACATGCCATGAAAATGGGGGTACGGCGGCGGGACGGGCTGGCCGATGCCATGAACATGGCATGGACCCGCGCCCGGCGCTCGCGAGATGGTCAGGCCCGCTTGATCCCAGGCGGGACCAACGACATTCCCAAGGAGGTGTTTTATGAAGATTTCGGTTCTTGCCGTGCTGCTGCTCGCCGCTACCGCCCAGACCGCCGCTGCGCAATCCGGTCCGACGCCGCAGGAGCAGATGACGTGCCGAAGCGACGCGAGCAAATTCTGCGCCGAACACATCGGCAAGCCGCCGCAGATGAATGCCTGCCTGCGCGAGAACAAGTCGAAGCTTTCGGACGGCTGCCGCAAGGTCGTGGAGTCACACGGCGGGTGAGCGTACTTCCTTCTCCCCCTTTGCGGGCGAAGGTGCCCGGCAGGCCGCCTCGCCAAAGCACAATCTTGCAGGCGCCCCGCGGAAGGTCCCCGCGGAGGGCCATGAATGTGCGACAGGATCTTCGTAGGCGCCCACTCGGCCGGCTGCGTGCTGGCCAACCGGATGCCTTCATTGCCGACACCGCCTAATCGTCGGAACCATCCTTGTCCGGCGCAACCTCGCCGGCGTCCTGTCGTGCCTTGCGGGCTGCCTCGTCGGTGATCTCCCGCGGCGTCGGCGCACGGTCGGGTCTTTTCCCGCTTCCGGCGCCGCGGATAGCCGCGCGCAACTCCTCGGCCCTGCGTTTGCGGGCCTCCTCATCCTCGGCGTTCATGCGTGATACCTGGTCATAAAGTAGTCAGCAGTCCAGGATCACACTTAATGACGACCGGAGCGACGACAAGCCTTCAGCCGCCGACCGCCTTGATTGCGGCCCGCAGTGCGTCGGCCCGGCTCTTGAATGGATCATTCCTGGCCGGCTTGCCCTTGAGCGCGCGCATGGCGAGCTTGGTATTCGGGCCGCGCTTATCGTGTGCGCGCGCCCGCGCGGCTTCTGTGTGACGATCGATGGCGGCGCGCACGTTGCTTCCGCTCGGCTGGAAATCCTTGATCGCACCGTCGACTGCCTTGGCGCCGGAGAACCAGGTCCGCTGCCACCATGTCTTGGTCGATGGCTCGTACCAGCTCAAATAGCCATCCTTCAGGACTTGCCGCGGCGCCTTCAGCTTGCCGCTGTAGCTGTACCGGACGCCATCCACCCGCATCGGATCGAAATAGTTCGGGGTGTAGAAATCGGAAACGAGCACACCGTTGATGGTGTAGGCACAATCCGTGGCTTCACAGGGATCGCATACCTCGACCAGGAACTTGACGCGCCCTTGTCCTTTCACTGGCGAGTCTCCGGCGACCGTGCGCCGGCCAAACGGATCGGCCAGCATCTCCAGGCATTCGTGACTTGCGGTCAGCGACCATGCCTCGTCGTATTGGACGAGCGAGTAAGGCTGGCCATGTTCGTCCTCGTGATAGCCCGCGGCCGTGGGGTCGCCGATATTGTCCTTGATGATGATCGGCCAATAGTCGAGCGGCACCTCTTCCAGTTTCTCGTACGCGGCAACGTCTGCATTGATTTTCCAGATCGGACCGAAATCGCGGGAGACCTGCTTGGACAAGGCGCCCGCGACTTTCGCGAGCTGTGCCGGCGTGATCTTCGATTGTTCGGTGACGAGGGCAACATGAGCGGTCAACATGAAAAGCTCCTATGGAAATGCCACGATCGAAATTCGCAGGGACGGCGTCCCTGGCGATGCAATCCGGCGCAACGGCAATATCGATGCACCGTACAACCACGAAGAAACGTTGAAATACTATTCAATCGCAAAGCAGGTGACAATGCCTTTCGATGCGCGCCCCCGGGACAGGGCGAAACGCACTCATATCGTGGCGTCAGGGTCACGCTGCCGTGGAGCTAATCGTCGTCGCCGAATAGCCTGATCTGCGGAAAGCCGCCGCGCGGCCTGCTCGGGACCTCGCGCGCATCGGCATCTTCGCGGATGTTTCGCGCGACGTCGTCCCAATCGGTGCGGTCGCGCATCACACGCGGCTCGCGGGAATCGTAATGACGGCGCTCGGCCCAGCGCTCACGGCGCTCCGTCCGGCGCCGTTCAGACGTGGCGCGCTTGACGTCAGAATCCCTGGCCTTGGCATAGGCGTTGTCCGACGAGGATGACGGCTCTGTCGATGCTTGTCGCTCAGGCTTTGCGACTTGCGGAGGCGACGCCGGTGGCGGTTTCGAGGGCTCCACCGCGGCCGCTCGCGAAGGCTGTTGCGCTGGCTGTTCAGCGCTGGCCTGAGTGGTCTGCGTGTCGGGCTTCTTTGCCTCAGGCGTGGACTCGGCCTTGGCATCGGATTTGGCTTCGGCCTGCGCTGGCGCGGCGAGCATGGCGCCGAAGGCTTGCGAGCCGGTGAGATATTGCAGGCGCTCGGATGGCGCGTCCGTCGTGGCGGGCTTGGCGTCAGCGCGCTGCGCGATCTTGCTGGTATCAGGCCCCTGCTTGGGCGATACCGGATTCATGATATTGCCGGCGACAATGCCGCCGCCGAGACCAATGGCGATGGCTGCGACGATGGTTCCTGCACCGACGAAATAGGCTGTCGAGGCGCGCATTGGTCCACTCCCTCTTTGGAGCGGGCAACGCTTGTCGATTGCCTGATGTTCCCGATACAGGCGCAGTTCCGGGAGGAACTTGGTTCGGAAGAAACTTGCGCGTCAGATCTGCTGCGCGACCTTCTCGAGCCCGATGATGCGGGCGAGCTTGCGCACTTCCTCTTTCTGGTCGTCCCGCAGCTGGAACAGCAGCGGCATCGCGGCCGATTTCAACTGCTGGACCTCGTCGCAATTGGGATCGATCGGCACGCCCTGCACGTGCGGATTGGACAGCTTGTTGGCCGATATCTTGCGGACAACGTTGCGCAGCGCGGTTTCGACCGAGGGCCAGTAATATTCCTGCGACGACGACAACTTCAGACGGTCCCTGATGCCCGCGATCTGCACGTCGGACAGCAGCGAATAGGATTTCTGCGGCTGCGGCTTGGCGACGACCTTCGGCTTGGCGGGGACTTCGACTGCGGGAATCTCTGCAGCGGCCGGAGCCTCGTTCACGCTCGCCTTGGGCATCGGGAAATCGGATGGCGTGGCGGCGGCAAACGCCTGGCGCAGCGGCTCGGTCAACACCGGCATTTGCGAGAGCTTGTCGGCCGGAACCTGGACCGGGTCGATGGCGGCCGAGGCTAGCGCCAGCGTCGGAACCAGACGGTCGGCCTTGGCCGCCCGGTTGGTTGCAAGCGGCTTAGGCGGGGTCTGCGAGATCATCTCAGCGCTGACGCTGGGCACGCTGTCGCGGCCGAGAATGGCGGTGGTGGCGGCGCCGAGGACGAGGAAGCAGGTCAGCACGACGATGGTGATGGCTTTCGACAAACGTCTCTCCGCAACCGGCTTCAAGTCCACGTGATCACTGCCCGGAAACTGGGCGAAAATTAAGGCTTAACCGTGCCATCGCGGCGGCAATCGCGCGGACTGCGGCGACATTATCTAGAAAGCTCAGCAAAATCAGGCAGCTAGCGCCAGATCGTAAGCGTCTTGGATGTCGGCCACGATCTCCGAGGCCTCCCAGACTCCACGCGGCTCGACCGACTGCAGCGCCACGGTCCAATTGCCGCCCCGGCGGGTGCGGGGGACGCTGACAATGTCGAAGCGCACGTTGCGGCACAGCGGATGGCGGGCGAGCGCATGGGCTACGCGAATGCGAATTTCATCCAGCGAAGCCGCCGTCTTGGCGTTGAGAAAGTCGAAGTCCATCGCCTGTCCCTCTCGGTCCTGATTGGCGCCTGAGGGGATTCTGGGCGATCGATGGTTAATCTGCCGTTAAGTGTGGGGCTGCGGAGCCATGCGGGATTAACTTTGACCGATGCGACGGTATCTCCTTCCCTCTCCCGGTTCTTCCGGAAAGGGACACGGGTCTACCGCTCCACCGCCTCACGGTATTCCGCGAGCGTTGATGCGACGAGATCGTCAACCGCGAGCACATCGGTCACGCCGGATGTCGAGTGCCCACCGCTCCAGATATCGCGCCAGCGCTTTGGCCGGTTCTCCCGTGCGGTAACGTCGATGTCCTTGGCGATGTCGATGGCCCCGCGGGCCGGCAGGTCGTCGGGATCGAGACCCGCGGCGACGATCGACGGCTTCAGCATGCTGGTTTGAAGTCCCGTGAACGCGGTGGTCAGCAGGATATCGTCGGCGCTGCTCTCGACCAGAAGCCGCTTGTAACGATCATCCGCCATGCTCTCGTGGGTCGCGATGAACTTCGTGCCCATGTAGCCGAGATCGCAGCCGAGCACTTCGGCCGCGCGCAATGCGTGGCCATCGCTGATGCCACCCGCGAGCACGATGATGCCATCGTAGAACGCGCGCACCGCGCGGACGAAGGCGAACGGGTTGAGCCAGCCGGTCTGCCCGCCCGCGCCCGCAGTGAGCAGCACGAGTCCATCGGCACCTGCTTCCGCCGCGCGTTCGGCGTGCCGGATCGAGGCAACATCCGCAAGCACCAATGCGCCGGCGTCGTGCAGCGGCTTCAGCACCGGCATGGGGGAGCCGACCGAGGTGATGACGATCTCCGGCCTGTGGTGCAGCAATACGGCGAGATCCTGCTCCAGCCGTGCATTGGAGCGGTGCACGATCAGGTTTGGGCAAAGCGGCGCGGCCTTACGGCCGGTTTGATCTTCATGCCGCAGCAGCCGCGCTTCGATGTTGGTGAGCCATTCATCGAGTTGTTCGGTGCTACGGCAATTCGCGCTGGGGAAGCTGCCGATCACGCCGTTGCGGCAGGCGGCGACCATGAGCTCGACGCCCGACACCAGAAACATCGGCGCGGCAATCAGCGGCAGCGCGAGACGACCATGGAAACGTTGCAGCCGATCTGACGTCACGCATGCCTCCCTCGCGCGGGCTTTGTCGTTCCATCCCGCATTCCCTGTGCTAGCGTCGCGTAAACATTGGCACGCCAGAAGCCGATGACAAAGCAGCGAGGAAACATATGTCCGATCCGCTCCACGCATCGTCGCCGAGTTGCGCGCAGGCGCTGCGGGCACTGTCGCGCTATCCGGGCCGAACTGCTTTCGCCTGGCCCGGCGGATCGCTGAGCTATCAGGGCACCATCGACCTGATCGGGCGCATCCAGGCCGTGTTCATGCGGCTTGGATTGCAGCCCGGCGCGCGGGTCGCCTTCCTCACCGCGAACCGCGCCGACACCTGGTGCGCCGGCGTCGCCGCGCAATTGTCGCGGCTCTGCGTCACCTGGCTGCATCCTTTGGGATCGCGGGGAGACCAGATGTTCCAGCTCGAGGATTCCGAGGCCGAGGTGCTGGTGGTCGATGCGGCCGCCTTCCGCGATCGCGGCGGCGAGCTCGCTGCGCAAGCGGGCTGGCTCAAGGCGGTCTTCACCATGGGACCGGCCGACTATGGCGTCGACCTCTTGCAGGCGATCGAGATCGAAGGCCATGCCAGCGCGCATTGCCTCGCCGGACCCGACGATCTCTCGACGCTGAATTACACCGGTGGCACGACCGGCAAATCCAAGGGCGCGTTGCGCTACCACCGCGAAAATGCCGGAGCCGCGGCCGCGATCCTTGCCGACTTCGAAATCCCCAATGGCGCGCGCTACCTCGCGGTGGCACCGATCAGCCATGTTGCCGGCACGAAAGTGCTGCCGACCCTGATGCGGGGCGGCACCGTTCACATGCTGAAGGGTTTTGATCCTGAGGCGGTACTGGCGGCGATCGCGCGCGAGCGCATCAACTTCACGCTGTTCGTGCCGACCATGATCTATGTGCTGCTCGATCATCCCGCATTGAGCAGGACTGATCTCTCCTCGCTCGAGCTGGTGCTCTACGGCGCCTCCGCGATGTCGCCGAGCCGGTTGATCGAGGGCATCGAACGGATCGGGCCGGTGTTCTCACAACTCTACGGTCAGACCGAATGCTATCCAATCTCGGTGCTGCGCAAAGCGGATCACGATCCCAAGACGCCCGAACTGTTCCTGTCTTGCGGCTTCCCGATCGCGGCCTGCGAGGTCCGGATCCTCGACGACAACGATCAGGAAGTGGAGACGGGCGAAGCCGGTGAGATCTGCGTGCGCGCCCCCCACGCGATGGCGGAGTACTGGAAGCGGCCCGACACCACCGCCGAGACGCTCAAGAACGGATGGGTCCATACCGGCGACATCGCGCGCAAGGACGAACGCGGTTACATGTTCATCCTCGACCGCAAGAAGGACATGATCGTGTCCGGCGGCTTCAACATCTTTCCGCGGGAAATCGAGGACGTGCTGTCACAGCACGCCGATGTGGCCATGGTCGCTGTCGTCGGCATTCCCGACGAGAAATGGGGTGAAGCCGTGACCGCCATCGTCGTGCCGCGTGAAGGCGCTAGGCCCGATGCCGACGAGCTGATCGACATGGTGAAAACGCGAAAGGGTTCGGCTCACGCGCCCAAGCAGATCAAGTTCGTCAGGCAATTGCCGATGACCGGCGTCGGCAAGGTCGACAAGAAAGTGCTGCGCGCGGAATTCTGGAGCGGGCGGGACCGGATGGTGGGGTAGCTCCCGCCCGGGACGCCACGCAGTCTCACGCCGCCCCTCACCGCTTCTCGATCACCAGGCTTTGCACGGCTCGGCCGAAATAGCCCTGCCGGTCGGCGAGCCGCGACATCGCAAGCCCGGCGCCATCGGGACCGATCCAGGAATCGCCGTCGAGCAGGATCCATTCGCCGATCGGCTGGCGCGCAAAGCTCACGGTGAGGTCGGCGTTGATATAGGTCCAGGCGCGGAAATCGAGCGACGAGGCGGTGCCGTTGGAAAAATCGGCCGCGACCACGGCGCGCATCGCCTGCGAGATCGCTTCGCCTGCGATCAGGGGATGATCGACGCGAAACCAGATCGCGCCGGCGCCGGCTTGCCCGAAGCGGCCGCGCGCGGCGCGCATCGAGACTGAACGTACGAACGGGCTGGTGGCGGCATGACCATCCTCGAGCAGCGAGTCCTCCGGCGACGGCAGCGTAACAGGCAGTGCCTTGATGTCCTCGGGCAGGGTCAGCGCCTGGCGCTTGATCTTGAGCACGGTGGCGCCGACCACCTGTACGCCGTCGGCGAGCAGCTTGACCCCACAGAGCTGGATCTTGCGGCCCTCGCGCAAGATCTCGGTCGAGATCGTGAGTGGGGCCACCGGCACCGGGCGCATCAGGTCGATGGTGACGCGCGCGATGTCCATTGCAACTGGCGTCGGAATGCGCTCAGCCGCCCACGTCACCAGCGAGGCCGGCGCCGAACCGTGCTGCATACGCCGGTCCCACGGGCCCGCGGCATCCGGGCTGGTGACGACGCTGTCGCCGTCGACACGGTAGATGGGGGTCATCGTTTCTCCGTGATGCACATCCGGCGCTCAGCAAGAGCTGGCATCCCGGCCCTCCGTGCGCAATTGCGCGCTAGGCCGGGACGACTAAGTTCACAACGGCGGATCGATCGCCTCGTCGTATTCCCTCTTGAAGCGCGCGATCATTTCGGCGGCGGGCACGATGCCCTCGATGCTACCGACGCCCTGGCCTGAACCCCAGATTTCCTTCCAGGCTTTTGGCTTGGCGCGCTCGCCGGAGGCGTCGGTACCAAAATTCATCTTGGAGGGATCGGAGGTCGGCAGGTTCTCCGGATCCATGCCGGCGGCGAGAATCGACGGCTTCAGATAGTTGCCGTGCACGCCGGTGAAGAGGTTGGAATAGACGATGTCGTCGGCCGTCGCGCCCGCGATCATCTCCTTGTACTTCTCGACCGCATTGGCTTCCTTGGTGGCGATGAAGGCCGAGCCGATATAGGCAAAGTCGGCGCCAAGAATGCGCGCGGCGCGAATCGCCTTGCCGTTGCCGATCGCGCCCGACAGCGCGATCGGGCCGTCGAACCATTTTCGCGTTTCGGCGACGAACGCCAACGGCGAGATCGTGCCGGCATGGCCGCCGGCGCCCGCTGCGACCAGGATCAGGCCGTCGGCGCCCTTCTCGATCGCCTTGTGCGCAAACTTCTGGTTGATCACATCGTGGAAGACGATGCCGCCCCAGCCGTGCACGGCCTGATTCAGCTCCTCACGTGCGCCGAGCGAGGAGATGATCATCGGCACCTTGTACTTGGCGCAGAGCTGCATGTCGTGGTCGAGCCGGTTGTTCGACTTGTGCACGATCTGGTTGACCGCAAACGGCGCCGACGGCTTGTCCGGATGCGCGCGGTCGTAGGCCGCGAGCTCTTCGGTGATCCGCGCCAGCCACTCGTCGAGCAGCTCCGGCGGCCGCGCGTTCAGCGACGGAAACGAGCCGACCACGCCCGCCTTGCACTGCGCGATCACGAGATCGGGCACCGAGATGATGAAGAGCGGCGAACCGATCACGGGGATCGACAGGCGTCCCTTGAACAGGGCAGGCATGGACATTGCGAGACGATCCTCTATTGACGGTCACATCGAAGTTGGGGGCCATACCAACAAGGCAATCTTTCCACTGTCAAGTATTGCGTTTTGGCGCCGTGGAGGACGCCGTTACCGCAATTCCAAGGCGCGGAATTCAGCGCGGACCGACGACATCACGCAAGCAAATCCGGATTGATCAGCCGCTCGAACGAGAACATCTCGTCCCATTTCTCCTGGGTCAGCAGCTTGCGTTCGACCACGACGATCTGGTGCAGCGACTTGCCGCTCTTGTAGCCCTCGCGCGCGATCTCGGCACATTGCTTGTAGCCGAGCAGCGGCTTCAGCACCGTGACGATGCCGAGCGAATTCAGCACCATGTTGCGGGTGTGCTCCGCGTTGGCGGTGATGCCGACCACACAGTTCTCGCGCAGGCTGTTGACCGCCCGCTCCATGGTGCGGATCGAGAAGAACAGCGCGAACGAGATCACCGGCTCCATCACGTTGAGCTGGAGCTGTCCGGCGGATGCCGCGAGCGTCACGGTGGTGTCGAGCCCGATCACGAGGAAGCTGGTCTGGTTGACGACCTCGGGGATCACAGGATTGACCTTGCCGGGCATGATCGAGGAGCCCGGCTGAAGCTGCGGCAGGTTGATCTCGTTGAAGCCGGCACGCGGGCCCGAGGCGAGCAGGCGGATGTCGTTGCAGATCTTGGTCAGCTTGCTCGCGGTGCGCTTGAGGACGCCGGAGAGCTGCACATAGGCGCCCGTATCCGACGTCGCCTCGACGAGGTCGCCCGCAAGGATGAAGTCGACGCCGGTGAGCGCGCTCAAATGCCGGACCGCGAGCTTGGGATAGCCCTGCGCCGCGGTGACGGAGGTGCCGATTGCGGTCGCCCCGAGATTGATCTCGCGCAGCAGCGCGCGGGCCTCGGAGATGCGATCGACCTCCTCGCCCATGGTGGTGCCCCAGCCGCGGAATTCGGCGCCGAGCGACATCGGCACCGCGTCCTGGAGATGCGTGCGGCCCATCTTCAGCACGCGCTCGAACTCCCGGCCCTTGGCGAAGAACGCCTCCTGGAGCTGGCGCAGCGCCGTCATGTAGCTCTCGAGCCGCAGGATCAGCGCCAGCCGAAAGGCGGTCGGATAGGTGTCGTTGGTCGACTGGCCGTAATTGACGTGATCGTTGGGGCTGACGTGCTGGTAGTCGCCCTTCGCGAAGCCGAGCGATTCCAGCGCGAGATTGGCGATCACCTCGTTGGCGTTCATATTGGTGGAGGTGCCGGCCCCGCCCTGGATGAAGTCGGTGACGAACTGGTCCATCATATCGCCGGCGATGACGCGATCGCAGCCCACGATGATCGCTTCCGCGACCTTGGTGTCCACCGCGCCGAGATCGCGGTTGGCCATGGCGGCGGCCTTCTTGACATAACCGAGCGCCTTCACGAAGTAAGGCTCCTGGTTCATCGGAATGCCGGTGATGTGGAAGTTCTCCTTCCCGCGGATGGTCTGGACGCCGTAGTAGATGTCGTCGGCGATCTCACGCTGTCCGAGGAAGTCCTGCTCCGTGCGGCTCATGGGCGCTCCTTGCTTTGCTCGCGCGACGTCCTCAGTTCTGGCACAGCGCGCTGGTGACGAAGGTATCGGTGCGGCAGTCATCCGGTTTGCGTTGCCTGCCCGGGATCAGAACCTTGGCCGAGCACTTTTCCGCGGAGTCGGCATTCAGGCTCTTGCCTTCCGTGTAGCCCTTGCTCTGGCAGAGTTTGTCGGCGGCGAGCTTGCAGTCGGGCGCGCCATTCGACGAGGCCGGGCAGGCCACGCGTCCCGACACCATGGTCGACGGCTTGGCCAGGCGCGACAAATCGTTCATGGTCTCGCTCGGGCTTTTGATCGGCGGCAGGATCGAGGGCAGCTTGTCGAAGAGCTTGCCCATTTCGTTGATCAGCCCGGGATTTTCTTCATGCGCCGGCGGCGACGAAGGGGCTGTCGAGGGCGCCGGTGCGGCCTGCGGTCCTTGCTCCTGCAAGCCGAGCGCCGGCGGCGCGGATTGCGGCCATCCGGTACCGCCGGTACCCAGCAGGAGCGAAAGCACCGCAAATGTCAGCGTGCCCAGCCGCAAGACCGGATTGCCGGATCGAAGCATCATGACGGCAACCGTAGCCGAACGAGGCGCGGCGGCAAAGCGCCTTTGAGGTTAGATCAATTTGACTGCGATGACAAAGCCGAGCACGAGCACCGCGGCGCCGATTGCCACCACCAATCCGAGATGCTTCTCGATCTTGACCCGGATCCAGTCGCCGTAGCGGTTGAGCAGGATCGCCACGATAAAGAAGCGCCCGCCACGCGCCACGATCGAGCATAGGATGAAGAGCCCGATATTGTAGCCGGCAAAGCCGGACGTGATGGTCACGAGCTTGTAGGGGATCGGTGTCAGGCCCTTGAGCAGGATAATCACGGCGCCCCATTCGGCGTAGGAGGCGCGGAAGGCGTCGACCTTGCCGCCGAGGCCATAGACCTCGATCAGCCAATGGCCGACCGAATCGAAGAGCAGCGCACCGATGGCGTAGCCCAACAGACCACCCAGCACCGACGTCGCAGTGCAGATCGCCGCATAGACCCAAGCGCGTTGCGGACGCGCCAGTGACATCGGGATCAGCATCACGTCCGGGGGGACGGGAAAGAAGGAGCTTTCAGCGAAAGCCACGGCGCCCATGATCCAGAGCGCGTAAGGCTTGTGAGCGGCGTCGATGCACCAGTCGTAGATACGTTTCAGCATGGCGCCGCGATGAAGCACCATGGGACGGATTTGTCCATGCCGAGATGGGACCGATTTGTGCCAATACTAGTGGCGCTTGCGCGCGCTGCGGCCTTCAAGCGCGACGATTGGCCGCCTCGCGGCGACACGCGGTGACGCAACTTTGGGCAGTTTCATCGCCGACTTCGGCAGCTTCTCGGCGATGCCGAGCATGTCTTCACGCCGCGTCATCTCGCGCCAGACGTCCTCGGGGCGCACGCCGGCGGAGGCCCAGAGCACGGTCAGATTGTAGAGTAGATCGGCGCTTTCCCGGATCACGGCTTCGCTATCGCCGTTGACCGCGTCAATGACGACCTCGATGGCCTCTTCAGCAAGCTTCTTCGCCATTTTTGACGGGCCGCGCTGAAACAGCCGCGCGGTGCGCGATGTTGCCGGATCAAGGTCCCTGGCCGCGAGCACAGCCAGATATAGCCGCTCAAGCGAATCACTCATGTACGCAAAGCTACTCTAAACCCATAGCGGGGACGTTAACGCACGACAACAAAAGCAAAAAGCCGGCCGTCGCGGCAAGAGCGACGGCCGGCTGGTCCACACTTGCTAGCCAAAGCTAGTAGCAAGTCGAAAGGTTACCTTGGCCGCCCTGCGCGGACTGGTATGGGCCGCCGCAACGGTGATACGGGCGCGGACCGATATACGAGTCGCCGCCGTAATAGACCGGACCGTCGTCGTAGTAGACCGGGCCGCCGCCGTAATAGGCAGGAGCATCATAAGCGTAGGCGTCACGGGTCGCTGCGATTGCGAGGCCGGTGCCGATAGCACCGGCAATGGCCGCTCCGGCAAAGGCCGCGCCGCCGCCACCATGCCAATGACGGCCGCCCGCGTATGAAGCGGTCGGAGCCATTGCGGTCAGCGCCAGCACCGCGGCGGTAGCGAAAACGGCCTTACGGCCGACAAATCCCGAAAATCTATCAAACATGTCCTGGACCCTCCTTGGGACCTCGAATGGTGCCTGATGACAGGCTCGTGTCTCTCAAACACCCGCATCCCATGTTGGGTTCCCCAACCCCAACACAAGCTGAACGGGGTTGCGTGATCGTGACGCAACCGCCGCTCATCCGCCGTTCATATTAGCGCAAACAGAGTGCTCCGCCCGCTGACGCTGCGAGCGTCACAAAACCACAATAATGCGGGACCGGCGCGACCGATGTTCGGATTCAGGACCACTGCCCTTCGCTGCCTGCCGGCCCTTGCAATCTTGCTTGCCGCGCTGACGGCGCGCGATGTCTCGGGGACCGAGACCGCCGCGCCCTCTATTGCGATCCACTTCACCTTCGACCGCCCGATCGATGCGAGCATGGCGCCGTTCTTTCTCGCCGCAAAGGACGGAAGCTTCGGCGCCGAACGTCTCAACGTCTCCTTCAGCAGCGCGGCCGGATCGCCGGAGGCGCTTGCGCGCGTCGCCAAGGGTGACAGCGAGCTCGCGCTCGTCGACATCAACGAGCTGATCCGCTTCCGCGACAAGGATGCGACACCGGTCAAGGCGGTGTTCGTGCTGTTCAACCGCGCGCCCTACGCGATCGTCGCCCGCAGGAGCCGTGGCATCCACCTCTTGTCCGACCTGGACGGCAAGACCGTCGGCGTTGCCGATAGCGATCTGTCGATGCGGCTGTGGCCGGCGCTGGCGCAGCAGAACGGCATCGACACGGCTCACGTCAAATTCCGCAAGATCAGCGCCGCGGTACGCGAGCCGATCCTCTCCGCGGGACAGGTCGATGCCGTCGCCGGTTTCAGCTATCTCTCGGCAGTGAACCTGCGCGACCGCGGCGTGCCAGGCGGCGATCTCGTCGCGCTTCGCTATGCCGACTATGGTTGCGAGGCCTATGGCTTTGCCGTCGTAGTCAACCCGGCTTTCGCCGCGGCTAGGCCGGACAGCGTGAAGGGATTCGTTCGCGCATTGATCGCCGGCATCAACGCGACCGTGAAGGACCCGGCGCGCGCGGCGGACGAGGCCGCGAACCGCATCGAGGACGGCGACCGCGAACTCGAGCTGGAGCGCCTGCGCACCGTCCTCGTCGACAACATCCTGACCGACGAGGTCCGTCGCAACGGCCTCGGCGACATCGACCCGGCGCGCATGGATCGCTCGATCGACCAGATCGGGCAGGATTTCAAATTCCGCAAACGGCCCGCGGCGGGCGACATTTTCGACGGCGGGTTCTTGCCGCCAGTCGCAGGGCGGTTGATCAACTGAGCAAAACCGACAGCTTCCGCTATATCTCACGGGCGATCCCTGATTAGAGTATGCGCTCACTCCGTTCCAGCCGCCCGAGCTTGTCGTCCCATGCCCATTCTCCGCCTCTACACCCGCGTTCTCGAGCTGCTCGGCAAGGAGGCACGGCTGGGCTGGCTGCTCGCGATCGTCAATCTCCTGCTTGCCGGATCGCAATTCGCCGAACCGGTGCTGTTCGGCCGGATTGTCGACGTGCTCTCCGGCAAGACGGTCGCAGGCTCCAATTCGGCGTGGCCGTTCCTGGTTGCCTGGGTCGCGTTCGGACTGTTCACCATCGCCTGCAGCGCGCTCGTAGCGTTGCAGGCCGACCGGCTCTCCCACCGCCAGCGGCAGGCCGTCCTGACGGACTATTTCGAGCACATCCTGCAACTGCCGCTGACCTTCCACTCCGGTACCCATTCGGGCCGGCTGATGAAGGTCATGCTCAACGGCACCGATGCGCTGTGGCGGCTGTGGCTGGGCTTCTTCCGCGAGCATTTTGCCGCCATCCTCTCGGTCGTGGTGCTGCTGCCGCTGTCGCTCTACCTGAACTGGCGGCTTGCAATCCTGCTGTTCGTGCTCTGCATCGTCTTCACCGCGCTGACCACCTTCGTGGTACGCAAGACATTCGGCATGCAGATGGCCGTCGAAGAGCAATACAGCGAGCTCTCCGCACGCGCTTCGGATGCGCTCGGCAATGTCGCGCTGGTGCAGAGTTTCGTCCGCGTCGAATCCGAGGTGCAGGGCCTGCGCTCCGTTGCCGACCAATTGCTTGCAGCCCAGATGCCGGTGCTGTCCTGGTGGGCGCTCGTCACCGTGATCACGCGGGCCTCCACCACGATCACGGTGCTCGCGATCTTCACTTTCGGCATCGCGCTGCACGACCAGGGGCTGACCTCGGTCGGCGAGATCGTGATGTTCGTGAGCTTTGCGACGCTTCTGATCCAGAAGCTGGAGCAGGTCGTGAGCTTCATCAACAACGTGTTCATGGAAGCCCCGCGCTTACGCGAGTTCTTCAACGTGCTCGATGCGGTGCCTGCGGTGCACGACCGGCACGACGCGATCGATGCGGGTCGGCTCTCCGGCCTCGTCGAATTCAACGACGTCACCTTCTCCTATGACGGCAAACGGCCGGCGGTCGAGGACCTCTCCTTCACCGCGCTTCCCGGCCAGACCATCGCGCTGGTCGGCGCGACCGGCGCCGGAAAATCCACCGCGATTGCACTGCTGCATCGCGCCTTCGATCCGCAGTCCGGCTTCATCAGGATCGATGGCATGGACGTGCGCGGGGTGACGCTGACTTCGCTGCGGCGGAACATCGGCGTGGTCTTTCAGGAGGCACTGCTGTTCAACCGCTCGATCGCGGAGAATTTGCGCGTCGGCAAGCCGGACGCCACCGAGGCCGAGATGCGCAAGGCGGCGGAGCGCGCGCAGGCGCTCGAATTCATCGAGCGCAGCGGCGGCTTCGAGACCAATGCCGGCGAGCGCGGCCGCATGCTGTCCGGCGGCGAGCGCCAGCGGCTTTCGATCGCCCGTGCACTGCTGAAGGATCCGCCGATCCTGATCCTGGACGAGGCGACCAGCGCACTCGACGCCGTCACTGAGGCCAAGGTGAATACCGCTCTCGACGAAGTGATGAAGGGCCGCACCACCTTCGTGATCGCCCATCGTCTCTCCACCATCCGCAATGCCACGCGGATCCTGGTGTTCGAGAACGGGCGTGTGATCGAAAGCGGAACTTTTGATGAACTCGTGGCCAAAGGCGGCCATTTCGCCGACCTCGCCAGGGCTCAGTTCATGGTTCAGGAGAACGCACGGGCCAGCGTGACAGCGGCTGAGGCTGCCGCGACGGCCGCCAAATCGCCTTAACAAGTCGCCTTAGCAAGTCCCCATCATATCGTCGAAATTCGGCCCATTTCATTGCGGAATACCCCGCTGATGCCCCTATTCCCGAGGCACCAGCCGGTATAGGTTTGCGGCGCCGCAAGCGGCGGCGCTGGATTTCAGAACCGAACATCAGATCACGAGAGCCGACCGGAACCGGCGGGTCTCCAAGGACCGGAATCGGATAGTGCACGCTCTTCGCCCGCTGCTTCGTCAATCCCTGTTCAACCTGCTTGCTGCGGGACTCGCGTGTGCCGCATTACTGGCGCCGCGCGCGGCGAATGCCGAAGCGCTGCTCCTGATCGAGGCCGATAGCGGCAAGGTGCTGCAGGCCGAAAACGCGACCATTCCCTGGTATCCGGCTTCCGTCACCAAGATCATGACCGCCTATGTGACGCTGAAGGCGGTCAAGGACGGCAAGCTCACACTCGACACACTGCTCACTGTATCGCCGACGGCAGCCTCGCAGTCGCCTTCGAAGATGGGCTTTCGCCCGGGGACGCAGCTTACCGTCGACAACGCACTCAAGATGATGATGGTGAAGTCGGCGAACGACATGGCCGTCGTGCTCGCGGAAGGCGTCGGCGGTTCGATCGACGGCTTCTCGGCGCTGATGAACGACACCGCGCAGAAGCTCGGCATGACGCAGACGAGCTACGTCAATCCGAACGGCCTGCCCGCCGACGGACAGATCACCTCCGCGCGAGATCTCGGCATTCTCGCGCGCTCGTTCCTGCGCGACCTGCCCGAGTACGAGTATTTCGTACACATTCCGGCAATCCGCTTCGGCAAGCGCGTCACCGGCAATTTCAACAAGCTGATCGGCCGCTATCCCGGCGCGGACGGTTTCAAGACCGGCTTCATCTGCGCCTCCGGCTACAATCTCGTCGCATCGGCCACTCGCAACGGCCGCCGGCTGATCGCCGTCGTGCTGGGCGCCAACTCCGGCACCGCGCGCGCGGTAAAGGCGGCGCAGCTGCTGGAGCGCGGCTTCTCGCAAGATAATCTCACCTGGCTCCGCCCCTCGCTCGGCACCGTCGACAAGCTGGTGCCGGTCGATGCCTCGCCGCCGAACCTGCGTGACGACATGTGCGGCGGCCATCGCAAGCGGCCGGCCAGCGACGATGACGACGCGCTGATCGCGACCAATGGCGGCACGTCCGGCTCCGCCTCGGCCACGGGCGGCGAAGCCCAGGTCACCTTCTTCACGGCCGGGCTTCAGCCGCCGCTGATGAAGGCCTCCGAGCTGATGGCCTCGGCCCCGGCGGCGGCCGAGCCCGTGCTGGTCTATACCGGTCCGACCCGCACCGGGACCGCCCTGATCGCGGCGGTCGCGGCCGATGCCGACCAGCAGGCCACGCCAAAGCCGCGTGGCAAGAAGTCGCGCGTCGCCAAAAAGCCCGACGCGGCAGACAAGCCGAAGGACGCCAAGACTGCGGCGGCGAAGCCCGATGCCAAACCGGCGGCGGCCGCCAAGCCGGCCGACGGCAAATCCGCAGCCAAGCCGGCCGGTGCCAAGCATGCCGCAGCCAAGCCCGATGCGGTGACAAAGCCTGCGGCGAGCGGCGAGCAGGCAGCCAAACCCGCCAAGCCCAAGGCCGCGACCAAGCCCCCCAAGCCGGCCAACAACAGTTAGCGGCGGACGCGAGGCGAGACCGCGCCGCACTTCGCAGTTGCGGCAAGCCGTTTGCGAGGATTCCGATAGCCACTCCCTGACGTTTGTCCTAAGCCTCGACCGCTTGCCACCCGTACCGGCAGGCTCGATACTGACGGCAATGAGGCAAGCCCGAGACACAACGGGCTCTGGTCAATGAGGGGAGTTTCCATGGAGCGCATCTGGCTTAAGCAATATCCGCCCGGCGTCCCCGCCGATATCGAGCCGACGCAATATTCATCGCTGGTCGACCTCCTGGAGGAGAGCTTCGCCAAGTTCGCCGACCGCAAGGCGTTCATCTGCATGGACAAGTCGATCAGCTATCGCGACCTCGACCAGATGTCGCTGGCGATGGCCTCCTACCTGCAAGGGCGAGGCCTGCAACGCGGCGCCCGCGTCGCGATCATGATGCCGAACGTGCTGCAATATCCGGTCGCGACCGCAGCCGTGCTGCGCGCCGGTTTCGCGGTGGTCAATGTCAATCCGCTCTACACGCCGCGCGAGCTCGAGCACCAGCTCAAGGATTCCGGCGCCGAAGCCATCATCGTGCTGGAGAATTTCGCCCACACCGTCGAGCAGGTGATCGCGAAGACGCAAGTCAAGCACGTCATCGTCGGCAGCATGGGCGACCTGCTCGGCTTCAAGGGCGTGATCGTCAATCTGGTCGTCCGCCGCGTCAAGAAGATGGTGCCGGCCTGGTCGCTGCCAGGCGCGGTGTCCTTCAACGACGCGATCTCCGCCGGCCGCTCTCTGGCCTTCAACAAGCCCAAGCTGTCGCCCGGCGACGTCGCCTTCCTGCAATATACCGGCGGCACCACCGGCGTGTCCAAGGGTGCCACCCTGCTTCATCGCAACATCGTCGCCAACGTCCTGCAGAACGACGCCTGGCTGCAGCCGGCGATGGCCGCGCCGCCGCATGTCGATCAACTCATGGTCGTCTGCGCGCTGCCGCTCTATCACATCTTCGCGCTGACGGCCTGCTACCTGCTCGCGGTGCGCGCCGGCGGCTGCAATCTCCTGATCCCCAATCCGCGTGACATCCCGGGCTTCATCAAGGAATTGGCGAAGTACCAGGTCAACAACTTCCCCGCCGTGAACACGCTCTACAACGGCCTGATGCACCATCCCGATTTCAAGAAGCTCGATTTCTCCAAGCTGAAGATCTCGAACGGTGGCGGCATGGCGGTGCAGCGCCCCGTCGCCGAGCAGTGGAAGGCGATCACGGGCTGCTCCATCGCCGAAGGCTACGGCCTGTCGGAGACCTCTCCGACGCTGACATGCAACACCACGACCGATCCCGAGTTCAACGGCACCATCGGCATCCCCGTGCCCTCGACCTGGATCTCGATCCGCGACGACGACGGCAACGAGATGCCGCTCGGCCGGCCCGGCGAGATTTGCGCCAAGGGTCCGCAGGTGATGTCGGGCTACTGGAACAGGCCGGAGGAGACCGCCAAGGTGATGACCGCGGACGGCTATTTCCGCACCGGCGACATCGGCATCATGGACGAGCGGGGATACACCAAGATCGTCGACCGCAAGAAGGACATGATCCTGGTCTCCGGCTTTAACGTCTATCCGAACGAGATCGAGGAAGTGATCGCGAGCAACCCGGGGGTGCTCGAATGCGCCGTCATCGGCATTCCCGATTCCAAGTCGGGAGAGGCGGTGAAGGCGTTCGTGGTCAAGAAGGACCCGAACCTCACGGCGGAGGTTCTGGTCAAGTTCTGCCAGGAGCAGCTGACGGGCTACAAGGTGCCCAAGCACATCGAATTCCGCACCGACCTGCCGAAGACCAATGTCGGCAAGATCCTGCGCCGGCAGCTGCGCGACGAGAAGAAGGCGGAGGCGGCGTAAGCCCCTCTTTCGTTCATGACTGACAACGGCAACATCAATCCAGCCGGCATCCTCGCCTTCTGGCGCGAGGCCGGCCGCGATGCATGGTACGAGCGCGATGACGCATTCGACGCGGAGGTCCGGCGCCGCTTTCTCGCCCTGTGGCAGAAGACGGTCGCCGGCGAACTCTCGTCATGGGAGGCGACCGACGAGGGCGCACTCGCGCTCGTCATCGTGCTCGACCAGTTTCCGCGCAACATGTTTCGGGGCACGGCGCAGGCCTTTGCCAGCGACGCGCTGGCGCGCGACGTCGCCCGCCGCGCCATTGCGCGGGGTGCAGATCAAAGGATCGATCCGGTCCTGCTCGAATTCCTCTATCTGCCCTTCATGCATTCCGAGCACCTGCCCGACCAGTTGCATTGCGTCGCGCTGTTTCAAAACACCGAAAATGCCGAGAACCTGAAATACGCGCGTGAGCACGCCGATATCATCCGGCGGTTTGGCCGCTTCCCCCACCGCAACCGCCTGCTCGGCCGCGACACCACGTCGGACGAGCAGGCCTTCCTCGACGGCGGCGGGTTCGCCGGCTGATGACATAACGGTGAAGGGTCCCGCCCTCACCGCTTCCCGTGTCACTATCGGCGCCGGCAATATTGTGCAGGCCCGCCGCACGGTCTAAAAAGCGGGACCGATTTTCAGGGAGACTGACGATGGCGATCCAAACTGGCGACAAGCTGCCCGAGGCGAAATTCCGCGTGATGACGGCGGAAGGCCCGCAGGTGAAGACCACCGACGATATCTTCAAGGGCAAGAAAGTGGCGCTGTTCGCGGTGCCCGGCGCCTATACCGGCACCTGCCACAAGATGCATCTGCCGAGCATCTTCCTCAACGCCTACGCCATGAAGGACAAGGGCGTCGACACCATCGCCATCGTCTCCGTCAACGACGCCTTCGTCATGAACGCGTGGAAGCGCGACACCGACCAGCGCGACGAGGCCATCTTCCTCGCCGACGGCAATGCCGACTTCGCCAAGGCGATCGGCATGGAGCTCGACGCCTCCGGCAACGGTCTCGGCATCCGCTCCAAGCGCTATTCGATGCTGGTCGAGGACGGCGTGGTCAAGAAGCTGAACCTCGAGGCGATGCCGGGCAAGGTCGAAGTGTCCGGCGGCGATACGCTGCTGGGACAGCTGTAAGCGGCGACCGCTTTCAGCCACAAACGACACTGTCATGCCCCGCGAAAGCGGGGCATCCAGTATTCCAGAGACAGTTGTTGTTGAATCGAGAGGCCGCTGCTTACTGGATCGCCCGGTCAAGCCGGGCGATGACGGCGGAGCATAAGGAGCGCCGACCGCGCGCTACTCCGCCACCCTCTGCTGCAACCGCGCCTTCACGATCCCGTCGCGCGCGAGCTGATCGGCGCGTTCGTTCTCGGGATGCCCTGCGTGGCCCTTGACCCAGTGCCACCGCACGTCATGAGCCTTCAGTGCAGCATCGAGGCGCTGCCATAGCTCGACATTCTTCACCGGCTTCTTGTCGGCGGTGCGCCAGCCGTTGCGCTTCCAGCCGTGGATCCAGCCGGTGATGCCCTGACGGACATATTGGCTGTCGGTATAGAGATCGACGGTGCACGGCTTCTTCAGCGCTTCCAACGCGGAGATCGCCGCCATCAATTCCATCTGGTTGTTGGTGGTGTGGCGCTCACCACCGTTCAGTTCTTTTTCCTTGTCGCCGAACTTCAGAATCGCGCCCCAGCCGCCGGGTCCCGGATTTCCCGAGCAGGCGCCATCGGTGTAGATCGTGACGTTGGGAAGCTCGCTCACGCCACCAGCCCCGACGGCATCAGCCCGTAGTCGCGCACGCTGGAAACGCTCTGGTGGAAGCGCAGCTTGCGGACATATTCCAGCGGATCCTTCGGCCGAACCAGCGCGCCGGGCGGAACGTTGAGCCAGTCGACCAGCCGCGTCAGCAGGAAGCGCATCGCGGCGCCGCGCGCGAGCAGCGGCAGCGCGGCCTCTTCCGCCTCGGACAGCTTTCTCACGCGGCCATAGGCATTGAGGAAGGCCCGTGCCTTGGTGACGTTGAAGGAATGATCCGGCTCGAAGCACCAAGCGTTGAGGCAGATCGCGACATCATAAGCCAGCATATCATTGCAGGCGAAAGTGAAATCGATGATCCCCGACAGCTTGTCGCCGAGGAAGAAGACGTTGTCGTTGAACAGGTCGGCGTGGATCACGCCTTCGGGCAGCTGCGTCGGCCAGACCCCGCTCTCGAGGTAGTCGAGCTCGTGGCTAAGGAACGCGCGCAGGCCGGGCTGCACCTCGTCGGCCCGGTGTGACGCCGCATCGAACAGCGGCCGCCAGCCGGGGACCGACAGCGCGTTCGCACGCCTGATCGCGAAATTCGCACCGGCCAGATGCAACCTGGCGAGCCCCTCGCCGACGCCGGCGCAATGGGCCGCGTTCGGCTTGCGCGGCCAGACGCCTTCGAGAAAGGTGATGATCGCGGCCGGCCGGCCCGACAGCTCGCGCAGCGCCTCGCCGTCCGTTCCCTTCACGGGCAGCGGGCAGCTGACGCCGTGCTCGGCCAGATGCGTCATCAGCGCGAGGAAGAACGGCAGATCGTTCTTCGCCACGCGCTTCTCATAAAGCGTGAGGATGAACGATCCCTTGGTCGTATGGAGCAGGAAGTTGGAATTTTCGACACCCTCGGCGATGCCCTTGTAGGAGAGCAACTCGCCGAGATCGTATTGATTGAGGAAGTCCGCAAGCTCGTCGGCGGCAACGTCGGTGTAGACCGCCATGAAGGTCTACTCGGCGGCGGCTTCGGGGCGCACCTGGCGCGGCAGCGGGAAGAATTCGTTCTCTTCCGCGGCCGAGACCGTCTCCACATGCAGAGTGAAGCGCTCGGCGAACGCGTCCATGATCTCCTCGACGATCACTTCCGGGGCCGAGGCGCCCGCGGTGATGCCCAGGGTGGTGATGTTCTCGAACCGCTTCCAGTCGATTTCGGTGGCGCGCTGCGCCAGCACGGCGATCGGGCAGCCCTCGCGTTCGGCGACTTCGCGCAGACGCTGCGAATTCGACGAGTTCGGCGCACCGACCACGATCAGGGCGTCGACCACCGGCGCCACCTTCTTCACCGCGAGCTGGCGGTTGGTGGTGGCGTAGCAGATATCTTCCTTGTGCGGCCCGTTGATGTTCGGGAAGCGTTCCTTCAGCAGCGCCACGATCTCCGCAGTGTCGTCGATCGACAGCGTGGTCTGGGTCACGAAGGCGAGGTTGTTCGGGTCCTTCGGGGCGATGGTCTTCGCGTCCTCGGCAGTCTCGATCAGGGTCACGGCGCCGGTCGGGAGCTGGCCGAGCGTGCCCACCACCTCCGGATGATGGGAATGGCCGATCAGGAAGATCTCGCGGCCGCGCTTGAAATGGATCGCGGCCTCGCGGTGCACCTTGGTGACCAGGGGGCAGGTCGCATCGAGCGAGAACAAATTGCGGGAGGTGGCGTCGGCCGGAACCGATTTCGGCACGCCGTGGGCCGAGAACACCACCGGCGCGGTGGTGTTCTCCGGGATCTCGGCGAGTTCCTCGACGAAGATCGCGCCCTTTTTCTTCAACCCATCGACGACGTATTTATTGTGCACAATCTCATGGCGAACATAGACGGGGGCGCCGTATTTATCGAGCGCCCGTTCCACGGTGTCGATCGCCCGGACCACCCCGGCGCAGAAGCCACGGGGAGAACAAAGCACGATCTTGAGGTCTGGTTTGGCTGACATTGAGCGATCTCGGGACCGAATCACCTCGCCAAATGGGCGGGCAGCGGTCGATGGATGAATAGGGCTTGGGTACGGTCTTACAGGGACTTCAGAGGGAATTGGGCCCCCTTTCGGGCGCTGTCAAGGCACTATCTATAGCAGAACCATTGCGTGGCTACCCCCTCCGGGCTTATATAGCCCGAATTCCCAGTCATCGCTGATGACCACCGGTTTCGCCTCCAAAGGGGTGGGCGAAGCACAAAGGAGATTTGCCATGAGCAACGCACCTCTGATGCCCAAGGCGACCGCCGTCTGGCTGCTCGACAACACCGCGCTGACCTTCGATCAGGTCGCCGATTTCACCAAAATGCACCCTCTCGAGGTGCGCGCGATCGCCGATGGCGACGCCGCCCAGGGCATCAAGGGCATGGATCCCCTTTCCAATGGCCAGCTGACCCGCGAGGAGATCGAGAAGGGCGAGAACAACCCGGACTACCGGCTCCGCCTCCAGGAGAGCAAGGTGGTGCTGCCGCCGCAGCCCAAGCGCAAGGGCCCGCGTTACACCCCGGTCTCGCGCCGCCACGAACGCCCGAGCGCCATCCTCTGGCTGCTCCGCAACCATCCCGAGCTCAAGGACGCCCAGATCATGCGCCTGGTCGGCACGACCAAGAGCACGATCGCCAGTGTCCGCGATCGCACCCACTGGAACACCTCCCAGCTGACGCCGATTGATCCCGTCACCCTCGGCCTCTGCTCGCAGATCGAGCTCGATTTCGAGGTCGCGCGCGCGGCCAAGGAAAAGCCGATCGACGCGGCCTATGGCGGCGCCACCCTGCTGCCGGCCTCCGAAACCACCAAGAAGGACGAGTACGAACCCGCGGAGAGATCCAGCGACGATCTCAACGTCGATGCCGTGTTCGCCAAGCTGAAGACGCTCGGCGGCAAGAAGCAGGACCAGGAGGAGGAGTAATCCTTCGCTCCCCGTTCATCATCGCATCCGAACGCGGCGGGCCAACCCGCCGCGTTTTTGTTTGTGACTGTCCGCGGTCGCGCGGCAGCGTGCTCCCGCCAAACTTCAGAACTTATACGTCAGACCACCGCCGACCAGCCACGGGTCGATATGCGCGGTGCCGGTAACCGGCAGACCACTGACCGTCGCCGAATAGTCCGGCCGCAACCAGAGCTTCTTGACGTCGACGTTGAGGCCCCAGTGCCGATCGAGCATGTAGTCGAAGCCGAACTGCACCGCGCCACCGAAGGCGTTGCTGACATGCAGGCTCGTGGCAGTGGCGACGATCGCGGCCGGCGTGTTGGCTGCGGCATTGTTGAAGAACACGGTGTAGTTCACGCCGGCGCCTACATATGGTTTGAACGCGCCGAAATTGTCGAAGTGATATTGCAGGGTCAGCGTCGGCGGCAGCAGCGTGGTCTTGCCGATCGGCAGATTTGCGAGCGAACCGGTGCCGCTGATCGAATGCCGGGTCACGCCGAGGATCAGCTCGGCCGCGATGTTCCTGGTGAAGAAATAGCTGATGTCGAGCTCAGGCACGACCTGATCGCTGATCGAGAGGCCCGAATTCGGCGACGACAGCGACGGAGCGCCGGCGACATTGACGGTCGAGCCGCCGGCATCCGGCAACACGCCTAGTACCCGCAAACGTACCATCCAGGGATTGAAGGCTTCTACCGGCGGCGGCGTCTTTTTATAGATCGGCAAATCGGCGGCCTGTGCCGAGGCAAGAGCCCACGCCAGCGCCGCACCTAGCGCCGCGAGCCGCGCCACGTTTCTTATCATACCGTCCATTGCATTCCCCTTCAGCCACATGCGCGCTTCGTTGCGCGACATCAGCGTCAGAGCAGAAAGGCGATGGTGAAGGATTTGATGCCGATCAAATCAGGACAAATGCGATTGCGATTTGGCTGCGGCGTTGCAGATGTGTCGCGGCAGGATAATGCCGCAGCTTACATCATGGCCGGTCCGGATGGTTCAGCATGTATTCGCCGAGGTCGCGCTGGCGGCGGTCGGCGCGGGTGGTCGCAGCGCTGCGCTGGACGTCGCGGTCCTTGCGGCAGGCCACGTATTCCGGGGAGCCAGCCGCATAGCCGCGGCTCTGGCAGACCGCGTCGTCATCATCGCCGCCCATCGCCACCGGCGTCTGGTAGCGCGCGGAGCAGGCGGAGAGAATGAGGCCCGCAAATGCAATCGCTAGAAACGGCTTCGAATTCATGGCAGGCCTTTCATCCTCATGGTGAGGAGCCCGCGCAGCGGGCGTCTCGAACCATGCAGGCCAAGCGGCAACAGCGGGGCCTTTCATCCTTCGAGACGCGCGCCAGGCGCGCTCCTCAGGATGAGGATTGAGCGGAAAAATGCGGCCTATTCAAGCCCCATTGCAAACTTCACACCCGCCCCTTCAGCGCATCGCCGATCTCGTCGAGCACCTTGGGGTCCTCGATCGTCGCCGGCATGGTCCAGGCTTCACCATCTGCGATCTTCTTGATGGTGCCGCGCAAGATCTTTCCGGAGCGCGTCTTGGGCAGGCGGCCGACGGTGATGGCGAGCTTGAACGCGGCAACGGGACCGAGCTTGTCGCGCACCAGCGCAATGATCTCCTTCTCGATCTCGGCGGGAGCCCGCTTCACACCGGCCTTGAGCACCAGGAAGCCGCAGGGGACCTCGCCCTTGATCGCGTCCTTGACACCAAGCACAGCGCATTCGGCGACATCGGGATGCGAAGCCAGGATCTCCTCCATGCCGCCGGTGGAGAGCCGATGGCCGGCGACATTGATGATGTCGTCGGTGCGGCCCATGACGAAGACATAGCCGTCTTCGTCCTTGTAGCCGGCATCCGAAGTTTTGTAGTAGCCGGGGAATTCGGTGAGATAGGCTTCCTTGAAACGTTCGTCCTGATTCCACAATGTCGGCAGGCAGCCCGGCGGCATCGGAAGCTTGATGACAATCGAGCCCATGGTGTTCCGGCCGACCGGCTTTGCCGCTTCGTCGACCACGTCGACCTGGTAACCCGGCATCGGCACCGTCGGCGAGCCATGCTTCACCGGCAGCTGGCCCAAGCCGACCGGATTGCCGGCGATGCACCAGCCGGTCTCGGTCTGCCACCAATGGTCGATGACCGGCACCTTCAACTGCTGCTCCGCCCATTCCACCGTCGGCGGATCGGCGCGCTCGCCGGCCAGGAACAGCGTGCGGAACGTCGAGAGGTCGTACTGCCGGATGAATTTTCCTTCCGGATCTTCTTTCCGGATCGCGCGGAACGCGGTCGGCGCAGTGAAGAAGGCGACCGCCTTGTGCTCGCTGATCACGCGCCAGAACGCGCCTGCATCGGGCGTGCCGACCGGCTTGCCCTCATACATGATCGAGGTCGCGCCGTGCAGCAGCGGGCCGTAGACGATGTAGCTGTGGCCGACCACCCAGCCGATGTCGGAGCCGCACCACCAGATCTCGCCCGGCTTGACGCCATAAAGGTTGAACATGGACCATTTCACCGCGACGAGATGGCCGCCATTATCGCGCACGACCCCCTTGGGAATGCCGGTCGTGCCTGACGTATAGAGGATGTAGAGCGGATCGGTAGCGGCGACGGGCACGCAAGGCGCCTGCTTGCCGTCGTTCATCGCCTTGCGGCGCAGGCCCGCCCAATCATAGTCGCGGCCGGGCGTGAGGGCGCAGACGAACTGCGGACGTTGCAGCACGATGCAGGCCTTCGGCTTTGCGCCCGCAAGCCTGATCGCCTCGTCGAGCAGCGGCTTGTACTGCACGATCCGGCCGGGCTCGATGCCGCAGCTCGCCGACAGGATCAACTTTGGCTGCGCATCGTCGATGCGGGTGGCGAGCTCTTTCGCGGCAAAGCCGCCGAACACCACGGAGTGCACCGCGCCAATGCGCGCGCAGGCGAGCATGGCGACGACGGCCTCCGGTACCATCGGCATATAGAGGATGACGCGATCGCCCTTGGCGACACCAAAATCCTGCATGATGGCGGCGAGCGCCTGCACTTCGGCCAGCAGTTCGGCGTAGGTGAATTTGGTGACGCTATTTGCCAGTGGCGAATCATGGATCAGCGCGATCTGGTCGGCGCGGCCGCGTTCGACGTGGCGGTCGAGCGCGTTGTAGCAGGTGTTGACGACGCCACCACTGAACCAGCGGCCGTAGACGCCCTGCAAGGGATCGAAGATCTTTTTCGGTGGCTCGATCCAGTCGATCTCCTTGGCCGCCTCGGCCCAAAAGCCCTCAGGGTCGGCCAGCGAGCGCGCATAAACCTCGTGATAGAGGCTCTTTCCGTCGATGTTTCCTTGGACGTTTCCTCGGACGTTCATTCCTGCGCTCCCGTTCCCTTTATTCGCCCGGCCCTGACCTTGTGGCAGGACAAACGTCCCGCCATGACAGGGATCAAGGACCAGCCTTGTTTGAGGGTTATTTTCCCGGGAACGGGCCGCGGTTCAAGCTGAAAAGAACAATGCTCAGCTATCCATCGCGTTCAGCCGCTGCAGGCGGTCCTGCATGACCTTCCTCAGATCATAGCCGGGGCGGCCGAAGCTCGTATTGCGGGTGGCGAGGAAGTCGCGCTGGGTGCGACGGAGGTCGCCGGCCGAGCGGGACCCGGCCGATTTCAGCACGCGCTCGTAGGTCTCGGCGATCTGACGATCGAGCACACCCAGCTGCGGATCGGCACAAATCACCTTCTCGACCTCGCGCTTCGCAGTGGCACAATCGAACGACGGGCCATTGCCGGAATTCGCAGCGAGCGGCCGCAGCGGCTCGCCGCCGAATTTCGCAATCTCCGCGATCATAGCGCGGCGGCCGGCGGCGGCGTTGTCATTGCCGGGATCGAGCCGCAGCGCGGTCTCGTAGTCGGCCAGCGCCTTCTTGCGCTCGCCCATCTTCTTGTAGAGCACGGCGCGGTTATTGTAGGTCTGCGCGAAATTCGGATCGAGTTTCAGTGCGGCCTCGTAATCGCTCAGCGCCGCGCCAAGCTCGCCCTTGAGGTGGTAGGAATCGCCGCGGTTGGTGAAGAAGTTCGGCCGCGGTGCCAGCCGGAGTGCCTGATCGTAATCGGCAATCGCCTTGTCGTACTCGCCCATCGCGGCCAGCGACAGCCCGCGATTGTCGTAATATTCAGGCACCTTCGGATCGAGCCTGATCGCCTCGCCGTCGTCGGCAACCGATTTGTCGAGTTGGCCAAGCTTCTTGTAGGCGGCGCCGCGATTGGTGTAGCTGCGCGGCCGGTTCGGATCGAGCCGCAACGCCTCGCTGAGATCGCGGATCGCCTTCTCGTTGTCGCCGCCGAGATAATAGGTCACGCCGCGGTCTGACCAGGCCTGTGCATTGTCAGGCTTCAGCTTGATCGCCTGGTCGTAATCGGCAAGCGCGCGATCGAGCCGGCGCTGGTTGGTGTAGACGACGCCGCGCAGCTCATAGGATTCCGAATCCTGCGGATCGAGCTCGATGGCCTTGCTGAGGTCCGCAGCGGCGCGGTTGAGATCGCCGCCGGCCTCCCGGAGGAGATCGCCCCGCAGGCGCCAGGCTTTTGCGTTCTTGTCATCGAGCGCAATGGCGCGATCGATATCTCGCAGCGCCTGCGTGAGGCCGCCCGAAGTCCGCGCATTGGCGTCGGCGCGCACCAGCAATGCCGCGGCGCGATCGGAGGATGGATTTGAGGCCTGGTCAATGGTGGCGCTGCAGGCCGGGATCAGCTCAGCCGGTGCGGCCTTGCTGCCCATCACGCAATCGACGCCGGCCGAAGCAGGGGCGACGAGGACGACGCTCATTGCCGCGCTGAGCAGGAGCGAGCGAAGCGAGATTTTTGCAAACAAGAGCATTTGCGCGGAAGGATGCGTGCCGCACATGGCATAGGGCTCCGGGACGAGGACTTTCTCCATTGTCGCGGCGGGGAGGCGATGGGTTCAAATTGAGCCAGTCAGGGCGCAAGCCCGGCCATGACGCTGCCGAGGCCTTAAAGCCTCAATACCCGTCCACCCCGTTCAGCCGCTGCAGCCGCTCCTGCATCGCCTTCTTCAGATCGTAGCCGGGCCGGCCGAACCCGGCGTTGCGGCGGGCGATGAAATCGTCCTGCTCGCGCTGCAGCGCCTTCGCTTCGCCTGCATTGCGGACTTCACGCAGCGCGCGGGCATGGGACGCAAAAATCTCACGGTCGAGGTCGGCGAGCTCGCGGTTGGCACAGATCGCCTTCTCGACGGGGCGGCGCGCACTCTTGCAAATGAAGCTGGGCTTGCCCGCGACCGCCATCTGCGCGCCGATCCGCTCGATTTCGCGCGCCATCGCCTTGTGATTGGCCTTGGCCTTCTCGTGGTTCGGATCGATCTTCAATGCCGCGCCGAAATCCTGCACCGCCTTGGGCTTGTCACCCTTCCTCAGCCAGAGCTCGCCCCGCGCGTTGAAGATATCCGCGAGACCGGAATCGAGCTCCAGGGCGCGGCTGTCGTCGGCGATCGCACGATCGACCTGATCGCGCCGGGCAAAAAGCGCGCCACGCGCGATCAGCGCCTTGATCAGGTCAGCCTTCGCCGTCTTCTCGTTGTCGATCACGGCGGAGCAGGCCGGGGCGGCCTTGTCGATGTCGTCGGCTGCGGCAGCCGCGAGGCACGGCGCGATGTCGACCTGCGGGACCGCGGCCGGTTCGCCGCCGGTCGCGGCATGAGCCACGACGAACGAGAGCGCGATGATCACCGCGGCGCCGGACCATTGAATGAGAAAACGCATGCTCGTCACAGTCGGCAAATCTTGGGTTTCAATCTTGAGTTAAGGTCCGGGTTGAGGTCTTGCCTTGCGGCCGCACTATCCATCATACGGCCGGATTGGTGCTAGCTTGCGGCGCCGCTCAAATCGGTTTCGGGGATCAACGTGTCGACATTCGAATGGATCATCGTGCTTCTGCTCGGCGCCGTTGGATTATCGGCGCTGGCGCGGCGGATCAAGGTCCCCTATCCGACCTTTCTCGCGATCGGGGGCGCGCTGATCGCCTTTGTGCCCTCGAGCCCGTCCTGGACGCTGGAGCCCGACCTGGCACTGGCTCTTTTTGTCGCACCGGTCCTGCTCGATGCCGCATTCGACACCTCGCTGCGCGATCTCCGCAACAATTGGGTTCCGGTCTCCACTCTGGTGGTCGCCGCCGTCGGCCTGACCACGGCCGCTGTGGCCTACGCAGCGCACCGGCTGATGCCTGACATGCCCTGGGCCGCCGCGGTTGCGCTCGGCGCCATCGTGGCCCCGCCCGACGCGGCCGCTGCGGTCGCGATCCTGAGCCAGGTGAAACTGCCCTACCGCATGGTCAAGGTCCTGGAAGGCGAGAGCCTGCTCAACGATGCGACCGCGCTTTTGATCTATCGCATCGCCGTTGGTGCGGTCGCCACGGAACATCTGACATGGAATCAGGTCGCGCCGACCATGGCGCTGGCGCTGGTCGGCAGCGTCGTCGCGGGGCTGGTCGCTGGCCGCATCATCCCGCTGTTCATGGAACGCGTGAAGGAAGCGCCGAGCGCGATCATCGTGCAGTTCGCCACCACCTTCATGGTCTGGATTGCCGCCGAACATCTCGGCCTCTCCGGCATCCTCACCATCGTGGTCTACGCCATCACCATCGCGCGCACGGCGGGGGCACGCATGCCTGCGCGGCTGCGTGTACCTTCCTATGCGGTGTGGGAGACCATGGTGTTCGTGCTCAACGTGCTCGCCTTCATGCTGATCGGCATGCAGATGCGGCCGATCTGGACACGGCTGAACGCGGACGTGCGCTGGGAATATTGCATGGCCGCGGCCTGGATCCTGCTCACCGTGGTCCTGGTCCGGCTGGCCTGGATCACGTTCTACCGGACGACGCTGCGCACGCTGGTGGCGCACGGGATCTATCACCCCAAGGACCCGAAGCAGGTCGCCTCGGCCAAGGGCGGCCTCATCATCTCCTGGTGTGGCATGCGCGGCCTCGTCACGCTCGCCACCGCCTTTGCCTTGCCGGAAAACTTTCCGCATCGTGACTTCATCGTCTTCTCGGCGTTCGCGGTCGTGCTCGGCACGCTAATCGTGCAGGGCCTGACGCTGCGGCCGCTGATCCTGGCGTTCGGCCTCAAGGACGACGATCCCGTCGGCATCGAGGTCGCGCGCGCCCGCGCCGTCGCCTATCGCGCGGCGCTCGATGCGATCGAGGACGATCCGTCGGAGGAAGCGGAAATCCTGCGGCTCGAATATCGCGCCATCCTGATGCAGGCCGACGACGATCCCCATGGCGGCATCACCAACGGCGAATTGCCGGCCGATCCGCTGCGCCGCCGCGCCATTGAGGCCGCGCGCAAGTCGATCTTCGACCTCCGGGCAACCGAGGTGATCGGCGACGATGCGTTCCATCGGATCGAGGAAGAGCTCGATCGCGCAGAATTGAGCGCAGGGGGTTAAATCCGCCATCCCCGACTGGCGCACCGAAGGCCGCGTGCACCCGGTCTACATCACCGGCACGCTCGCGATGCTGGCGGCGAAGGTGCTGAACTGGCCGATCAGCAAAACGGCAGCATGGCATTCGTTCGCCGGCGGGATTCTGGCGCTGGCGCAGTAATGTCGTCCTGGCGAAAGCCAGGACCCATCACCCCGAATGCGA
Source organism: Bradyrhizobium sp. WSM4872 (assembly GCF_055811715.1). NCBI lineage: Bacteria > Pseudomonadati > Pseudomonadota > Alphaproteobacteria > Hyphomicrobiales > Nitrobacteraceae > Bradyrhizobium > Bradyrhizobium sp. WSM4872. The sequence goes on along the minus strand of NZ_JBVVPT010000034.1, from coordinate 43,656 downwards.
ATTGTTGACAGAGGCTGGAGCCGGCAGCCTTCGCCAAACCGAGCCTTGTGGTAATGGGCCCTGGCTTTCGCCAGGGCGACGAGCAAGGAGCTACGCCCCCGCCTTGCACGTGATCCCGCCGTCCACCACGAGCTCGATCCCCGTCACATATTTCGCTTCGTCCGAGGCCAGGAACAGCGCGGCGTTGGCGACGTCGAAGGCGTCGCCCATGTGGCCCATCGGCACTTGCGCATCGCGCGCGCGCCACATCGCTTCGACGTCGCCCTTGGCGTAACTGGCGGCGAGACCGGCGGAATGCTCCACCATCGGCGTCTTCATCAGACCGGGCAGGATCGCGTTGACGCGGACATGGTGGCGCGCGAATTCGATCGCAGTGGTGCGCGTCATCTGGTTCATCGCCGCCTTGGAGGTGCCGTAGGTGACGTAGGAGATGCCCATGTGGCGGATCGAGGCGATCGACGAGATGTTGATGATGGAGCCGCCGCCCTGCTTCACCATCACGGGGATGACGTGCTTCATGGCGAAATAGGCGCTCTTGAGATTGACGCTGAAGACGCGGTCCCAGCTCTCCTCGGTCACTTCGACAACGCTGCCCATCTCGGCGATGCCGACATTGTTGTCGAGCACGTCGATGCGGCCATAGGCCTTCAGGCACGCCGCGACCATCGCCTCGACCTCGCTCGCGCGAGATACGTCAGCAGTGAAGGCAGTCGCCCGGCCGCCTTCGCCGGTGATGATCTTCGCGGTCTCCTCGGCGGCCGCGCCGTTGCGATCGACGCAAAACACCTGCGCGCCCTCGCGCGCAAAGGTGACCGCCGTGGCCTTTCCGTTGCCCCAACCGGGTCCGATCGAGCCGGCGCCCACCACCATCGCAACCTTGCCCTTGAGCCGATCCATCGCGTTTCTCCCGTGTTTTTCTTGTAGCCTGGATGGAGCGAAGCGTAATCCGGGAACGGCGGCCCCGGACTACGCTTCGCTCCATCCAGGCTACGGATCTTTGCAGACACTCATCTTTGTGACGTTAGCACCAATGGGATGACCGACAATCTCGGACAACGTCCGGCACTTGCCGTCATGGCAGAGCCGCCATTCGCCAGCCGCGCCCGAATTGCCCAGCACGACCTCCGGCATCGGCGCGCGCGCGGGCCTCCATTGAAACCAGCCGTCGACGAGGCGCGCCTCGGGCGGCGGCTCCATGCCGGGGCCGGTGCCCTTCACGCGCGCCTGCACCAGTTCGAGCCCGGCCGGGGTGACGCGCCAGTCTTCCTGCCAGTCGACCTTCGCGATCGAATGCGTCCACACCAGCGTGAACGCGGACAGCGCCAGCGCCTTCACGCCTGAGGCTGTGACGAAGCAGAGGCTCACACCGCCTCGACCGGCGCCGGCGGACGCCGCCGCCACTGCCACAGCACGATCGCCGCGGCAAGCAGGAAGCCTGCGGTGTCGCTGAACGGAAAATCGCCGAGCAGGCAGACCGCGGCACCGAGCGCGACCAAACGTTCGAGGAACGTCAGGCGCGTGAACAGGAATCCGATCGCGACCATGCCGAACAGGGCGATCGCCACCAGCGCCTTCAAGGCCGCCAGCGCCACCGCGCCGTAGAAGCCGAGCTTGGCGGCCATGGGGTCGCCGGCCTGCAGCATCAGCGCCGGCGAATAGACGAAAATGAAGGGGATGACGTAGCCGGCGAGCGCGATGCGCATCGCCTCCCAGCCGATCTTGTCAGGATTCTCCTTCGCAATCGGTGCCGCGGCTAACGCCGCCAGTGCGACCGGCGGCGAGAGGTCGGCCATGATGCCGTAGTAGAACGCGAACATATGGCTCGCGATCAGGGGCACGCCGAGTTTCGCCAGCGCGGGCGCCGCGAGCGCGGCCGTGATGATGTAGGTCGGGATGGTCGGGATGCCGGTGCCGAGCAGGATCGACAGCAGCATGGTCATGATCAGCGCCAGGAACAGGCTCTTCTCGCCGAGGCCGATCACCCAGCCGCCGAAGATGGTGCCGACGCCGGTCTGCGACATCATGCCGATGATGACGCCAACGATAGCGCAGGCCATGCCGACGGTGATGGCGGATTTCGCGCTTTCGGCCAGCGCATCGCGGCAGGCGCGCAGGGCGGAAAATCCGCCGCGCACGAACGCAGTGATCACGATCAACGCGACGACGACACAGGCGACTGGCACGATCTGAAGGCCGTCGCGCGAGAGCGCAGCGACGACGAGCGCGAGCCCGATCCAGAAGACATAGCGGACGGCAATCGAAGACGCGCCCGTCGTGATAGCGGTGCCGAGGATCAACCCCACTGTGAGCGCGAGGCCCATGCTGCCGGCATAGAGCGGCGTAAAGCCTTCGAACAGCATGTAGACGAGGGCCGCGAGCGGCAGCACCAGGTACCAACCCTTCACCAGCGCCTTCCAGGCGCTCGGGGTCTCCGACTTCTTCATGCCCGTGAGGCCGTGCTTGCCGGCCTCCAGATGCACCATCCAGAAGGCGGAGGCGAAATAGAGCATCGCGGGAATCGCGGCCGCTTTCACGATCTCCGAATATTGGACGCCGAGCGTCTCCGCCATGATGAAGGCGACCGCGCCCATCACCGGCGGCATGATCTGCCCGCCCATCGAGGCTGTGGCCTCGACGCCGGCCGCGAACGCGCGGCGATAGCCGAACCTGATCATCAGCGGAATCGTGAACTGGCCGACGGTGACGACGTTGGCGACGCCGGAGCCCGAGATCGTGCCCATCATGCCCGAGGCGAACACCGCGACCTTGGCGGGGCCGCCGCGGGTCCTGCCGAACAATCCAAGAGAAACGTCGGTGAAGAGCTGGATCATGCCGGCGCGCTCCAGGAACGAGCCGAACAGGATGAACAGGAAGATATAGGTCGCCGAGACGTAGATCGGCACGCCGTAAAAGCCTTCGGTGCCGAAGGAGAGATGCGTAATGATCTGGTCGAAATCGTAACCGCGATGGTTGAGCGGCGATGGCAGATACTGCCCGAAGAACCAGTAGACGAGACAGGCGCCGCACATCAGCGGGAGCGCCGCGCCCATCAGCCGCCGCGTGCCCTCGAAGATCAGGACGGCAAGCAGCGTGCCGACCACGAGATCGAGGCGCGTCGGATCGCCGTCACGTGCGATCAGATCCGCATAGAAGATCCATTGATAGAGCCCGCACAGAAAGCCGGCGCCGCCGATCAGCCAGCCGATCGCGCGGCCGAAATCGCTTTTGGCGGTGAAATTGCCGATCAGACCGAAAGTAAGGAGAATGAGGAAGCCGACATGGACGCCGCGCACCACCTGGCTCGGCAGATAGTTGAAGGCCGCCACATAAAGCTGGAAGGTCGCGAAGGCGATGCCGATCCAGTACGCGAGCGTGCCCCACCAGCCCGGGCCAAAGCCTTCCGGGAAACCGTGCTCGAAATTGTCGAACTCGACCTTGATGGGCGCTTCGCTGCCTTCTGCCTGCAACATCGATATGACCCCAACCGTCCAGCGCTTATAACATTGCACGACGCCTCCAGACCGTCATGCCCGGGCTTGTCCCGGCATCCACGGACTTTCTCGCCTGCTCCTGGAACGTGGATGGCCGGGACAAGCCCGGCCATGACGCCCGATAACGAGAACTGATTACTTGATCAGCCCTTTTTCCTTGTAATAGCGGATCGCGCCGGGGTGCAGCGGAACCGGGCTGCCGCTGGCGGCCGTCTCGAGCTTGATCTCCTTGCCGGCCGCATGCGCGTTGGCGAGCTCGGGCAGCGACTCGTAGACCAGTTTTGTCATCTGGTAGGCGAGATCGTCCGAGACCGCCGAGCTGGTGACGAGGTAGTTGACCACGGCCGCGGTCGGCACGTCCTTGTCCTGCCCGGTATAGGTGTTGGCGGGAATGGTCGCCGCGATGAAGGGCAGGCCGATCTTGTCGACGGTCTCCTTCGGCACCGATACCACCGTGATCGGGCTTGAGGTCGACAGATCCTTCAGCGAGGCCACGCCGAGGCCGGCCGATTGCAGCGTCGCGCCGAGCTGGCGGTTCTTCATGAGATCGACGGATTCGGCAAACGGCAGATACTCGACCTTGCCGAGATCCTTGTAGCTCATGCCGGCCGCCGCCAGGATCGCGCGCGAATTGAGCTCCGTGCCCGATTTCGGCGCGCCGACCGACAGGCTCTTGCCCTTGAGGTCCGCCAGCGTCTTGATGCCGCTCTCGGCGGTCGCCACGATCTGGATGTAGTTCGGATAGATCGCGCCGATGGTCCTGAGCTTGTCGAGCTTGGACTTGAAGCCCGCCTCCTCTTCGCCGTCCCAGGCCGCTTTCAGCGAGTCGCCCAGCGTGAACGCCAGCTCGCCGCGCCCTTGTTGGAGCAGGATCAGATTCTCGACCGACGCCTTGGTGGCCTGCACCTGCGTCTTCACGTTCGGAATCTTGTCACCGTAGATCTTCCCGATCGCGACCCCGAGCGGATAGTAGACGCCGGAGGTGCCGCCGGTCAGCACGTTGATGAAGGATTGCGCCTGCGCGCAAGGTGCCGACGCCGCCAGAGCAAGAGCCGCGGTCACGCCGAAAATCGTCCGTTTCATGATCTTTCCACTCCCCAAACCGGCCGGGAAGTTGGCCGGATGAGGGGTGCGGGTCAACCCATCCAAAAGTCAAAACAGGACTGCGGTAAATGGCTGTCCTGGCTCGATTTTTGGGGAACTCGGCAGGGTGTGGCGAGGTGGCGCAGCCAGGTCGGTCAGCCCCTCACTGGAAGGTCATGTCCAGGCATTTGGAGATGTCGGAGCCGAGGCCGGAGGAGATGATGATGCAGCCGCGGACTTTCTGCGCGCCGACGTCGGCAGCCCAGACCGAGTAGCCGCCTGGGCCGAAGAACGAATTGGTGTTCGGCGGCTCGGTCTCGGTGGCGTCGAAATCGTAATGGCCGTCGGTGTCGAAAATGCGCGGCTTCTTGGTGCAGGCGCCGTCGGTCTGGACGTTGATGACTTCCTTGTTGTCGCGGGTCAGCGCCAGCGAGACCTGGCAGCGGAAATATTCCGAGGTCTTGGTGTTGAAGAGATAGGTGTAGGACTTGCAGGTCGCGGTGTTCAGCTTGCCCGGGGCAAGGCCGCGGCTGCACGAAATCCTCTGGTTGTGGCTGAGCTGGTAATCATCGGCCCGGGCGGCCGGCGCGAGCGCCGTCAGCATCAGGCCGGCGGCCCAGCAAGCTTTCATGACGAGGTTCATTCGAATCATCCCCTACCCAATGTTTTTGTCGAATTGCGTTCTAGACGGAAAGCGGAACATAGTCGCGCGGGGACGAAGGGAAAATCACAAACTGCTCGGCAAGACGTGAAGCGCTGCGGCGCTTTCGCAAATTGACCTGGAAGCGCCGTTCGTGATTTGTTCAAACCGGGAGCCTCGATGGGGAGGATAGGGTAATGGCATTTTCAACAAAGACTTTTTTGGTTACGGCCGTGCTCGTCGCGTTCGCTGCGCCCGCATTGGCGCAGACCGTTGCAACACCTTGGGAGCTCAAGCCCGACACCGGCTACGCCTATGACAAGGACGGCAAGACCTTTTCCTACAAGATGGGCACCAGCAATGCCGGCGAACTTCTGAAAGGCGCCAAGAAGGTGCCAAAGGGCACGCTGTTCTTCCTCGGCCACAACGGTCAGCTCTACATGCGCAGCGGCCCGTACCTGGAAGGCGACGGCAAGTTCAGGTTCGGGTCGGATCAGTAGCGGCGGCGGTCAGCTGGGCGAGAGCGCCGCGGCGCGCTCGGCGTCATCGTCCGCGCAAGCGGACGATCCAGTATTCCACAGATCGCGTGCTTGAATCGAGAGGCCGCAGCGTACTGGATGCCCCGGTCAAGCCGGGGCATGACAGTGGAAGATATGGCAGGGCGAATGTCTAAAACGCTCCCGCCAGCTCCCGCGCGCCGGCGTTGTTGCTGTTGCTGTCCATCCTCGTATCCGTCACCGCCAGCAGCTTCGCCACCGTGTTGTGGCGGATCGCGACCGGGTTGCGCTCGTAGCCGCCGCGCTGGAAGAAGTTCGAGGTCGGCACCTGCTCGCGCATCGCCTGCGGCATCGTCACCATGTCGAGGCCGGTGCCGTCGCCGGTGAGGTTCATCATCTCGAGCTCGGCCGCGCTGAGCGGGCGGCTATAGCCCTTGGCACGCGCGAACAGCACCGACGTCAGCAGCTTGTGAGTCTGCAGCATCGGCCCGATATCGATGTCGAGCACCATGGCATGCATGGCCCAGCCCTGCGCGGTGTTGCCGATCTTCTCATGCTCCGACCAGGTGTCGGGCACCGATTTGGCATGCGCCACCATCTTCTTCAGGACGGTAAGCTTGTGCTCAAGCGTCTGGCGCGCGGGGCCAGAGGCCCTCGCGACCTTGTCGGAGAGCGCGCGGATGAATTCATGGCCTTGCTCGGCCAGCAGCTCGACGCTGTTGGTCGTCAGCAGCTGGTTGTAACCCATCGCAGTCGAAATGGCGCGCTTGCCGCCATGCTCGATTCCCGCCTGCACGTCGTAACTGCCGGTGCCGCCGGTCTCGAACGCATAGACCCGCACCGCCTGCTCGCGCGTCAGCCCCGAGGCCAGCGCGTAGCGTGCATAGACGCGCTTGAACTCGACTTCGCTGGACGGCCGCTGCGGCGTGAACTGATAGAGTTCCTGCACCGCGCGCAGCAGATCGGCGACCACGGGGATCTGCTTTTTCGTCGGGCGGTCCGGGGTTTCCTCCGGCTCCGGATTCACCGGCCGTTTCGGCCCGTTATAGAGCGGTGGATGCTCCAGCACGTAATCGTCGAGCGTGACCTGCTGCCCATTGCGCCGCTTGGCGTTGCGGCCTTTCCGTTTCTCGGAGATCTGGCTCCAATAGGCGCCGGCTTCCTCGTCGAACGCAGCACGCGCGGCCTGATACTCCTGCAGCTTGCGGCGATATTCGAGCATGGCGGGCGACACACCGCCTTGCGCGAAAAACTGCGACAACAGCTGGGCTTTGGCATTGCGGACGGCCGGGGGAAGCGCGTCGGATTCGCCACCGCGCGCGGCAGGCGCGAGCAGGACGAGCGCGAGTGGAACCAGTCTCACGGCATTTCGAATCGATTGATGCATGCTGCCCTCTTAGCAGGCATCCGGTAACCGTCACGTTAACACGTCGTTTACCTCGTTTTCGCCCCTCCCGTCACTTCCAGGCGAACACCGGCTGTTCCAGCTCGCTGACGCGGGTGTGCCGTCCTGCCAGCACTTCGCGAAACTGGTAGATCAACGCCGCCGTCGGTGCGTGGATCAGGCTCGACTGATGATGGAAGCGGATCACACGGCGCGTGCTCTCGGGGATCGCGACGAAATCGAACGCATCTTCGCGCTCGACCGTCGCAAGCGCGATGCGATGAACGGAGGCGACCTCGTCCGGGTTCGGTTTGATCGCGGCACTATCGGCGGCCCAGACCACGACCGGGGTGATCAGATAGCCGGAGCGGGTCGGATAATCATCGAGCGTGCCGAGCACCTCCACGCCGGTCAGGTGAAGGCCAAGCTCCTCGTCGAGTTCGCGTAGCGCCGCCTCGACCGGCGTCTCGCCGGCATCGCAGCGTCCGCCGGGCAAGGCCCATTGACCTCGATGGGCGCGCAGATGCGATGCGCGCAGCGTGAGCAGCAACGCCGTGTCATCGCCCTCGCTGGCCGCGGTCAGCGCAATTGCCACCGCGGCGCGCTTCAACACCGCTGGCACCTCGTCCTCCGGCAACCGCGTGAAGGCCGCGCAGGCAGCCGCGATATTCCGCCGTGTGGCATCGTCGAACGGTCTCATGATGCTTGACTACACCACGTCCGGCCCCGATGAAATGAGATCGCACGACGCGCTCAGGAATGGACGACATGACCAACAAGGCAGCCGCAAGGCTGAAAGCAGACGGCTGGACCATCCTGGAGACCACGGGCTTCATGCACCTGATCGGCCCATTGTGGGAGCGCAAGGTCGACGGCCAATACGAATTCGCACTTGCAACCGAGGACAAGCACCACAACCGCCGCGGCATGGTCCAGGGCGGCGTGATGATGACGTTCGCGGACCGTACCTGCGGCATGACCGCCCGCTACGTCTCCGGCAAGGAGTTCATGGCGACGGTGCAGCTCGACACTCATTTCGTCGAAGCCGGCCAGATCGGCGACATCCTGATTTCACGCCCGCGCGTGGTGCGCTCGACGCGCAGCCTGATCTTCATGAGCACGGAGGTCAGCGTGGACGGCCGCTGCGTGGTGATGGCCAATGGTGTGTTCAAGATCTTGAAGGGGCCGGGGTAGCGGTGCTGCGTTCACTGCGCTCCACAAATTCCGCCGTCGTCCCGGCCCCCCGTGCGCAATTGCGCACTAGGCCGGGACGACGCTCAGGGATTGCTTCGCTGCGCTCGCAATGACGGAGTGAGACGGCTATGCTGGCGCGTCAACAAGCGTCGAGGAAACCACCCATGCAATATCGCCAACTCGGCCGCAGCGGCCTCAAGGTGTCGCCGATCTGCTTGGGCACGATGATGTTCGGCGGGCCGACCGATGAGGCCACCTCAAAGCGCATCATCGCGAAGGCGCACGAGGCCGGCATCAACTTCATCGACACCGCCGACGCCTATTCGAAGGGTGCATCTGAAGAAGTCGTGGGACGCGCCATCGGCAACAACCGTCACGCCTGGGTGCTCGCGACGAAACTTGCGAACCCCATGGGCGAGGATCCCAACCGTGTCGGCCTGTCGCGGCGCTGGGTATTGGAGGCGGCGGATGAGAGCCTGAAGCGGCTCGGCACCGATCACATCGACATCTATTATCTGCACAAGGAAGACCATGCGACGCCGCTGGAGGAGACGGTGCGCGCGATGGGCGACCTGATCCGCGCCGGCAAGGTGCGCTATTTCGGCGTCTCGAACTACCGCGCCTGGCGCGTCGCCGAAATCTGCAACATCTGCGACCGGCTCGGAATCGACCGGCCCGCGGTGAGCCAACCCTATTACAACGCCATGAATCGCATGCCTGAAGTCGAGCACTTTCCGGCCTGCTCCTACTACGGCCTCGGCATCGTGCCCTACAGCCCGCTGGCGCGCGGCGTGCTGACCGGCAAATACAAGCCCGACGCGGCTCCCGACAAGGAGACGCGCGCAGGCCGCAATGACACGCGCATGATGCAGACCGAATGGCGGCCGGAATCGCTCCAGCTCGCGCAGGAGATCAAGACCCACGCCGAGAAAAAGGGCATCACCGCAGGCCAGTTCGCGGTCGCCTGGGTGCTGAACTCCGCCTTTGTCTCCTCGATCGTTGCCGGTCCGCGCACTGAAGAGCAATGGGACGGCTACACCGGCGCGCTCGACTATCGCTTCACTATGGAAGACGAGGCGCTGATAGACAGACTGGTCGTGCCAGGTCATCCCTCGACGCCGGGCTACAACGACCCGGCCTATCCGATTGAAGGACGTCGCGCGCGGACCGCCTGAGCCGGAGACAAGAATGGCCCTCGAAGATCGCTATGGCCTGTCGATCTCCACCTCTTCGCCCGAGGCGGCATCCGCCTATCGCGAGGGCGTCGACCTCATGCTCGCCGGCTGGACCGGCACGGCGGAGACTCTGGAGCGCGCGATTGCGGCCGATCAGGATTTTGCGCTGGCCCATATCGCCCGCGCCCGCCTGCATGGCTTCTATCAGCAAGGCGATCTGGCACGGCAGAAGGCAGCCCGCGCGCGCGAGCTCGTGGCGAACCGCGGCACGGAACGCGAGCGTTCGCATGTCGAGACGTTGGCGCTCGCAATCGAGGGCCGGCTGCCCGAGGCAATCGCGGCGACGATGAAGCACGTCGAGGCGTGGCCGCGCGACGCATTAGTGCTGTCGCTGCCGCTCGGCGCGTTCGGCCTGTTCGCGTTCTCCGGCATGGCCGATCACGACCGCGCGCGGCAGCAGCTGTGCGAGCGCGTCGCGCATCGCTATGGCGAGGATTGGTGGTTCCTCACCATGTACGGCTGGGCGATGACCGAGAACGGCAATGTCAGTCGCGGCCGCGGCGTCACCGAGCGCGGCTTCGATCTGCGCCGGCAGAATGCCCATGCCGCGCACGCCGTGCTGCATGCGATGTTCGAGGGCGGTTCGATCGAAGCGGCCGACCGGCTCGTCGACGACTGGATCCCCTCTTACGACCGCGCCGGGATCTTGCACGGCCATATCCGCTGGCATCAGGCGCTCGGCGCACTGGAGCATGGCGATGCCGCGCGGGCGCTTGCGATCTATGCCGATGTGCTGCAGCCAAAGGCGACACAGGCGCCGCCGCTCAATCTCGTCACCGACGGCGCGTCATTGCTCTGGCGCTTGTCGGCTTACGGCCACGCCGTGCCGAAAGCGCTCTGGGTCGAAGGCGATGCCGCCGCGCAAAAACTGTTTCCGAAATCGAGCCTGCCCTTCGCCGACGTCCACATGGCGCTGTTCGCGGCCGCGACGCAAAATCGCGAGGCGCTCGCCGCGCGTCTTGCCGTGATCGAGCAGCGGCTCGCCGACGGCAAGCTCCCGGCCGGTCCCGTGGTGCCGGCGGTCTGCCGCGCGCTGGCAACCTTTGCGGACGAGGATTACGCGGCATGCGTGCAAATGCTCGCGCCGGTCCTCGGTGAGGTCGTGCGTCTCGGCGGCAGTCACGCCCAACGCGAACTGATCGAGGACACTTTTGTCGTCGCCCTCATGCGCAGCGGCGACCTGCCCCGCGCCCGCGCGTTACTCGATGCCCGCCTGCACCGCCGTCCCTCCCTGCGCGATACGCGCTGGAAGGCGACGATGGGCTAGCTCCGCCACGAAAAAAACACCGGCCGGGCGGCAAGTGCCGGCCGGGAACGGGTTGGGCGATATGGGCGAATCGCCGTTGGGGTGGCGCGGTGGTATTTCAGACGAATCAGGCAGAACAAACGGGATCGCAACCAATTTACGGTTCGACGGTTGTCGGACGGAACTTTCCCGTGGTTCCCTGGCATGTGAACCTTCCGATGCGCCTCTGCCGACCAGTCCTCACCGCCGCCCTCATCGCCTTGGCAAGCCCTTGTTTTGCCGAGTCTTCCTTGTCGATTCCCGTGAACAACCCTCAGGCCGCAAACGCCTTCGTCGACCTGCTGGCGCTGATGTCCGGCCACTGCAAGACGTTGAAGGTCGCCGGGCGCACCTTCGCCTGCAAGACGGTCGCCTACGCCCATGGTGACAAGGGCCGGGTCAATTTCGCGGTCGCGGTCGACGATCCCGCCGACGAGAATCACGTCGTGTCGTTCTCCGGCGAGAACGGCAAGCGCGCCGACGACAACTCCTACGAGCTGCCGATCGACCGCATGCTGCTCAATTCCAAGGACCGCCCCAAGGTCGACGGGTTGCCGGTGCCGGCCGAGCAGACCTCCACAGGCCTCTGCCGCCAGACCGGCAATTTCGCCGCCAGAAAGGTGACTGACGTCACCTGCTCCGCCACCGACAGCGAGGGCCGCCGCTACGAACTGCTGTTCGTTTCCGACGGCACGCCCGTGAGCGTGCGTCGTATCAGGCAGTCGGCTCCGTCGATCCAGGATCCGTTCAAATAGCGGACCTTGTTCGCTCCGCATGCGGGCGAGGTGAACCGCCGCCTGCGCGGCACAGCCGGATCAAATCCTTTCATTGAAACTTCGGAACCGGCAGGTATGCTCGGACGCGTCCTCATCGAGGAGGCGCCCGTTGCAAACACAGGCAGGCACAGAGTCCAGCAATGCGGATGGTCAAGGCGATCAAGCGGCTCCTGATCGTCTGCCTGTTCGCAACCCTGGCACATGAATGCCCCGCGGCCGACAGTCCGGGGCAGCGCTCGATCCTGGTGCTGGAAGACGCCGACTTTCGTTCGCCGTTCTATTCGGAGATTTTTGCCGGTATCCGCACGGCTGCGAAGGAAAATGGACAGATCCATACCGTGATCTACGGCGAAAGCCTCGATCTCGCCCGTTTCCCGGACCGGACTACGAGGAGAGTCTGGTCGGTCATCTCAAGACCAAATACGCGCACCGGTCGATCGACGTCATCGTCTCCATCGGCGTCGCGTCGGCGAAATTCCTTCAGGGGCGCAAGCACGACATCTGGCCCGCTGCACCCGTGGTTTACGGCTTCGTGCCCGATCTGCCCGAGACGCGCGCGCTGTTCCTACCCGACACGACCGCAATCTTTGCCAAGGTGTCTCCGGCGCAGTTACTGACTGCGGCACGCGCGGTCGTTCCCGACCTGACTGGCGTCGTCCTTGTTGGCGATGCATGGAAAAATCCGCTGACATACGGCCACTGGAAGCAGGAATTCGCGGCCGCGATGCCGGATCTCGAGATTGTCGATCTGTCCGGGATGGTGCTGCGGGAAGTGCGCGAACGGGTCGGCTCCTTGCCCCCTGGCTCTGCAATCCTGACCTCGGCAATGTATTCCGACGGCGAAGGCACCCACTATTTGCCGGCTGCGGCGCTTGCGCGTGTCGCCGAGCACGCGAACCGCCCGATCATCATCACCTCCGATACATTTCTCGGGCGGACGGGAGTTGGCGGCTTCCTGCTGCTGCCCGGAACCATCGGACGGGAAGCCGGCCAATTGGCAATGCGGATTCTCGGCGGCGAATCGCCGTCGAGCATCCCGCCCGTTGCCGGGGACAACGTGAAGCCGATCTTCGACTGGAGACAGCTCAAGCTCTGGAATGTGGACGAAGCTCATCTGCCTCCGGGCAGCGAGGTGCGTTTCCGAGAACCGAGCTTCTGGGAGCAGTATTACTGGCGCGTCATGATCAGTGTCGGCTTGGTGCTGGTGCAGGCGACGATGATCGTCATCCTCCTGCGCGAGCGCAGGCTGCGATTCCTGGCGGAGGTCGAAGCGCGCCAACGCATGTCGGAGCTTGCCCACATGAATCGCCTTGCCACCGCGGGCGAGATGTCTGTCACAATCGCGCATGAGCTGAGCCAGCCGCTCGCCGCCATTCTGATCAATGCAGAGACCGCCGAGCAGCTGTTGCAGATACCGGCACCCGACCTTGGCGTGATCAGGGATATACTGGGTGACATTCGCCGAGACGATAAGCGCGCCAACGAGATCGTCGTTCAGGTGCGCTCATTTCTGAAGAGGGCCCGCACAGAGCGGAGCGAGCTCGACCTCAACGCGGCGGTCGGCGACGTGTTTAGGTTCCTCTCCGTTCAGGCCCTGACCTACGACGTTGCGCTCGCGACGGACCGATCGGCCTCGGATATTCACGTAACTGCCGACAAAGTGCAGCTCCAGCAGGCTATTCTGAACCTGGTCATGAATGCCATCGAAGCGGTGGCCGATCTGCCGGAGGATCGGCGACGCATCGTCGGTCGAACCAGCCTTGCGGGCAATCAGGCCATGATCTCGATCGCAGATGACGGCGACGGCATCTGCACAGAAAAGATAACCGAAATCTTCAAGCCGTTTTTCACAACCAAGACGCAGGGCATGGGAATCGGCCTCTCGATCACGCGCACGATCGTCGAGGCACACGGCGGGCGGATCTGGGCCGAGAACGCGCCGACCGGAGGCGCCGTCTTTCATATCAGCCTGCCGCTGGCCGCCGCGCGATCGTGAGTCGAGGCCTTCTGCCGCCAGACGTCAACCATCGATATGATGGTCACCATACCTCGGAGCGACCCATGACGCGCGACCGCCTGTTTTTGCTGCGTCCCGGGTTCGAGGACCCGACCTTTCCTGGACGCCGCTTCTATTGCTGGCATTGCGCGCTGATCGAGGGCGTGCTGGTCTCGTTTCCGCAGCTCGCCGGCAAGCTCGACATCGAGCGCATCCCGTGGCCACGCCCGCGGCAAGCCGTGATCCCGCTGGCCGGTGAGGAGAACCAGTCGTTACCGCTGCTCGTGCTGGCGGTTGGAGCGACCTCGCCGCACCAGACCGGCAGCTATCAGGACCGCGCGTTCATTGCTGACAAGGACGCCATCCTAGCCGCGCTCTCCGAACGCCACGGCTTTCCCGATCCGCATCCGTGAGGGGGAGAGCGCGTAGCCTGCAATCACGTCGCGAAACGAGGGAAAATTGACATTGCGTGTCGTCACTGTCGCCTCGCATAGTCGGCGCTGCAAGTAAGTCTGCAAGTAAGTCTGCAAGTAGGTCTGAAAGCCGCCCCTCATGTCACTCGCGCTTCCCGCCCTCATCGTCGTCGACGTCCAGCGTGCGTTCGACGAATGGGAGGCGGCGGGCAAGCGGCGCAATAACCCGGATGCAGTGGCACGTATTGCCGATCTCCTGACGGCGTTCAGAACCAGCGGCGCGCCTATCTTTCACATTCGTCATGAGGGCACCAAGCCGTCCTCCTCATTTCTGCCAACGAGCTCCGGATATGCCGCCAGGGACGAGGCACGCGAGCGGCCGGGCGAGATCGTGATCGTCAAGCGCGTCAACAGCGCCTTCATCGGCACCGATCTGGAAAGCCGCCTGCGCGCGGGCAACATCGGCACTCTCGTCATTTGCGGCGCCACCACCAATCATTGCGTCGAGACGACGACGCGGATGGCCGGCAATCTCGGCTTCGACGCACGGCTGGTGCGCGACGCGACCTGGACGTTCGAGCGGGTCGGGCCGGATGGCGACAGGCATTCTGCGGAGGAGATCCATGCGATGACGCTGTCGAACCTCAACGGCGAATTCGCGCGCATCGTCACCACCGATGACGTGATTGCATCATTCGCGGCAGAGTGATGGCGGAGTTACGGCCACGCCCGTGATGCGACAATAAATCTCACGAGACGCACGTAGCCGCGCGAACCGGACGCCCATGAAACTGCGTCGTTTCGACGCCCGCACTGGCCGGAACGTGCCGGATGACCATGTGTTGTCACACGACATTCAACTGGAGTGATGACATGAAGTATCTCTTTGTCGCGATGACCGTCGGTGCTGCGGCGCTTGCCGGCGGGTCGGCGGCGAACGCGGCCAATCATTCAAGCGCGAAACACAACGCGCCAGCGGCCCAGTCGACCGATATCAGCGCGCAGCACAGGCACCACCATCATGGCCATCGCCATCACTGGCGTCCTCACCACCATCACGGCTATCATCGTCCGCACTACCGGAGCTACGGCTATTACCCGCGGCACCACGGCTATTACGGCGGCGGTCCGTACGGATATTATGGCGGCGGCGGTCCCAGCGTGACGTTCGGCTTCGGCGGAAGTCGCTGGTAAGACGGTCGCTGGTAAGACGAAGGCCCGCGGGATGCGGGCCTTTTTCTTGACTGTAAGCTATCCCCGCAAGATAAATCCCACCGTCTCTAAACCGCTCGCCAACGCCGCTTCAACCGTGCCCATGTCGGCTCCGCGATAGAGCGCCTCGCCGGAGAACAGCACTGGGCCGTCGGCGCGCGCGAGGATCGCTTGCGCCTCGCGCGTTCGCGGCGTCGCCCAGGAATAGGCGCCGCGGGCGTAGGGATCGCGCGCCCAGTTTGTCGCAACGGCCGCGATGAGCTCGCGCGCCAGGTCCTCACGCGACAGGCCGAAGACGGTCGCAAGCGAATCGAGCCCGGCATCGATCAGCCCTTGCGGATCGAGGTGCGACAGCGCTGCCGTGCGCGGGCCGCCGAACCATCCGGTCAGCACGAGATGCCGGTTCGGATATTGCGTCCACCATACCGGAATGGCCTGGTCGGACAAAAGGAAGCTCATGTCCGCGAGCTCTTCCTTGCGCTCGCGCCACCATGGCCGCCTGAAGCGCAGCAGGATTTTTATCACGTTGCCGAAGCCGATGTCGTCGGCCGCCGCCGCCTTTGCGCGCGCGTGGCTCGGCAGCCTGATCTCGCGCAGCAACGGCAACGGAACAGTGAGGATCACGCGATCGCAGCCCTGCAGGCCGCCGTCGACACAGCGAACGGCGATCGCGCCGCCCTCCTCCTCGATCGCCGATACCACGCAGCCGAAGCGAAAACTCACGCCAAGCTTGCGGCACTCGGCTGCCAGGAAGTCGATCATCCCACCATAGCCGCCCTTGACCCGCGCCTGCGGTGAGTGCCCGCCAGCCATCCATTCCTCGCGCAGCGCCAGCGTGGAGGCGCGCTCGGGATCGGCCGCATCGTAGCCCTCGACCATTCGCTCGATCGCATGGCGCAGCCGCGCGTGCTCATCCCCGGCAAAATGCCGGCGCAGGAAATCGGCGACCGTGAGGTCGTCGTTCAATTCCCGAACCACGGCGTGCAGCTCAGCCTCATGCGGATCGTGGCGATCCTCGCGCACGATGTCAGCGCCGTCGAAGCCCCATCGCTCGCCCTCGATCTCCTGAAGGGACAGCCCGGCCTCACGCAGCAACGCGCGCGTGACCGGCGCCTCGCCGTGCACGAATTCGGCGCCGCCGTCGGCGCGGTAGCCGAACTCCGAAGCAGGCAGCGGATGGATGCGGCCGCCGCAGCGCTCGCGCGCCTCCAGGATCGTCACGGTCCTGCCCGCGCGCGCCAGCTCGCGCGCCGCCATCAGGCCGGCCGCGCCGGCACCGGCGACGACGATATGCTCTGATGTTGCCGACATCTCGGTGCTGCTACTTGCCCACGGCCTGCGGATCGTTCTGGATCAGATAGCGCAGCAGCAGGACGCCGCCGCCGAGATCCCGCGTGCTCTCCAGCCTCATCGCGCTCAGCGGTGCACGCCGGTCGCCGTCGGAGTCCGTGGAATCGAACACGAAGGGCGCGCCCTTGGCTCCGTCGATCGCGGGACTGAGGATCAGGTTGAACTCGTCGATCAGGCCGGCACGCAGGAACGCGCCGTTGGCGACGCCCCCGCCCTCCACCAGCAGGCGCTTCACGCCGAGTTCGCGATTGAGAATGTCCAGCGTCAGCGCGAGGTCGATCTCGGACTTGCCGGCAAAGATATAGGACACGCCCTCGCCGCGGAGCCCCGCGAGATGCGAATCGGGGACACTCTCGGTCAGCACGACGACGATCGGATCGCCGCCGATATCGGAGCGGCCCCAGCCGATCTTGCCTTTCGCATCCAGGACGACGCCATAGGTTTTCGCATCACGTCGCGCGAACCAGTTTTCGCGCGGAAATTTCGCGTCCGCCGTCGTGGGATAGGGCTCGCCCTTGGCGAACTCCGAGCCGGTGACGCGGCCGATCGCCCAGGCATCACCGCCGAGCTCGTCGTGGATCTTCTCGAACCAGTCCGTCCCTGCCCCCTTCGGGCGCCAGCGGCTCGGATGGGTGCGGCCGTCCAGACTCGAATGCATCAGACAGATGACGTAAGGCTTCATGCGTATCTCCGGGCCGCGCTCAGGCGGCCGGCTCATTGCCCTTCTCATTCCCCGTGGCGCGATCGTTCACGATCACCGCGAGGGGATTGAGCTTTGGCGGCGCGGCGAGTTTCAGCGTGTTGGTGTCGCGATGGTTGAACGGCGCGCCGCGCACGAACAACTCGGTCTGGATCAGATAGGTCCAACTGCCGTCGTCGTTGAAGGTGATGTCGCAGCGGTAAGCGTCGGTGCGGAACGCTTGTTCCAGAAAATCAGTCGAGCAGATCCCGTAAGCGGTATCCCCACGCTTGGCGGTGACGGAGATCGCTTTGTCGTCCGGCCCGGCCTTGCCCGACGCCAGCAGCACCTGCCCGCGCGGGATCGCCAGCGTCTGCATGATCAACCCGGTCGCGGGCTCCCACAACCAGTAGCCGACCTGGTCGTGGAAGGTGATGTCTTCCTCGGGCGTGTTGATGTGGATGTGATAGCGCAGCCCGTAGAGCAGCTGCGGCCCGTTGGCCTGCGGATCGATCGGGTCCATCCGGATGCGCTCGATGAACGTCCGCCGCTCCGGCCCCTGCGCCTTCGGATTGATGTCGATACCCTTGTCGGCCTGCCAGCTGCCTGCGAGACGGCGGAGCGGGCCGAGATTGGCAAGGCCGTCGGGCGAGACATCCTCGGGCTCGGTGAAGATATCGGCTGGAAGGGGGAGCATGGGTGTCCTCGCGTCATTGCGGAGGCAGCAATAGCACGAGAGTGCGGGCGTGGCTCGTTCTCAAGCCTCACAATCGCGAATGGACATAGGCGCCACGCGCAGACGATCCATGAGCGAGCCACCTGATAACAGGCTACACTGACCGGCTGGAATGATATGTGTCGTCAATTACGGGCTGATTGTCGACGCGCTTGCGACTTGCCTCGTGCAATCGGAGGAGAGGCCATCCGCGCTGCTACTTCAATGCAAGGCTGCTGCAATATGCCGAGGTTTCGCCGGACCGCCAACCGGTGACGCGTCCCGCTTCCTTGCACTCGTCGTAGGTCTTGTAGTTGCCGACGTTGCGGCACGTGAACGAATAGACGCCACCCGAAACGTTGCAACCGACCCAGGGCTTGTCGCCCGCCTTGAAGCTCGATTGACAACCGCCGACGCAGCTGCCCGTGGCGGCGGCGAGCTTGGCAAGCTTCGTGGCGTCCGAGGTCGGCGCCAGTGACGCCGTCGAAGCGGCTGACGTGCGCGATCCGGTCCCGCGAGCTGTCGCGTGATGCGCTGGCCGGTGTGGCCGCGCCACATGCTTCGGCGCATCAACCATGACGCCGGGAAGCTGGGTGTCGGCGGCGGTCGTGGTCGGCGTCGGTTGCGACATCGCGGTGCCGCCGAGGGCGCACAGGAGCAGTGCAACCGATGAGATGGCGACAGCGGGACGCGTAACGAAGCATGATGACAACGTCATGGCCATGTCCTTCCAGATGGGGACGGTCAATCCCGTCCCGAGGGCCAGGATATCACGCCCTGATCCAGGTTGCATTGGAGAGGAACCATGCAACTTGACACGGCCTGCCGACGCCGCATCGCGGGGGCAAGACGGCGGCGCGGTCGGCGGACCTGCGCGCGGACGGCCCCGGAACCTGTCGCAATGATCATTCCGCGGTGATCCAGGACCTGTCCCCGTTCGTTTCCAGACCCACAGGTCGCTTGTCGAGGCGCTATGATCGCTGCTATCCGAGCTTTAGATGCGCCAATCCGGGCGAAGGCCGGTTTTCCCCGGAGGATTGAAGCGCGGCTGTCGACTGGCACGAGCAAAGGGCCGAACACGAAGGTGGACTGGGCTGATCTGATCGGACGCGTCGCCTCGACCGGAGACCGGGAGGCCTTCAAGCGCCTGTTCGGGCACTTCGCGCCACGCATAAAGGGACTGATGCTGAAGGCCGGATGCAGTTCAGACGAGGCGGAGGAGATTGCTCAAAATACCCTGATCGCCGTCTGGCGGAAGGCAGGCCAGTTCGATCCTGCGACGGCCGGGGCCGCGGCATGGATATTCACCATCGCGCGCAATTTGCGAATCGATTTGTTCCGCAGCAGGGCGCGGGCAGACCGCCTGCGGGGCACCTCTGAGCTTCCCGAGACGCCGGATCCCGCCGAACCCGCGGATGCCGTCATGTCTCGCGTGCAGGATGCCGCGCGGATCAATTCGGCGGTCAAGCAGCTCTCGATGGAGCAATCCATGGTGGTGAGGTTGTCGTTCATCGAGGAGAAGCCGCACCCGGAAATCGCAAGCCTGCTCGGCATTCCGCTTGGAACGGTGAAGTCGCGGATCAGGCTGGCGATGAACCGCCTGAGAGACATATTGGACGAAGAAGCATGACGATCAGCCATCATCCACCGGAAGATCTTTTGGCCGACTTTGCGGCCGGCAGGTTGGAGGAAGCCCATCAATTGGTGGTGGGGGTGCACGTTGCGGGTTGCGCACGGTGCGGCCGGTTCGTGCAGGCCATCGAGCAACTTGGCGGCCTGGCGCTTGAAGATGTCGAGCCGGTGCCGATCGCATCGGATGCGTTCGAGCAGGTGATGTCGCGCATTCACAACGCTCCTGAAAGACGAGCGACGCCGACTGCCGAGGTCGCTGGCGGCAGCGAGCAGGATGTTCCGGCGGCGCTGCGAAACTACCGCATCGGGAAGCGCAGGCGCATCGCTCCAGGTCTGAGCATGCGACCGATCGAGTTGTCAGGATCGGGGACGGCGCGGGCATTTCTGCTTCGCTCCGCGCCGGGGAGCCGCATGCTCGAACACACGCACACCGGAACTGAACTGACCCTCGTGCTCGAGGGCAGCTTCAGCCACGAGGGCGGCCGGTTCGGTCCGGGTGATTTCGACTATGGCGACGACGAGATCGATCATCGGCCTGTGGTGGGCAACGAGGGCCCATGTGTTTGCCTCGTCGCAATGACGGGCGACCTGCGCATGAACGGCCTGCTTGGCAGGCTGATCGGGCCATTCGTGCGGCTTTGATCCGCTCGCCTCCTTCTTCCGCCGGGTGATCCGAACGCGAGCCCGGAGCGTTTCGAAGGAAACGCAAGGGAGACAGGTCATGGCCGGCTTAAGCCTGACAGCACAGGCGCAGAGCGAAACATTGCCCGAACTGCTGGCATGCGTTTCGGCGGGCGACACACGGGCCTTCGCAGCGCTGCACGTGCTGACGCGGAGCAGGCTGCGCAGGACTGCGCTCGCCGTGGGAACTCCGCCCCACGACATCGAGGACATTCTTCAGGAAGCCTATCTGAAGATCTGGCGCAACGCGGGTCGGTTCGACAGCGGCCGCGCTTCGGCGATGACCTGGATGTCCGCGATCGCCCGGAATACCGCCATCGACCATCTGCGGGTCAGAAGACTGCCGACTCACGAGCTCGACGAGGCGCTTCTGGTTCCGACAATTGCTGATCAGCCGTCGATCGACGATTTCGACTACGCCCGCGCCGGACCGATCGCACGCAGCGTGCTGGCTCGTTTGCCGGAAGACCGCCGCAGGCTGGTTGCGCTGGCCTATCTCGAGGGTGAGAGCCGCGCCAGCTTGTCGCGGCGCTTCGGTGTGCCGGTCGGCACCATCAAGACCTGGCTGCACCGAACCCTTCTGGCGGTACGCAAGGACTGCCTTGCCGCATCGGCTGCAGCCTGAAGCAGGCGAGGACCCCGCGCGTGGCCGCAGAGATCATCGAATTCCCCAACCCTGGACACCAGGACCCGCTCGTAACCTCCGTTGCGAGGCTCGAGCAGATAGTGAGAGAGGTCGACCGTCTGGCAGCCGAGCAGCCCCCGGACGGGCTCGATCAACTGCTCGTTGTCATGGCGCGCTTCGGTGATCGACTGGTCGATCTTGCGCAGCTCGTGCTTGACGACGATGCCAGGCTGAGTGTCCAGATCGCGTTCACGTCGCTCTCCGACAAGATCGCGGCGACCAGAGACGCGTTTGACGAGTGCGACGGAGGGAAGGATCTCTGAATTCGGCGCCACCCTGGCCCGTTCGACGCTATGGAGTCAGCTCTGCGGCCGATCCTAATTGAGACGGAGCAACGAGATGTTCAGCAAGGTCGCAAAACCCACCCAGCCGGCATAGAGAATGAAAAGCGTCGCTGCCAGTCGATCGTTCGCCCATTGACGCCAGACAAAGGCGAGGATCGCGACGAACAGCGCAACAATGACGCCTAGCGCTACGTCCATGCGATGAAGCGAAAAGAAGATGGGAGACCATGCAAAATTCAGGATCATCTGCAGGCTCCATAATCTCATCGTCCTTCCGCGCGGCTCCGCCTCGAAGGTTCGGAATCCCGCCACGGCGATCATGAGGAACAGGATCGTCCAGACCGGTGCGAACACCGCATCCGGCGGATTGAAAGATGGCTTGTCGAGGGCCGCGTACCAGGCTCCCGGACGGTTCAGGACCCCGATCAGGATCCCCGCAGCAGGAACCAGAAACAGGAAAGCAGCGCATCGGTACCATCTGCCGCGCTTCCGCTCGCCATCGTGCCGCAGCGCCCCGTCGTGCGTCCCGTCCATGATCAATGCGCCATCCTTTGAGCGACGAGAAATCCGGTCCAGGCGCTGACACCGGCGAGGAAGGATCCCCAGCCCACGTCCGCAAGAGTGAGCGCCGTCGACCAATTCCTCAGCGTGGCCTGGTTGGTCAGATCGTAGGTCGCATAGGTGAAGCAGCCCAGCATCACGCCGGACGTGAAGGCACGCAGAGCGCCGCCATCCTGCTGAGCCGGCAGCACCGCGAACCAGATCAGGCCGACGGGATACGCCAGATAAAACACTGCTGCGGCGGCGAGGTCGGGCTTCGAGCGCAACATGTCGCCCAGCACCGGCCGGTAAAGTCTCTCAACCATGGTCTTGAGCCAGATCATGTCGAGCGCAACGAAGGTCGCAGCCACCGACAGATATGTGAAAAGCAGGCTCATGTCCGGTCTCCCCTCCGGTGGTGTCGCAACCGGTTCGATAAAGGCAACGCCTGTAAACGACGTGAGCCCTTGGCTGGATCACGCTGCGCCCTCATTCCGCCTTGCCGCGCAACCCCGTCACGCCCTTGAACCAGATCGCGCCGCGCCGGACGTCCGATCATTCCGGCGCCTGCTTGGGCGGCCGTGGAAAGAACGCGCTGGTGCGTGCCTGATAGTCCCGATACCGGCGGCCGCGGGATCGAAGCATCTGGACCTCGAGCGGGGGTATTCCTGTCACGTGCACGAGTATCCAGTACATCATCGCCGGCGCGATCAGGCTCGCCCAGCCCCATGCGTAGCCCGGCGACAGCGCGATGACCGGATAAGCGAGCCATCCGAGCCATTCGAAGAAATAATTCGGATGACGCGACCAGCGCCAAAGCCCGACATCACAGACCAGGCCCGCGTTGGCCTTATGGCGCTTGAAGCCCCGCAATTGCTCGTCGGCGATCGCTTCGCCTGCAACAGCCGCAAGCATGATGGCGGCTCCGGCATAGTCCTGAACGCCCAGAGCGGCCCGCGGAGCGTGTGCAGCCAGGAGGACCGCGAACGGCAGCGGCACCGAGGCGAA
Source organism: Bradyrhizobium sp. WSM4872 (assembly GCF_055811715.1). Taxonomy (NCBI): domain Bacteria; kingdom Pseudomonadati; phylum Pseudomonadota; class Alphaproteobacteria; order Hyphomicrobiales; family Nitrobacteraceae; genus Bradyrhizobium; species Bradyrhizobium sp. WSM4872. The sequence goes on along the minus strand of NZ_JBVVPT010000034.1, from coordinate 20,876 downwards.
GGCCTGCGACTGCAGGAACGCAAACATGCGACGCGGCGCCTGCGAGCCCCATTCCTGCGCATACCTGGCATATCGCGGATCGTCGATACCCGCCGCGGCGCGGCGGGCGATATGCGTCCCGAGCCTCGCCGACCAAAGCAGCACCAGCCCGCCCACGAGCAGCTGGCGCACTGGCAGCGCCTCGGCGAACGGCAAAAGGGCCGCAACCGCCCCGACGAGGCCGACCGAGAAGGTCCAGATCGTATCGACCCACCCGGAATTGCCCGTTCGCTGCTGAACGATCCAGGCCAGCCCCATCAACAGCGACAGGGCAAGCGCGATGCCGGCGATGATCAGTATTTGCAGGAAATCCATGCCCTCACCATAAGCAAACTTGGATCCTTACGTCCGCCTTATGCCCCGGTTTCACGGGTGATCCACGCTGTCCGCTGGAACGTTTCCTCAAGCGCGTGTGGACGGGTCAGCGATTAAAGCTGTCCTGAGCCGGCGACGGACGACATTGGCCCGAAACCGGATGTTCCGGCCGTCGCTGGTGGTATTTGGGGGCGACAAGGCATGCGTTTAGCCGTGATCGGGACGGGAATTGCCGGCAATGCCGCCGCATGGCTCCTGTCCGAACGTCATGCCGTGACCGTCTACGAGCGCGAATTGCGACCGGGTGGACACAGTCATACAGTGCGCGTTGACTACGATGGCGAAGAGATCGACGTCGACATCGGCTTCATCGTGTTCAACGAGCCGAACTACCCGGAATTGACGTCTCTGTTCGCGCACCTGGGTGTGAAGACCGAGGAGACATGCATGAGCTTCGCGATGTCGGCCGACCATGGCCGGTTCGAATGGCGGGGTGGTGGCGAGACCTTCCTTCAGGTCGCCTCCGGCCTGTTTGCCCAGCCGCGCAACCTCTTGTCCCCCTCGTATTTTCGCATGCTGGCCGAGGTCCGACGCTTCAACAAGGAAAGCGTCTCCGACTTGCGGGCTGGCCGGCTCCAGAACCTCACACTCGGCGAATATCTGCGCAAGGGAGCGTTCAGCCCGCGGCTGTTCAGCGATTATCTGGGACCGATGGGGGCCGCCATCTGGTCGTCGCCCTCGGCCGAGATCCTCGCCTTTCCCGCGGAAAACTTCATCGCCTTTTTCGACAATCACCGGCTGTTGCATCTGGATCGGCCGCTCTGGCGGACCGTCCAGGGCGGCAGCCGGCGCTATGTCGAGAAGCTCACGGCCGGGTTCAAGGCCAGCATCCGGTTCGGCTGCGCGGCCACATCGATCCGTCGAACCGAGCACGGTGTGACGATCGGCGACAGTCACGGCCATCAGGAATCCTACGACGCTGTCGTGATGGCCTGTCACAGCGATCAGGCCCTGGCGATGCTGTCGGATGCCGACCCACGCGAGAGATCCATTCTCGGCGCGATCCGCTACGCTCCAAACACGGCCTATCTGCACCGCGACATCAACCTCATGCCGAAACGCCGCAATGCATGGGCATCCTGGAACCTCTTGCGCTGGCAACGCGAAACGCCTGCACAGAACGACGTCGCCGTGACCTACTGGATGAACCGGTTGCAGGGCATCGACGACAGCAAGCCGCTGTTCGTCAGCCTCAATCCCCCTTGCGAGCCGGCGCCTCATCTCACCTTCGGCAAGTTTACATTCGCGCATCCGCAATATGACGCAAGCGCGTTTGCTGCGCAGAGGAATCTGCCCGAAATCCAGGGACGTCGCCGTACCTGGTTTTGCGGCGCGTGGACCGGCTACGGATTCCATGAGGATGGTTTGCGCTCCGGCATCGCCGTTGCAGAGGCACTTGGCAGTGAGGTGCCGTGGCGGCAGTCCGGCGAGTTGCTGGCGCAGGCTGCTGAGTAGAGCATGTTGCAACCGGGCGCTCCAGAACGAACGGCGACGTCATCTGCAGCCGCGCTCTATCTGGGCAGGGTGACGCACGCGCGCATGCGGCCCGTGCATCACAGGTTCGCTTACCGGGTCATGAACCTGCTCATCGACCTCGACCGGCTTGATGAAGCGGATCGCCAGTCTCGCCTGTTCGGCGTCAATCGCGCGTCAGTCTTCAGCTTTCACGAATCCGATCACGGCAAGCGCAACGGCGCATCCTTGAGCAACCATGTGCGACGCCTGGCCGAACAACGCAATATCGATCTGTCGGGCGGGCGCATCCTCCTTTTGTGCTATCCGCGGCTCTTCGGCTTCGTGTTCAATCCGCTTTCGATCTACTTCTGCTATGACCGCTGCGGCAATCTTGCGCTGCTGATCTACGAAGTCCGCAACACTTTTGGCGAAATCCATTCCTACGTCCTTCCGGTCGAGGACGCTGCTGCCGGCGGTGCCATACGACAATGCCAGGCGAAGGAGTTCTACGTCTCGCCATTCATGGAGATGCGAACGAAGTATCGCTTCAGCATTGCCCCGCCGGACCAGCACGTGAAGGTCAGAATCGTGCAGACCGACGAGCACGGCGCTATATTTACGGCCGCATTCTCCGGGCGACGTCGCCCGCTGACCAGCCGCTCGCTGTTGGCGACGCTCGTCACTCTGCCACTTCTCACCTTCAAGGTCGTCGCGGCCATTCATTGGGAAGCGATCCGGCTTTGGCTGAAAAATGTTCCTTACGTTCCCCGTCCGAACCAACGCCGAATGTGAAGCCATGGACCTCGCAGCCACTCACCAGACTGCTCGTTTCGATGACGTTCCCTTGCTCGCGCGGCTCGCGCTGCGGCTTGCCTCGCGGCTCAAGCTCGGCACCGTGGATGTTCGCCTTCCCGACGGCAGAACGGTGGTGTTGCGGGGAACGCATCCGGGTCCGTCGGCGACCATCGAACTCAACAGTTACGCCTTCGCGCGAAGTCTGGTCCTGGGCGGCGATATCGGCATGGCCGAGGCTTACGTTCGAGGCGATTGGAGCACGCCGGATCTCTCCCAGCTGCTTTACGTGTTCTGTCTCAACCAAGACCTGGTCGATAGCGCCTTCGCCGGCAATGCACTGGTCCGGCTTTGCCGGCGCGCGCTGCATCGGTTGCGCCGAAACACGCGACTGGGATCGCGGCTGAATATCCACGCCCACTATGATCTCGGCAACGCGTTCTTTGCGGCCTGGCTCGATCCGAGCATGACCTACTCGTCGGCATTGTTCTCGCCCGATGCGACCGACCTGCTCGCCGCTCAACGGCACAAATACGAACAGCTGGCGAAAGCGATCGAGCTGCGGCCCGGGCATACCCTGCTCGAGATCGGCTGCGGCTGGGGCGGCTTTGCCGAATATGCCGCCAAAACTTACGGCGCCAAGGTATTGGCGCTCACCATCAGCAAGGAGCAGCACGCATTCGCCAGCCGGCGAATCCACGAAGCCGGGCTCGGCGAAAAAGTCGAGGTCCGGTTGCAGGATTATCGCGATCAGGACGGGCAGTTCGACCGTATCGCCTCGATCGAGATGATCGAGGCCGTCGGCGAGCCGTTCTGGCCGACATACTTCAATCAACTGCATCAACGGCTCAAGCCGGGCGGTCTTGCCGGCATCCAGGCGATCACCGTCCGGGACGAGCTCTTTGACAGCTACCGGCGGCGCGTGGACTTCATCCAGCGATACATTTTTCCGGGCGGGATGCTGCCTTCGCCGAATGTCCTGCGCTCACTCGGCGAACGCGTGCAGATGCCTTTGATCCGCGAGCGGGTCTTTGGACAGGACTATGCCAAGACGCTCGCGGTCTGGCGAACGAGCTTCGGCCATGCCTGGACGGACCTGACCTCGCTCGGATTCGACGAGCCGTTCCGGCGGCTGTGGGAATATTATTTGTGCTACTGCGAGGCAGGTTTCAGGGCCGAAAAGATCGACGTCCGGCAGCTGGTATTCGCGCGCCGAAGCTGACGATTAGGAACATGAGCCGATCGTCCGATTTGCTCTGCCACGGATACGAAGACGCGGCAGGCAAAGGAGATCGAAGATGCATCGCTCCAGATTGGCAACCACTCTGGCCCTGATAGGCCTCTTTGCTTTGGGACCGGCACAAGCGCAACGGCAGGCCGGCCAGGACTCGGGGGGAGACTCGGCGGGAGGCAAGGACCAGCAGTTCCTCAACTACGCCGCCGAAGACAACCAAGCGGAAATTCAAGTCTGCCTGCTGGCGGAAAAGCGGGCAGTTAACCCGGCTTTGAAGGCCTTTGCACGGCTCATGGTGAACGATCACGTGCAAATCGAGAGCCGTCTAGCGGCGCTCGGCAATGAGTTGCACGTATCCCTGTCCGACGGGATCGGGAAGGAAGGCCAAGAAACTCGGTCGAAGATGGCGCAGCTGACCGGCGACGCTTTCGAAAGCGCCTTCATGCAGACCCAGATCAAGGATCACTCCGAAGACATCGAAAAATTCTCGAACGAGATGCACTCGAGCGAGAATACAAGAATCAAACAGTTCGCCACGGAGACTGTCCCGATCCTGCAGCAGCATCTGGCCCTCGCACGCGCCGTCCAGGCGCAACTCGGCAGCAAGACGGTCGGAAAATCGGATAACTAGCTAGGTGCGGCTGAATGATTTGGAGATCAGGCTCTCACAAGAGCCGTGGTGCCCAGGGGCGGAATCGAACCACCGACACTGCGATTTTCAGTCGCATGCTCTACCAACTGAGCTACCTGGGCGTGCTCCAAAGAGGGGCCAAAGCCCATCGAGCGGGCGGTTTATAGTGGGCTGAAGGCTGCCTGTCCACCCACGCTTCGCCGATGGCTTCGCGGGCCGCGGCCCGGCAGTGCACAAGGCGGGACGGGGCTCGGAGGGAACGGCGCGCGACGGCGCATCGAGAACTTAAATAATTGATACGATAGGCTTATTCCTCTCCATCGGCCTCGTCATCCCGGCCGGGAATGACATAGGAGCCTTTCAGCCAGCGGTTCAGATCGACGTCGCGGCAGCGTTGGGAGCAGAACGGGCGGGTGGCCCCGGACTGCGGCTTGCCGCAGATCGGGCAGGTTTTGAGAGGGCTTGCGGGCTTTTTCACCTGGTCGTCCATAGGGTGCTCGGCTTACACGAGGTGAGAGAGTTCAAGAGCCTGTCGCCAAAGGGGTTCCTCCGGCGGAAGCGCAGGCGTCCCGGCCAGATTCCCGCGGGCTAATTCTACTGTGCATGGGGTTGTTTTCGCGATTTTTGCAGGAGCGGCTTGTCGGCTCAGACGGCGGTGGCGTTGAGCCAGCCGAAGCGGATCGGGAAACCTTCGCCGCCGAGCAGCGTGGTGGTCTCGTAGAGCGGCAGGCCGACGACGTTGGTGTAGGACCCCACCATCTTGACCACGAATGAGCCGGCGATGCCCTGCACGGCGTAGCCGCCGGCTTTGCCGCGCCATTCGCCGGAGCCGATATAGGCCTGGATGTCGTCTTCCGAGAGGCGCTTGAATCGGACGCGGGTCTCGACCAGGCGCTGGCGGAAGGCCTCGCGCGGCGTCACCAGGGTGATCGCGGTGTAGACGCGGTGGTTGCGGCCCGACAGCAGCCGCAGGCACTGCGCGGCCTCGTCGACGAGGTTGGCCTTGGGCAGGATGCGGCGGCCGACCGCCACCACCGTGTCGGCGGAGAGGATGAAGGCGCCGCGCAGCTCGTCGTCGAGCTGCACCGATTTGAGCGCCGCATCCGCCTTGGCGCGCGCGAGCCGGTTGGCGCAGGCGCGAGGCAGCTCGCCCCGCTTCGGCGTCTCATCGACGTCGGCGGGCCGGAGCGCGTCCGGCTCGATGCCGGCTTGGTTGAGCAGCGACAGGCGCCGCGGCGAACCGGAGGCGAGAACGAATTTGGGGCGGCCGAGCATCAGGTGATTTGGGGAATGAAGCAGGGGGTGAATTGCGCGCGGAACCTATCGGACGGGGGCTGATTTCACAACCCGGGAACCCGGACTTTACCGATTCGACGGGCACGGGAAGCGTGTGCCTGCAGTCTGTGACGCGGGTGTTACGGGCGTCGAATGCTACCCGTTCGCCGCGCCCACCTTCGAAAATCGCCGGCGGATGCGCATCAGGAGTTGGTCGCAGACGTCGCGGTAAGCCGCCAACTTCTGGTCGCGGCTGCCTTCCATGGTGGTGGGATCAAGCGTCGGCCAATACTCGACCTCGGCCGCAAGCGTGCGGGTCAGCTCCAGCGCCTTGTGGTGCGCCTCCGGCGACAGCGTGATGATCAGGTCGAAATTCAGCCCCTCCCAATCCTCCAGTTCCTCGAAGGTCTGCGGCTTGTGGGTGGAGATGTCCTGGCCGAGCTCGGCCATCACGGCGACCGCGAACGGATCGAGCTCGCCGCGCCTGGCGCCGGCCGACTTCACGTAAAGGCCTTGCGGAAACATGTGACGCAGCAGGCTCTCGGCCATCGGCGAGCGCACGCTGTTCATGGCGCAGGCGAACAGCACCGATTGCGGATCGCGTGCGCGTGGCGGACCCGCCATCGCGCTTAACCCTTCCAGTGCAGGACGGTAATGAGCGTGAACAGCCGGCGCGAGGTCTCGAAATCGACCCGCACCTTGCCCTTCAGCCGCTCCTGCAGCGTGCGCGAGCCCTCGTCGTGGATGCCGCGGCGGCCCATGTCGATGGCCTCGATCTTGTCCGGCGTCGCCGTACGGATCGCCTGGTAGTAGCTGTCGCAGATCATGAAATAGTCCTTCACGATCCGCCGGAACGGCGTCAGCGACAACAGATGCGCGACCACGGGCGTGCCGTCCTCGCGGCGGATGTCGAACATCAGGCGGCTGCCGGTGATGCCTATATGCAGCGTGAAGGGGCCCTTTCCGTCGGCGCCCTCCGGCGCGAACAGGTTCTGCTCGATCAGATCGTAGATCGCGATCGCGCGCTCATGCTCGATGTCCGGCCCGGAACGGCCGATCGAGTCCTCGTCGAGCGTGACGCCGACGATGCGATTTTGCGAGTCGTCCTGTTCGGGCGGCTGGGTCATGACAAATTGAGGCGCAATCCAATCGAGCGCGAATGGGCATCAAGCCCCTCCGCCTTGCCGAGAATCATCGCGGCCGGACCCAGCGCACGCAGCTGATCCGGGCCGCATTTCAGGATCGAGGTGCGCTTGAGGAAATCGTGCACCGAGAGCCCCGACGAGAATCGTGCCGAGCGCGCCGTCGGCAGCACGTGGTTGGAGCCGCCGACATAGTCGCCGATCGCCTCCGGCGTATGCGGCCCCAGGAACACGGCGCCGGCGTTGCGGATCTTTGCGGCGAGCGCGTCGGGATCTTGCGTCATGATCTCGAGATGCTCGGCGGCAATCGCATCCGCAAGCGGAATGGCGTCGTTGAGGTTCTTCACCATGATGATGGCACCGAAATCGGCCCAGGAGGCGCTGGCGATCGCGGCGCGCGGCAGCGTCTTCAACTGCGCCTCGACGGCCTTTTCGACATCGGCGGCAAGGCGCGCCGAATCGGTGATCAGGATCGACTGCGCGCTGGAATCGTGCTCGGCCTGCGCCAGCAGGTCGGCGGCAATCCAGTCGGCATTGCCGGTGTCGTCGGCGATGACGAGCACCTCCGAGGGACCGGCGATCATGTCGATGCCGACCTTGCCGAACACCAGCCGCTTTGCCGCGGCGACATAGGCGTTGCCGGGTCCGACGATCTTGGCGACCGGCGCGATCGTCGCGGTGCCATGCGCGAGCGCAGCAACCGCCTGCGCGCCGCCGACGCGATAGATCTCGGTGACGCCGCCAAGCTTTGCTGCCGCCAGCACTAGCGGATTGAGCTTGCCGTCGGGCGAGGGCACCACCATGACGAGACGCGTCACGCCGGCGACCTTTGCCGGCACCGCATTCATCAGCACCGAGGACGGATAGGCCGCAGTGCCGCCGGGCACGTAGAGGCCGGCGGATTCGATCGCGGTGTAGCGCCAGCCGAGCTCGACGCCGAGCTGATCGGTGAAACGCTCGTCCTTCGGCAGTTGCCGGCGGTGATAGATCTCGATGCGGTCGCGCGCGAGTTGGAGCGCATCCAGCGTCGCTGCATCGCAGGCCTTCACCGCGGCCTCGATCTCGGCGGCGGTGACGCGCAGGCCGGATGCATCGAGCGTCAACCGGTCGAACTTTGCCGTGGCCTCGAGCAGGGCAGCATCGCCCCGCTTCGCCACGTCGTCGACGATGGCACGCGCGGCCGCCTCGACGTCGGCCGAGGCCTCGCGTTTGGCGGCGAGGAAGGCCCCGAATCGCTGATCAAAATCGGCGCTGCTGCGGTCGAGACGAACGGGCATCTTGGCTTCTAACTGGTTTTTGGGGGCGCGGCTTGGCTCACCAGGCCCCTGCTCAATGGCGCGGCGGGGAAGCTGCGTCAACCCTTGGGCCGGGCCGTTCCCCTTCGGCGTTGTCCTGGCGAAAGCGGAATGCGTGGCCTTGGCATGCCACTCACCCCTCGCCTTCAGCCTCCAACCCCGTTCCTAGCTGATCCGCTCCCAGATCAGTCAGCTCGCATTCCAGGCATTCGACGTCGAGGCGGATGGCGCCGCCTTGGGCGAACAGCAGCAGCGCGCTCCCGCCGGGGGCGTCCTGGCCGTGGAATTCGATGCCGACGAGGTCCAGGACGGTGTCCGGCGCGTCGAGGTCGATGTTGCGCGACTTGCAGGCGAGCACGCGGTCGAAACGGAGGGCGGCCACCAGCCTGCGCGGCTCGGCCTCGCCGTCCAGCGTCTGCTCCCAGTCCAACCGGCTCATGCCGACGACCAGCCGCTTTTCGCTCTGCCGCCATATGATGTCCGAGGGCTGCACGCGGGCGTCCTGGACGTGGGCCGAGATCACGGAGAGGTCGTCGGCGTCGAGTGCGATCAGTTTGAGCTGGGGAGACATCGACGGCGCTTTCTGCTTCGGGCGGACGGGGCTCAACGCGCGCCGGCGGCGAAATTTCCCTAGAACTAACGCCCCACTGGTCTAGAGGCTATTGATATCCTCCATCTCCAGCACCTTTCGCGGATACCCCTCCCGCGCAACCCGGATCATGGCGCGGCCGATCTGCTCGGTCGAGGTGACGAGCCGCGGCGAGAGCCGGCGCAGCACCGACCACAGTGGCCAGGTTGCGGCATATACGGCCTGCACCCACGCGGTCTTGGAGCGGGCACCGTGGAGCGGTTGGATCGCACCGGGCCGGAACATGTAGGCCGCCCTGAACGGTAGCTTGAGCAGATCGTTCTCGGTCTTGCCCTTGATCCGCGCCCACATCCGCGCACCCTGCTCGGTGGAATCGGTGCCGGCGCCCGTGACATAGACGAATGTCATCTGCGGATTGAGCCGTGCCAGCGCGGTCGCCGCTGCGAGCGTGAGGTCATAGGTGAGACGACGGTAGCGCTCCTCGCTGATGCCGATCGAGGAGACGCCGAGGCAGAAGAAGCAGGCGTCGAAGCCGGTGAGCTGCGCTTCGATCGCCGAATAGTCCGTGAAATCGCCGTGCGTGATCTCCGTGAGCTTGGCGTTGCGCACGCCGGTCAGGCTGCGGCCGATCGCAACCACGCGGTCGATGCCGGCATCGATCAGGCATTCGCGCAAGACGCCCTGCCCGACCATGCCGGTCGCGCCGAAAATGATGATCTGCATCGGGAGCTCCCCGACAGGCTCGCGGCTCATGCGGCGGCCGCGATCTCGTCGAAGGATATACCGGTCAACGTCGCCGAGACATCCCACAGCATGGCTGCCGAGGCGAAATCCTTCGCCTGCGGCATGATCTTCGCCGGCCGCGGCGGCCCTTTCAATTCGTAGAACCCGTTCGGACCGTAATAGCGGCCGGGCTCCGCCGACGGCGAGGTCGCCGCAAACAAAGTCGGCAGCGCGCCTTCCGCGGCAGACTGGCTGATGAAAGGCTGCAGCCAGCGGCTCACGCGCGACTGGAACGTGTTCGCACCCGGCCCGTTCGAAATCAGATCGGTCCGCGCGTAGCCGGGATGTGCGGCAAGGCTCGTCAGACCCCATCCTGAGGCGAGGCTGCGGCGCTGCAACTCCAGCGAAAACATCAGCATCGCCAGTTTGGACTGGCAATAAGCCCGCCACGGACGATAGGAATGCCTAGCCTGCAGATCGTCGAAATTGATCGAACCGGAGCGGTGCGCAAGGCTCGAGAGGTTCACGACCCGAGCCGCCTTCGCCCGGCGAAGCTGCGGCAACAGCTGCGCCGTCACCGCGTAATGACTGAGATAATTGGTGCCGAGCTGCATCTCGAAACCGTCCGCCGTCTGCTGCCGCTTCGGCAGCGCCATCACGCCGGCATTGTTGACGAGCAGGTCGAGCTGCTCGTTGCCGGCGGCGAAGCGCCTGGTAAAATCGGAGACGGAGGCCAGGCTGGCGAGGTCGAGATGCTCGTAGGCGATCAGTGCATTGGGAAAGCGCTCGCAAATGCCCTCGATCGCGCGCAGGCCCCTTGCGTCGTTGCGCCCGGTGAGTATGACGATGGCCCCGGCGCCCGCCAGCGCCATCGCCGTTTCATAGCCGAGGCCGCCCGTCGCTCCGGTCACGACGGCAGTCTTGCCGCTGAGGGAGGGGATGTCTGTCGTGGTCCAGTCGGTCATGCCATAGCTCCGTCGGGCTGGGAAAAGGCCCGCGACGGGTCTAAATGTGCACTGAGTGCAATTTTGCAAGTGGTGAAATGATTTGAAGCTTTCAAAGGTCGCCGGGAAATCAGTCAACAGGCGCACCAAGCCATTGCCGGCAGGGGCAAAATCCGCCGATGGCCCCGGCCTGCGCCAGCGTAAATTGCAGGAGACCCGCGAACGGTTGACCCGCGGGGCGATGGCACTATTCCTGGAGCGTGGCTTCGAGGCCACGACCATCGACGACATCGCTGCCGCGGCCGACGTGTCGCGACGCAGCTTCTTCCATTATTTCGCCTCGAAAGAGGACGTGGTCGCGGCCTGGCAGGAAGGCGCCGCTGCCGCACTGGTCGCGGAGGTCGTGGCGCGGCCGGCGGGCGAAACCATGCTGACGGCGGCCGAGAACGCGATCGCGGCGGCGCTCAAGCGGATCGATCCTGCCGAGGCTGCGGCCATGTCGCGGCTCAAGCGCGACAATCCCGCGCTTCGGGCGCGCGATCAGCTCAAATACGAGAAGCTCGAGCGGGCGCTGGCCGACGGGCTCGCCCAGCGCGCCAGAACCAAATCGGACCAGTTGAAGGCACGCCTCGTCGCCATGATCGCCACCGGCGCGATGCGCGTCGGCGGCGAGAGCTGGATCGGCGGAGGGGCGCGGGAGAAGCCGGAAGCTTTCGTCAAGCGCACCTTCGACGCGATCAGGGCGATATTGGCGTAAGGCCGCTCACTCCTTGAAGAACGCCAGCAGGTCCGCATTGATGGTCTCGGCGTGCGTCGTCGGCATGCCGTGCGGGAAACCCTTGTAGGTCTTCAGCGTGCCGTTCTTCAAGAGCTTGGCCGACAGCGGCGCGGAATCGGCGTAGGGCACGATCTGGTCGTCGTCGCCGTGCATCACCAGCACCGGCACCGTGATCTTCTTCAAATCCTCGGTGAAGTCGGTCTGCGAAAACGCGACGATGCCGTCGTAATGGGCCTTCGCGCCGCCCATCATGCCCTGGCGCCACCAGTTCTGGATCACCGCTTCCGACGGCTTTGCACCGGGACGATTGTAGCCATAGAAGGGGCCGGCCGCGATGTCGCGGTAGAAGCTGGCGCGGCCGGCAGCGAGCTGCACCTGGAAATCGTCGAACACGCTCTTCGGCAGGCCGCCGGGATTGGCCTCCGTCTTCAGCATAAGCGGCGGCACCGCGGAGAGGATCGCGGCCTTCGCCACCCGGCTCTCGCCGTGGCGCGCGATGTAATGCACGACTTCGCCGCCGCCGGTGGAGTGGCCGACATGGATCGCTTTCTTCAGGTCGAGATGCGCGGTCACGGCCGCGAGATCGTCGGCATAATGATCCATGTCGTGGCCGTCGGCGACCTGCGACGAGCGGCCATGGCCGCGACGGTCATGCGCGATGACGCGATAGCCGCGGGTGACGAAGAACATCATCTGCGCGTCCCAATCGTCGGCCGACAGCGGCCATCCGTGGCTGAACACGATTGGCTGGCCACTTCCCCAGTCCTTGTAGAATATCTCGACGCCGTCCTTGGCGGTGATGGTAGGCATTGTCAGGCTCCTTGAATGATCAGGCGAACGCCATCGGCTTGAAGCGGCGCCAGGCACCGACGGTGAGCACCACGAAGAACACCAGCACGAGGCCCTGCACCACGGCGAACACGGGACCTCCGGGCGGCGCCGGCGCCACGGCGGGCGCGAGCGCGGCAAGCGCCGGCACCTTCAGGAACGACTGGATCACCAGCACGAAGACGTTGAAGTAGAGCGAGATCATCGCGGTCACGATGTAGACCGGGCGCCAGACGCCAGCGAGCTTCATGCCGTAGAGCGCGATGCAGGCAATCGCGAGCAGCACCAGCGAGATGATGCCGATGATATGTGACGGCAGCAGTTCCTTGAACGGAAACAGGAAGCCGGTGGCGCTGGTGAGGATCGTGAACAGCAGGAAAATCGCGGTCAGGCCCGGCATCGGCTTCGAGCCGAGCAGGCCGAACATCACGACAAGGCCGGCTGCGATGCCGATCAGGCTGATGATGACATGAACCAGCGTGAAGGCGGGCAAGCTCAACCCAAGAACCATGACATCTCTCCTACTCTCTGCGTCGAGTTCGGGATTGATATTACGGTCCTCATCGGATTGCCACACGCGCTGGTGTCACACATGCGTGCGCAGCCATGCGTCATCGTGCGAATCGACAAACGCATGGCTGAGTTTTTTGCAACGCTGTCACAAACGACGGCAGTTTGTGGTGCGTAGCCCGGATGGAGCGATAGCGTAATCCGGGATTTTCGCATGCAAATGCAGTGTCCCCGGATTGCGCTTCGCTCCATCCGGGCTACGAGTCGACGAAAGTCGAATCGCGGCTCACACTTCCTTGGTGTCGAAGATCAACAGGTCGGCGCCGCCACTGGCGAATTTCGGCACGTCAGCGCCGGTCGCCTTACCTTCCGGGCTAGCGAATGCCGCCTGGATGTCGGCCGTGCTGTCGAAGGTGAGAATGGCAACGAGATGGATTCCGGAAGGTCCAGCGGGGGAGCCGACCGGCCCCTTGCTGATGGCGTACTTCTTCAGGCCTGGAAGTTTCTTCGCGAGCGGAATGTGGGTCTCGGCATAGTATTTGTCGAAGGCCGCAGCATCCGTGGGCGTTTTATACAGCACGACGATTTCAGCCATTTAGTCCTCCCGTTAAGCGTTTTCTTTGTCGATCCTCATGGTGAGGAGGCGCGCGAGCGCCCCTGCGGACGATACTTGCGCATCGCCGCGCGAACCATGCAGGCCCGGCTGTTGCATCCGGGCCTTCGTCCTTCGAGACGCGCGCGATGCGCGCTCCTCAGGATGAGGAGATAGTCCCGCATCACACCGCAGGATGGCAAGCCTCAATCGACTTGCCATCTGCTTGTCTTCTCCTTGACTCATTGTTTGAGCACGATCTTTTCGGAACCGCTGCACGCTTTCCGGATCGTGCTCTAAAGCGCCGGTTTTGCGGCGTCGCCGAGGAAGCCGTGCAGGGAGGCCACGACCTGGGCGCCCTCGCCGATGGCGCCGCCGACGCGCTTGACCGAGCCGGAGCGGACGTCGCCGACGGCGTAGACGCCGGGCACCGAGGTCTCCAGCGGTGCGACCAGTCGGCCCTGGTTCTGCTCGGACTGCGCACCCGTCACGACGAAGCCGCCGCGATCGAGCGTCACGCCGCAGCCGTCGAGCCAGTTGGTGGCGGGATCGGCGCCGACGAACAGGAAGAGATTGCGGATGTCTGCGAAATCCTCGTCGCTCGAGAGCCGGCTCTTCCAGCGGATGCGCCGCAGCAGCGAGGCCTCGTCGCCTTCGAGCGCCGTGATCTCGGTGTTGAACATCAGTTCGATATTCGGCGTGGCTTCGATGCGCTCGATGAGATAGCGCGACATGCTGGCGCCGAGGCCGCCGCCGCGGATGATCATCAGCACCTTCTTGGCGTGCCCCGAGAGGAAAACAGCGGCCTGCCCCGCCGAGTTGCCGGCCCCGACCAGCGCGACCTCCTCGCCGGCGCACAGCTTCGCCTCGACCGGCGAGGCCCAATACCAGACCCCGCGGCCCTCGAACGTGTCGAGGTTCTCGATCTCGGGTCGGCGATAGCGCGCGCCGCTCGCGACCACCACCGCGCGCGAATGCAGGGGATCGCAGCCGTCGAGCGCCACCGAAAACGCGCCATCCTTGCGCGTGCAGTCGAGCGACTTCACCGTCATCGGGATCATGATCTCCGCGCCGAACTTTTGTGCCTGGTTGAAGGCGCGCGCGGTCAGGGCCTGGCCGGAAATGCCGGTCGGAAAGCCCAGATAGTTTTCGATGCGCGCGCTGGCGCCGGCCTGGCCGCCGAAGGCGCGGGTGTCGAGCACGGCGACCGAGAGGCCTTCGGACGCGGCATACACGGCCGTAGCGAGCCCGGCCGGCCCGGAGCCGACGATCGCGACGTCGTAGATGCGATCGTTGCGCGGGCCGCCGATCATGCCGATCGCGCGCGCAAGCTCGGTTTCGCCGGGGTTGCGCAGCACCGCACCATCGGGAGTGACGACCAGCGGCCAGTCGTCCGGCTTGGGCGAATAACGCGCGATGACGTCGGCGGCGTCGCGATCGCGCGCGGGATCGAGCAGATGATGCGGCTGGCCGTTGCGTGTGAGGAAGCCCTGCAGCCGCACCACGCCTGCCGAATGCGACGGACCGATCAGCACGACGCCGCCGACGCCGCCCTGCAGCAGATTGACCCGGCGCAGGATCAGCGCGCGCATGATGCGCTCGCCGAGCTCGGCCTCGGCGACCAGCAGCGCGCGCAGCCGCTCCGGCGGCAACAGCAGCGTCTCGACATCGCCTTCGGCGCGGCCGTCCACCAGCGCCGGCCGTCCGGAGAGCTGGCTCAGCTCGGCCAAAAATTGCCCCGGCCCCTGGTCGATCAACGGCGTGACATGACCAAGGCCATCGCGCTGGGTGATGGCGACGTGGCCCTTCAGCACGACGAACATGCCCGGCCCGGGCTTCCCGGTTTCGAACAGGAATTCCCCATCGGCATAGTTGCGGACCTCGCCGAAATGTCTCATCCGCTCGATCTCGGCTGATGTCAGCGTCGGAAAGGTCTGTTCAGGGCGGGTGAACCGCGACATCTGCGCGTCACTCTCGGGTCGTTGCTCGTCCTGCCCCATTGCCACGTCCATGCACTCCAAAATTCTAGTCGCCGGTCTTGTCGGCTATCTCGCCGGCGGTCCCCTCATCTAGGGAATCATCTTCGTTCCGCGAGGGGCCGCCACTTGCGGCCCGTTCGCGCGCCTGCATCTTTCGCCGTTTCAGGTTTTCGCGCAGCGCCGATTTCAGCCGGTCGTCGCGAGACGCCCGGTCGTGTCTGGAGTCCTGCTTCGTGCTCTTGTCGTTCTCGTCTGCCATCGAGGTCCATTACAGCGATCGGCGATAACATGCCCGAGGAATAAGGCAGCTCAAGAGGCCCGCGCGATCCGATCGTGCGAAAATCGAAATGGATTGAATCCGGCGTATCGGGCAACTGGCCAGTTGGGTGGGGATATCGGAACCTATTCCGCGGAAAGTCGGCCGTTTCGAGCCAAAATAGGCATTTTGGCCCCGATATCGACCCGATTTTATCGCCTTGGCTGAGCCAGCAAGCTTGCACAGGAGGGGGGCTTGTGGCAGATATCGGCCCGCTTGGTAGGCCCCTCGTGGCGGCCGATTCTTACCCCAGCACATGCTGCCGTAGCTCAGTGGTAGAGCACTCCATTGGTAATGGAGAGGTCGACAGTTCAATCCTGTCTGGCAGCACCATTCCCTGGCTCAAATCGCACATGAAGCAGCCTTCTCGCGGCACGAGATGCCCGAGCTTTGCTTTTACCTTGACCCTCCTCTGTGAAGAGGGCGCAGGGAAGACCGGGTGCCGGCTGGCACCCGCGGTCCGCTGCGCGAAAGCACACGCAAAAAGACCGCACAGCAGCATACAGGTGACGCCGAACACTCGGCCTTCCCTGCGCAGTGGGTTGACGGCTTATGCCGCGCTCTCCCCGGCGACGAGTTCCTTTTTGTCACCGTCGCCTTGCGAATTGACGATGGCCAAAGACCCAGTTGAGCCTCGATCCATCTCCGCAAGGCTTGACCGTAGCAACGACGGCCAGGACCACACGATTTTGCCGTACGCAGCGATCCGGCTTCGCCAAGAGGCTTCGCCGGACACGTCCTGCTTCGCCCGAAGGCTTCACTGGACTTGAGCGCCGTTCGTCCGCACGCAACAGGACCTCACGAGGTTCATCTCGCCCTGATCCCGCCTTCGCGTGCCCGGCACTGCCGCGTCCACCGCCCCCCGATCCACGTTCGTTATGACGGACGATCGCCCCTCTCCCTGGACCGGGATGGCGGATTGATACTGCGATTCCGAATTTCGGTAAAGTGGAATATTTTTCTGGAGGAGGGTTGACGAGGTTTTGCGGGAGGCGGGTGTTTTGCCCGACGGGTCGCCCTTGGCCACGCGTGCTGCTTTTGACATAATCGGCGAATCCAAGAGGCAATCCCGCGACAGTCCTGGCGCAGCTAAGACCTTGTTCGGTGGCCAAGCATGCATGATGGGTTTCGCAAGTGCTCTACCCATCCTACGCGAGCCTAAGACTAAAAAAGGAGAGAGGCATGCTTGGGAACGCGAAGGTGGCAACCCGGCTTCCAGCCAAAGACCTCGATCGGGCGCGAGCGTTCTATTCGAAAAAACTCGGGCTCGAGCCGGTCGAAC
The DNA here is from genome assembly GCF_055811715.1 of Bradyrhizobium sp. WSM4872. NCBI lineage: Bacteria > Pseudomonadati > Pseudomonadota > Alphaproteobacteria > Hyphomicrobiales > Nitrobacteraceae > Bradyrhizobium > Bradyrhizobium sp. WSM4872. Next base: position 4,097 of record NZ_JBVVPT010000034.1, on the reverse strand, counting down.
AGCGCGAGGGTGGACTCCGTTACGTCTGTGCGAATGGCGAGTTTGCGATATTCATCTCGGCCGGACTGCCATTCGGCACGCACACACAGATGGGCTGGGAAGTCGAGGATATCGAGGCAACGGTGCGCGCGCTTCGCGTGCGGGGAGTCGAGTTCGAGGAATATGACCTACCCGGCTTGAAGACCGTTGATGGAATTGCTGCGATTACCGGGAATTACCCCAGCAAGGGTGTCGGTGAGCGGGGCGCGTGGTTTCGCGACAGCGAAGGTAACCTGCTGGGAATCGGGCAGCCGATTCGATCTTGACGAGCAGCTGGGTCGCTCGTGTCGTCGACATGCGGATGGCCACCGCCAACCATCGCAGCCTTGCGGCGGTGACGAAACATGATGGGTTTCGCAAGTGCTCTACCCATCCTACGCATTATCACTTGATCACTTGTCGCCACCCACCTGATGCCCCGCAAAGCGATCGTCGGACCGGCGCAGCCGTCGGCAGAGCTCGCGATTGATGTTCTGCAGGACGATCACATAGGCGTGGATATCGGCCTTGTAGCAGGCATAGAGCTTTTGGGCGGTCAACTCGTAGAGCACCGTCGGACTTTCCGCGATCACCGTGGCGGATCGATTCTGCATTTCAATCAGCGTCATTTCACCGAAGAAATCGCCGGGCTGCAGAACGGAAATCGGGATTACGCTCCCCGCATTCGCCCGCTTGCTCACCGCCAGCCGACCGGATTTGACGATGAACAGCGAGCGTCCGGGCTCGCCCTCCGTCACGACGGTTGCTCCGGTATCAAATTGGCACTCGACCAGCATCGACATCAGGAGATCGAGACTTTGATCCGGGATACCGCCGAAGAACGGCGTGGCGAGCAGGAATGCTTTCAGGTCGGGCACACTGACGGCCATCGCGGGAGGATAATCTTCACGGCCTTCCGCGGCAAGCAGAGGAGACATCGGCGCTGACGATGCTCAACGTGTTGGAACAAGGCGGTCAGCGAAAATTTCGTAGCTCGTAGGTGAGCAAAGCGAAGCGTGCCCACCAACCACTATTGATAGATAGATGGTGGGCACGGCGCTACGCGCCTTTGCCCACCCTACTCTTACTGCCGCGCAACACTCTCGCCGCGGAGCGTTCGCTTTCGCCAGAGATCAACCATGACCTTGACGGTCGCCGCGAGCACGGCTGCGCACAGCGCCCCCTTCGACACTGTCTCCATCGCCCCCTCGATCAGCAGGCAATGGGCCACGCTGCCTGCGACGATGACGATCGCGAGGGGAACATGGACGATGCGCCAGGTGCGCAGCCGCAGTCCCAATCGTCGGCGTAGCAGCGCCAGAAGCGCGACCGTGAAGATGGCCCACATGGCGGTCACGCCGAAGGGGGAGAACGGCGTCGGCGATGTATAGGTCAGGGCGTCGATCATATCGGGCGGGCTGGTGATCCAGAGGCCGGCGACATGGATCACGACGGCCAGAGCCAGCGCGCCGCCGATCCAGTGATGGGCGCGCCGGCCGCGATAGGCCGACAGACCCGGCAGATATCCGCCGATCAGCAGGGGCTGAACGAGCACGAGACCGAGCGCGATGATCCCGGCGAAGCCGGCGAGGATGTAGACCGGGCCGCGCCATGCGAGCTGCTCGCTTCCGGCAGCGAGCGCGATCGGCACGCCGATGGCCAAAGCAAGGGCAACCCAGATCAGGGACGCCCGGGCCGATCTCCAGCCTTTCATTTGCAATGTGGTCAGGCCGGCTGCAGCACGAAATGCGCTTCCAGGCTGGTTTCCTTGGCGCTCCGCATCACCGGTCGCAGGAAAACGGTTTTGAACTCACCGCTGTCATAGGCGAGGTGGCCATGCGGCTGGCCGAAGATGGGAATGATCTGCGGCATCTCGAGCCGGAACTTGCCGTCCTTGTCAGTGAGCGTGGCGCCATGGCTCTGCGGCTCGTGCTCCTGTCCTTCGGTGGTGTGCGCCCAGATCTGGATGCGCTGGTCTGCGAGCGGCGCCCCGTCGCCGGCGCGGCGCACGGTGCCGCTCATCCAGAAGCCGCCCTTGCCGATCCGCTCCACGATCGCCGCGCCCTTGCGGTAGTTGTTCGCCCCGCCCGACATCGTCTCGGTCGGTGCGAGGCCGTCCGCGCGGGCAGGCAATAGCAGGCCGGGAACACCGGTTGCCAACATGCCGGTGGCCAGGGCGGAGCCGCCAGCGACAAGGAGGTTGCGGCGATTGAGTAGGACCGTGGTCATGTCGGTTCCTCCTGCAACGGAGCAGTAGCTCCGGCAATGGTACAACAACAGGGGCGAGACGCCCAGTTGAGACGAGGGGTGGAACGGGGCGCGATGACGGTGTTGTGAACGGGGGTGCAGGCCGCTCGCACACGCCATCAATGATCGTCTTCTTCCTTCACCAGCGTCAACAAGCGAAGCGTCAGGAACGTGAATACGGCGACCGTCACCGCGACATCGTAAGCGCCGAGCCCGACGGAGACGCCGATGGCGCCGGTGGCCCAGAGACTCGCGGCCGTCGCGGTGCCCTGCACCGAATTCCCCTGCTTGAGGATAGCGCCACCGCCGATGAAGCCGATGCCGGTGATGAGGCCCTCGATCACCTTTGCCATGCCGTCGGGCGAATGCACGAGCAGGCTTTCGCTGGCCTGCACGAAGCCGCAACTTGCCATTGCGACCAGCGGAAAGGTGCGCAAGCCCGCGCTTCGCGCCCGCTTCTCGCGGTCCCAGCCAATGGGAACGGCGAGCGCGAAGGCCGCAGCCAGCGCAACGACATGAACGCCGATATTGAATCTGTCCAAAGGAAAGTCCTCGAAATAAAAATCGTGGCCATTGATTAAACCGGCCAGCAACGCCGCAATGCGGCCCGAGGTTTCGGTGCAGGCGAATTTGCCGCATGCATCAGTGCAGCGAGGCTTCGCCTCCGCGCGATGGAGGCGGCGCAGCACCATGATCGTTTCCGCTGGTATTCCTGCGGCCGGCTCCTACATGTCGAGTCCACGTTCCCATCGCACGCGCCATTCGGACCCACCCATGATCCCCTTCTCCGTGCTCGACCTCGCGCCCATCCGCCAAGGCGGCGATGCGTCACAAGCGTTTCGCAATTCGCTCGATCTGGCCCGGCACGCCGAAAGCTGGGGCTACAAGCGGTTCTGGCTGGCCGAGCATCACAACATGACCGGCATCGCGAGTGCGGCGACCTCGGTGGTGATCGGGCATATCGCGGGCGGCACTAAAACCATCCGGGTCGGTTCCGGCGGAATCATGCTGCCGAACCATTCGCCGCTGGTCATCGCCGAGCAGTTCGGCACGCTGGCCTCGCTCTATCCCGGGCGGATCGATCTCGGGCTCGGGCGGGCGCCGGGCACCGACCAGTTCACCGCGCGGGCGCTGCGGCGCGATCTCGCCACCAGTTCCGAGAATTTTCCGCAGGACGTGCTGGAGTTGCAGGCGCTGCTCGGCGACGTGCAGCCGAACCAGGCCATCCGCGCCGTGCCGGGCATGGGGACGAAGGTGCCCCTGTGGATCCTGGGCTCCAGCACCTTTGGCGCGCAGCTCGCAGGCATGCTCGGCCTGCCGTTCGCGTTCGCTTCGCATTTCGCGCCGCAGATGATGATGCCGGCGCTGCGCGAGTATCGCGCGCGCTTCGAGCGGTCGGCCCAGCTCGACAGGCCCTACGCGATGGTCGGGGTCAACGTGTTCGCCGCCGACAGCGACGCGGGCGCGCAGCGCATGTTCTCCTCGCTGCAGCAGCAGTTCATCAATCTGCGCCGCGGCACGCCCGGCCCGCTGCCGCCGCCGGTCGACGACATGGATGCACTCTGGTCGCCGGCGGAGAAGGCGATGGTCGGCCAGTCGCTGTCCTGCTCGGCGGTCGGCTCGCCTGCCGTGGTGGAAGAGAGGCTGAAGGCGCTGATCGCCGAGACCGGCGCGGACGAATTGATGACCACGGGCCAGATCTACGACCACGCCGCACGGCTGCGCTCGTTCGAGATCGCAGCCGGGGTAAGGGATCGGCTGGCGGGGTGAGCGCAGAGTCTGGCGCCCGACAAAGGTGCGTTCCCTCCCCCCTTGTGGGGGAGGGCTAGGGA
>NZ_JBVVPT010000033.1:0-79815 GCF_055811715.1 Bradyrhizobium sp. WSM4872 | reverse complement strand
CGCTGATGCGACGCCTAGCCGAAGAGGTGCGCGAGCCAGTACGCCGCTCCTGCGGCCAAGCCGCCGACCAGCAGCGTCTGCGCCGCGGATTTTAGCTTGTTGACGCCGGTGAAGTGCCCCTTGACGGCTCCGAAGCACAGCAGGGCCATGCCTGTCGCGGCAACCGAGATCTGCAGGGCCGTTCCGATGTCTTTCGTGAACATATAGGGCATCAGCGGAATCAGACCGCCGACCACGTAGGACCCGCCGATGGTGACGGCGCTGATCGGCGCCCGCTTCGGATCGGGACGCTCTAGGCCCAGTTCGAAGCGCATCATGAAATCGACCCAACGCTGCCTGTCGGACGCGATCGCGCCGACCACGGACTTCAGCGTATCTCCTTGAAGTCCGTACTCGCGGAAAACGCTCTCGACTTCCTCGATCTCCCGTTCGCGCAGGTGCTCGACTTCGTGCTGCTCGCGCTGTTCCTCGGCCGCATAGTGCTCCGCGTCCGTGCGCGCCGCGAGATAGCCGCCGAGCCCCATCGCGATGGCGCCGGCGACGACTTCGGCGAGGCCGGCGGTGACGATGACGTCCATGCTGGCGACCGCCGCCGACAGACCGGCGGCCAGCGCGAACGGGACCGTCAGACCGTCGGCCATGCCGATCACCACGTCGCGGACGCTTTCGGTGGCGGTGAAGTGCTTTTCGACATGGGACGTGGAGGGCACGGTGATGCTCCTGCTTGACGAAGTTGATGGTCGAGTCCGAAGAAGGCTGCCTAGTCGGCAGCCCTCTTGCGACCGGAGATCATGGAGACGACCAGGTTTTCGCGATGCTCGAAGCTCGCGATCAGCACGCCGAGAAAATGCGCCATCCAGCCGTGTTAACCTTAATCGCACCCTGAGGAGCGATTCGGTGGCGGAGTTGGACCAGGAGGAGATGCTGACGTCGGCGCTGATCCGTGCAGCAGGGGACTGCTCGGTCTCGATCAGGCAGGAGCAGCCAATTTGGTAGGGCTCAGCCAGCGGACGATCTCGAAATTGGAGGCCGAGGACGACCTCTCCTCCAAAGATCTGCGCCGAAGGAATGCCCTGAAGGCCATCAGATCTGGGAGAAAGCAGGCATAGAATTCATTTTTCCGGGCGAGAAATCCGGTCAGGGAGTTCGCATCAAGCCCGCCTCCAAATAGCCGCTCAGGAAAGGGCGACGGGAATATCCGAATGGCCAGATCGCCAGACGCTGTTTTTATTGCGATGCTGGCGAGTTGATGAGACCTTCTCGGATCAGCGACTTGAAGGCGCACCGGTCGGCGTCTCGATGACATCTATTTTGCCGGCAAAGCGTAAGCCACCAAGGAATCGCCGATCGGCGTCTCCATGAAATGATGACCGCCGGCCATGATGACGAGATACTGGCGGCCGCCGGCCTCATAGGTGATCGGCGTGGCCTGGCCGCCGGCAGGAAGCACGTCCTTCCAGATGGTTTTTCCGGTCTTGATATCGATAGCACGGATCAGATTGTCGGTCGTCGCTGCGATGAAGATCAGGCCGCCGGCGGTCACGACGGCACCGCCATTATTTGGCGTCCCGATTCTGATCGGCAGCATCGACGGGATCCCGAACGGGCCGTTCGTCCGGGCTTCACCCAACGGACGATCCCAGAGCGTCTTGCCGGTCTTCAGATCGATGGCGCGAATTCCGCCATAGGGCGGCTGCTTGCACAACAATCCGGTGCCGGGCAGCCGCCAGCCGGCATTGACGTTGATCGCATAGGGGGAACCGAGCTGTGGATCGCCCGCGCCTTCCTGCCCGCCGATTTCGCCGCGCGCCTGGTCCCGCGGCGCCCAACCGAGACGATTGGCCTCGTCGCGCGGCACCAGCCGATTATAGTTCGGCATGTCGTTGTAATTGGCAACGATGATGTCGCGTACGGGATCGATGGCGATGCCGCCCCAATCGGAGCCGCCATTATAGCCTGGATATTCAATCCAGTGCGGGCTGGCCATGGGGGGCGTGAAGATGCCCTCGTAGCTCGCCTGACGAAACTGGATACGGCAGACCATTTGGTCGATGGGCGACATGCCCCACATGTCCTGCTCGGTGAGATCGGCCTTTCGCAGGGTGTGGTAAAGCGAGAATGGCTGGGTTTTGGCGCGCTGCGCAGGCTCCACGCCGCCTTGCGGCACCGGCCGCTCTTCGACGCCGACGAGCGGCTTGCCCGTGCGGCGGTCGAGCACGAAAATGTCACCGCGCTTGCTCGGCAGCACCAGCGCCGGCACCGGCTCGCCTTTGTCCGTCGGGAAGTCGACCAGCGTCGCTTGAGAGCCGAGATCGTAGTCCCAGACGTCATTGTGCACGGTCTGGAAATGCCAGGCGGGCTTGCCGGTCGTAACATCTAGCGCGACCAGCGATGTCGCGAACTCTTTCTCGCGGTCCGAGCGGCTGCTGCTCCAGTAGTCCACGGCCGAAACCCCAAGCGGCAGATAGACGAGTCCCAGCTCCTCGTCGCCGGAGGCGGTCGTCCACATGTTGGGCGTGCCCCTGGTGTAGGTTTGTCCAACCGCCGGCGGCGCGCTTGCATCCGGCTTGGCCATGTCCCAGGCCCAGCGCAATGCGCCGGTTTGTGCGTCGTATCCCTGGATCACACCCGAGGGCGCGTCCCGCTTTTGCCCATCGAGCACTTCATGCCCGATAACAACGACGCCGCGCACAATCGTCGGCGCCGACGTGATCGCAAACATGCCGGGATCGTGCCGACCAACTCCCGTCGCAGTGTCGACCTGTCCGTCATGTCCGAATGCCTCGCAGCGCTTGCCGGTCTTCGCATCGATTGCGATCAGGCGTGCGTCAAGCGTACCTTCGATGATGCGGCTGGCACAGGCCGCGCCCTGATCGGCATTGGAGAGTTCGTAATATGCAAGGCCTCTGCAAGCTGCGGTATACGGAATGAACTCGTCCGGAACGCGCGGGTCAAATCGCCAGATCTGCTTGCCGGTCTTGGCGTCGACGGCGATAACGATGTTCTTGGGCGTGCAGACGTAGAGGTTATCCCCCACCTTCAGCGGCGTGTTCTCTGCGCCGTATGTGCCCTTTGTATTCTTGGTAGGCAAGTCGCCCGTGTGAAAGGTCCAGACCTTCGTGAGCTTGGCGACGTTCGTCGAGTTGATCTCGTCGAGCGGCGAATAGCGGCGCGCGCTGTAGCTGCCGCCATACGCAGGCCAATCTGCGCCTGCCTTGAGAGAGGAAGGGTCGGCCATCGCGACGGTCGGAGATGGCATGACGCGAGGAGCGGCGCTTGCCGGCCGAAAAGCCCCGGACATCAACACAGTTGTGGCTACCAGCAGTACAAGCCCCGCAGCGATTGTCGCCGCAGCTTCATACTGGTGGCGAATGGGCCGAAGCCGTGGCGTGAGCGCCAGGACGGCGATCAGCAAAATGGCCGGTCCGACGGTCCGCGGCACCAAGGCCCAACCGTTAGCGCCAACTTCCCAGAACGCCCAGGCGAGGGTGAGCAGGAAGAGAACAAGGTAAAGCCATGCGCCTTCAACGCGCCGGCGGGCCAACAGCAGACCCGAGATGATCAGGACGATTCCGCTGGGGAGATAATAGAAGGAGCCTCCCAACCAAAGCAGCCATGCACCGCCGGCCCCGAGCACGAGGCCGATCAGAACCATGAATCCTCCGAGGGTGAATGCCGCCCAATCTGCCGCGCGATACGTCTGAGCCATGCCAGTTACTCGTCATAGATTGATGCTTTGCTCCAGATCCAAGAGCGCGTCCGGCGCTTTGGTTCCCGCATTTGCGGGTACGCTTCCGGACCACGGAGCGCCGTTGGCGCGGGGAGGCGTTGAGCTCAAGCGCCCCTCAGCAGCCCGAAGAGATGGGCAATTCGTTTCTGCTCCGCTATCTTGGTTTCGGGGTCATACGCATTCTCAACGTATGTGTTCGCTGCCTATCATAAAGACCTGCGGATCGCTCGGCGCAGTTGCCGTGTTGACGATATGGCTCTGAGTCGCTGCCTATTCCGTCCTGGCGGCGCCGAACTCAACGCTGAGATCGGAAGGCGACTGTCTCAGCGATAGCGTTTGGCGGATCATCGTCGCCCGCTAGAGGGAAGACCTGTTCGGTAAATTGCCCCATCGGACCTGCCCGGACCATCAGAGTAAACAGCTGATATCGACGTTCGACATCCTCCCTGTCGCTGCGAGCGGCAATCAGGCGACGAGCGTCTGCAAGTACGAGGTCGGCGTGGTGGGAGAGCGCCGAGAGCCGGGTGGGGTCGCGCTCGGAGCTTGCGACTTGTGTCATCACCTCAATCATTCGGATCGATATTGCAGGCTGGGCGCCTGCGCTTTGCCGGATCATATGGAACATCGTCCCGAGCAGTTGATCGTATTGCACATGCGGCACCACCAGCACCGGCTGACTTCCTCTGATCGACACTCCTGATGGCAGATGCAGGGGTACGAGATCGCAGAGCGCCGCACCCAGTCGATCCAGGACCGAGAGCGCGGTGTGTGGATCGTTGATGCCGGGCGAAAGTGCCCGCACCGCGACTTCTACGAGTTGGCGAACGGCAAAGCGCAGATCGGAAGCGATGCTGCTTGTTGCGCCCAGCGCCGTCGCATTCCGGATAGCCGCTTCGGCACCGTCGACGGGAGGATTTACCAGAGCGACGGTCGCCCCCGGAAAAACATAGTCGCCGGGGCCGATCAACAGCCGAATGGTGGCTCTATGCTTGGCCGCCCAGGTGGCCAGGCCCTCTTCGTCCAGATGCTGCAGATAACCGCGCCGCGAGTCCTTCAGAGGCAGGGAGCCGATCCAGTACTCGCCCGGCGGAGGCTTCGGCTGCGGATCCTGGACCGTTAGCTGGCGCATAGCGCTGCGGAGGTCTTCACTGACGAGTTCGACGACAGTTTCAACGTTGATCCGGCCGGCGACGTGACCGACGAAGTAGACGAGCGTCGCCACGCAAGCCAATGCGAGCAGAATTCCAACGCTTAATGATAGATGAGGGACGATGCCCCCCTCGGGTTCTGTCCGGATGCTTCTCAGCACGACGAGAGCGTAACAGAAGGTGCCGAGCAGCATCCCGAGCGTGAGTTGATTGCCGCGATCGCGAGTGAAATTGCGGAGCAGTCGCGGCCCCATCTGACCTGCAGCGAGAGACAACGCGGCAATGGTGATCGAGAACACGGTTCCCGCGACACCGATCGTCGCGCCGGCTACGGTGCCGAGCAGGGTGCGAGCGCCGGTCGCGCCGCCGTCGTACATCCAACTCTGTAGATCTGAGAGGTAGACCGTGTTGCTCTGGTCAATATGAACGAGGGTGAAGGCGCCGATCAGGCTGCAAAGCACCATGACCATAGGCGCCAGCCAGAATGTCTCGCCAAGGTCAGCCAGCAGTTTTTCAGCGCGGGCGAGCATATTTTGAGCCGCATAACCACATCGAACCTGGAACCAACAGCCGGGAGGTGGAGCGGTTCCGCCCAACCGCTCCACCTCAGAAGATTACCCGTTGCTGGGGTACTTGAATTCAGGCGCCGACTTCAACTGGTCGGCCGTCGTGTCCATGGTCGCGGTCCATTTGTTGGCCGCATGATCGAACTTCAGATTGATTGCCGAAGGCCGCACTGCAACGTAGTGGTCGCCAAGGCCCAGGAACCCTCCCACCGAGAGGATATAGCCGTCGATGCCGTTCTCGTTCAGCGCGACGTCCTTGATCGTGCCAATGTCCTGTTTGGCGTTGTTGTACACCTGCAGACCCATCAACTGCGAGCTCAGGCCGTCCTTCGGCGGCACCGACGTGAAGGCTCCGCCCGGGCGATCCGAAGTTGCGTTAGCGCTGCTGCTGGACGAGTTCGAATTCGAAGAAGACTTCTGCGCGTTAGCGCCGACCGTCTTCACCTCGGCGAACGTATTTGGACCAACGAACATTGTCACCGGATTTCCTGATCGATCCCTGGCCTCCACCAGGAACGACTGCGGCCGTACCTTGACGTCGGTGAAGCCTGCCTGTTGCAGGTCGTTGACCATCTGTTGCCGAGTGCTCGCTTGACCAGGGTCGGACTGGACCGCGTCCGCCTTGTTGCCCCCCTTGTTTGCCATGCTGTTTTCAGTGCGTTGGTCGGCTGACTGATTGCGGCTCGAGTTCTGCACGGCGCTATGCTCCACGGGACCGGTAGTTTGCGGAGCGCTTTGCGCCATCGCAAGCGATGATGCGCCAACAAGAGCTGCCGCCGCGAAGAATGAGGTCGCTTTCATGTTTAGATTTCCTTTGCTCGAGTTTCAAAAGTTGTAGGCGTTCCTAACGGTTGGCGCCGGTAGAACGCGGTCTAGGTCAGGGACATGGATGCCGGATGCCGTCGTAGCCCATGTAAGTCCCGGAGCTCGGGTCGTACGACTTGTATCGCTGAGAGCAGTAGGCGTTGTTCTCGGCAGCTTGGGCCCGGCTGTTGGCGACGGCGCTTCCAATCGCCGCACCTGCCACGAAGCCGCCCAACGCTGGACCCCAGCCGCGGCTATAGCGGTGCCGGTAGCCGTCGCGCCAGTGATGACGATGCCAACCGTGGTAACGGCCATGCCTCCATTGAACTTCCACCAGGCTTGCGTGGTTTTCGGCCATCCCGCTCGCAGCCAACATAGGTGCAGCTTGCGCAGTAGTTCCAACCGGAATCGCGAGCGCCAATACGGCGACGGCAACGTACCATCTGTTTGCTTTCATTAATTCATCTCCGCGGTTTTCATTACCCGAAGAAAATGCGCGAGCGGCGGTGCCGTTGCAGAGACAGTTGGTACGTATGTGTACCCCCGCCGCGAGCACCTGCTTCCTGCAGCAGCAAGGCTCCGGTCGAAGCACCACTGGCCCCGTGCTGCAGCGGACCAACCTATGCGGTCTGCAATCCGGCTCCGGGTTGATCACCGCGGCGTCATCCATACGATAGGCGAAGACTCGCAGGGCTTGCCGCAAGGTCATTGGAGCCCCAATGCGAATAGCCATAGTCGAAGACGAATACTTCCTCGCCGACGATCTCGCGGTCGAGATCCGGCGCAGCGGTCATCAACCAATTGGCTCGTTTGCAGAGCTAAGCCCTGCTTTCCATGCAGCGGCTAATGCAGCTATCGATGCGGCGCTTCTTGACGTCGACCTGCACGGGCGGGCCTCGTTCGAATTCGCAGATCCCCTCTTGAACAGAAGCATCCCCTTCCTGATCTACACGGGATCCAGCCGCGAAGCCATACCCAGCCGATTTGCGCGGTACGTGGTTGAAAAGCCGATTCCAATTCGTGATGTGGTTGATCGCTTGTGTCGCCATGCGCTTGTGCACGGCTCGCCGCGGGACTGGTATGGCGTTGGTCCGTAATTGCCGCGACAGGGGCCCGTAGCGGTGTGGTTTGGCGTCTGACGTAGCGCGTACGCAGGCGCGCCGACCTTCTGCCGGGCATAAAACGTTCTGATCGGAACGCCGAATGCCCAGAACGATTGTCGCTAGGCAACCCAGGGAGCACCCCCGAAGTGGGTGTGCTTCCGAACCCGGACTTGCGCATACCTCGACTGTAAAGAGGGCCGTAGGAGCTTGGCATGCTGAAGTGGGCGTTGATCTTCTTTGTGATATCGATCGTAGCCGGATTGCTCGGGTTCAGCGGAATCGCCGCTGGTGCATCCACCATCGCCAAGTGGCTGTTTTTTGCGGCTGTTGCGATTTTTCTGGTGTTCGTGCTCCTCGCCTTCTTTCCGGGGGAGGTGATTCTTTAGCGCTGATCGACGGGCGCTCGGCAAGTCCAGCAATCGCGAGGGTCTGCTCCGAAGCGGTCCCACTTAGATCTTGGAGAGGCGCCGGGGCGACCGCCGGCGGCGCCTCCGAGCTGTCAACACGCAACTGCTTTGGAACTCCGACGGTTGCCGCTGTTGAGCTCGGCTCGGCTTTGCACTTCAAGAAAAAAAGTATGCAAGGGCCAGCACGACGTAAACACCAATGAGCAGTACGCCCTCGAACCACGTGGTCTCAGCGTCTCTCGTGATGGCATTCACGATGAACGCAGTGCCGGCGATTGAAAAGAGGTCGACGGGATTCTGGAAGACAAGGGTCATTGGGTTCCCGATCACCCACGAGAAAATGACCAGAAGCGGAGCAACAACCAGCGCAATCTGAATGGCGGATCCAATGCAGAGCGTCATCACGAGTCCCATCCTGTCGCGCCGAGCGAACCAAACAGCCGCAAAAATGTCCGAGCTGGTGCCCACAAGAGCAAGCACGACGACGCCAAGAAAGAGTGGTGTCACACCCGTTGATTTGGCCGCTTCCGTCAGAGCGCCGGACACAAATTCGCTCTGCAGGGCCGCCGCGCCGGTGCACGCCAGTAACACGATCAAGCATGTGGTTGCCGACCACGCCGATTTAGCCGAAGCTTCCTCATTGGTCGCGAAGACATTCCGGTGGGTGACGAGGGTGAAGACAAGATTTCCGGAGTAGAGAATTAGCAGCACCACGGACACAGCCAGGCTAAGTAGCTCATCGGAGGCATTCACGTTATTGACATGACGGATGCTGCGACCCGTGTAGTCGAACACTGCCGGCAGAATGAGAGCGATCACCGACAGAACGAGCATGCTCGACAACAACCCAGCGCGCGCTTGGGTGAAGCTTTGGCGCTCGCGATTGAACCCGCCGGCGACGATGGCCAGACCCAACCCCAGCAAGCAGGTCGCCGCTATGGACCCGGTGATCTGGGCATGGACCACCTCGACATGGCCGCGCGCGAGAACAAATAGCGCAAGAATGAGCTCGGCCAAGCTTCCAAGACTGACGGTCAGGAGACCGCCTAGAGCAGGCCCGCTATGGCGGGAGAGCTGGTCGGTGGCTACGCGAATCCATTCAGCGAGAACAGCTATTGCGAGAACACCGGATCCGAAGATCCAGATCGGAGAAAGGTGAAAAACATACTCGCCCATCGGGGTGAGCAGAACGAACACCAGCGGCCCAACGCGCGCGATGGTACCGTACTGCCCAAAGATAGTCGTTGCTCTGGAGACGTTGGACTTCGGCAAGCTGGCGACTGGCTCCTGGCTATCCCGCAAAGCTCTTCGATTTTAGCGGGGCAGATCGGGCCATTCCGCCGCCGAGGAAAGCGTGGCTTCTGCACCCACAAAGCTCTTCGCATCCGATTCCCGGGCAGCTTGCGACGACTAACGAGGTAAGACACGCTGCGTTCGCTGCGCCGGCCTGAACTCGGTACGCAACCGGACAAGGCAAACGCATTGCGACGCCCTCATTTCGTCGCGCCATCGATCATGAGTTGCTTGCTTGTCGAGCATTGGCTGCATTGAGAGAGTTCTCATGTGCAGATAAAATCACGCGAGAGCAGTTGCAGGACAATTGCTCGAGTTGCGATTGATCCAGAATCTCGACTTGAGCGCGGCCTTGCTTGATGATGCCTCGCGCTTCCATTTCGCCCATTGTCGACGTGATACCTGCGCGCCGAACTCCAAGGGCCTGTGCAATGCATCGATGCGTGAGCGGGATTTCGCGCGAGAACAATTTATCCTCTGCAACGAGAAGCCACCGAGCCAGTCGTTGCTGCAAGCTGTGACGCGAGTTGCATGCAGCGAGCTGCGAGCTTTGGATCAGGGTGGCCTGCACGTACTGCAGCAACAGCTTCTGGATCTCGACATCGCCCTTCACCAGCTCAATCAAAGCATCTGCCTCGATGCGCAAGGCTCTACCGGGAACCTGAACCACGCAACGGTGAGGGGAAACGCGCATGCCAAGGATCAGGGGAATGCCGATGAAATCCTTTGCTCCGACAGTCTGTATCTCGACCGGGAGGCAGTCTCCGGCTTTGGCCGTCAGCGAGGCCGCGCCATTTTCAAGAAAATATGCATTTTGCAACAGCACATTGCGTTCCTGCAGCATTTGTCTCGGTCGCAGCGTTACTTCGTCGCAGAGTTCGACTAGCCGGCTGCGTGATGAGTGTGGAAGGCGGCGCACCAGATCGTTCGTGACGTGGTTCGCGTGCGGCGCTTGATCGCGCTCTCGTGACGGCGCGAGAGATGGCGCCGGACCGTGCGTTGGCAGGATGTTTTCGAGTTCGTTGCTCAACATTTCCCGTCTCCTTGGAACGGCTATCCACCAAGATGTGGGGCGTGCGCCGGTCTCCTCACAGTCGGGCTGAAGGTGAAGAGCCGTCAGGAGAAACCTGACTTGGGCCTCAAGCCGGGATCGTAAGCTTGCCTCTGGTGCGCGAGCAATGACCGAAGTACGTCGGTCGAGGCATGTATTAGCCTTGCCTGAATTTGCAGGCGTGGATCTGCGGTGCGTTTCCCAAGGCAGGGCCGGGTACCCGATTGGTCGCTGCACTGCTTTCTTGGCACGGCAGCGGACCGTTCGCTTGACGGGCGGCCAGAACTTCGCCCATCGGAAACGATTATACGATCAATCATGACGTTGGCACGAAGGATCGCAGGAGCATTGAATGGGCCTGAAGAGCAGGATCACCCTTGCATTTGTCGTAGGTACAATCTCGACCTCCGTTCTGTTGGGCCCCGCATGGGCAGAGGCGGCGACGCAGGCTACGACGGAACAGTCGGCGCAGTCACAGCAGTTCGTCAACACGGTCTATAATGGATACCGTGCGTCGCGACTGCTTGGGAGCGCTGTGTTCTCGTTGAAAGGTGAGTATTTGGGAGCCGTCCGGAACGTGACTTTGGCAGACGACGGGCAGATTGATGCCTTGCTCGTCGAAGGCTTCAGAACGAAGGATGAGCCGGAGTTCATCTCCCGAATTCCCTTCAACCGGGTGCTGCGTCCCCTTCATGAAGGAGCTATCGTGGCCGACTTTTCCGATTTGAGGTCGCGAGAATACGGCCTCTTTGTTGACCCTGATCAGGCGCAAGCAGAGCCGCACGAATTCTCGGTCTCCAAAGTCATCGGAGACTATGCGCGGCTGCAGGCAGGCCAAGGCTATGGCTATGTCTCCGATCTCGTTTTCGACAGCGGGGGAAAGCTCGCGGCCGTTGTGATATCCCGCGAGGCATCCGCTGGCGGAGGGACGTATGCCTTTCCGTACCCGGGCCAAACGGGGCGGTGGAGCCCGAAGCTAAGCTATTATGGCCTACCTTACGTCACACCGGAGCAAGCAAACAAAGCCGGGCTGCGGCTCGATATGAAGGAGTTTCAGAACTCGTGAACAACCAACGTCCGCCTAATGGTCCGCGGCGGTGTGCCTCATGAGAGAGGCGCGCGGCTTCACGAGCGAACTGGTGCAGTCACGCCTTTGAGCGCAGCGAAAGTTCTCCTCTCCGAAGCTTGCGTTCGAAGGTGGCTGCATCAGAGAGCTTTGCTCCGTGCGTTAGATGCGTGCGAGAACATCAGCGAAGGTCAATGCGAACATCGCGATCGCGAAAACAAGCCCCGAGATCGCCGCGATCCGGACCAGCGGCTTCGCTGAGGCGAGCTCCATGAAGAGCAAGACGACGAGGGTCGATTTCACCCCCGCAATGATGATGCCGCTGGCTGTCGTCATTCGGCCCATGGGAACATAGGCGGCGACGAGGCTGAGCACGAGGAGTGCGAGGAGCGCTGCCCAGATCAAGAGGTTCCTCGCCCATAGGCGGCGCACAACACCACCTGGCTCGCCCTGCCTGCTCATGATGCGCGCCCCGGCAAATAGATCAGCGGATAGAGGAAGATCCACACGATATCGACCAGATGCCAGTAGAGGGCCGTGACCTCGATTTCGGGATTGTCTTTCGCGGGAAGTTGGCGCCGGAGCAGCACCCAGAACAAGCGGCTCACGAGAGCAATCCCGATGGAAAGGTGGATCGCGTGGACGCCCGTGACCAGCCAATAAAATCCGTAAAACAGCTGCGCTCCGGGCTGAGACAATGCAAACCCGGCTCCCGGCACCAGCTGCTTGTCAATGTCTTCCTTGTACTCGAAGCCCTTGATGACGATGAACGCGAGGCCGAGCATCGCGGTGAGCATGAGGCACGCGAGGACGAGCCGTCGCAGTTGTGCAGACGCTTCGGATGCTTGCGAAGCTATCGCCATGGTGAGGCTGCTGGTCAACAACACGGCGGTGTTAATCGTGCCGTACCAGATATTTGTCTCCCTCCCGGCTGCGGCGAACGCCTGTGGATGCTCGATTCGACAAACCGTATAAGTCAGCATCAGCGCCCCAAAGAACAACGTTTCGCTGGCGAGGAAAACCCAGATTCCGAACTTGCCTGCCTCGCGCTGCCGGCCGAAATCCGACCAGGGTTCTCTCAGCAGTGCGCTTTCGTCGCTCATCGCGTTTCTCTTGCATTTTGCATTTCGGGGGGATCGGTTCCAGCCGACATGCCTTCGGCGTGGTAGTCATACGGCCCGCGATCTACGCGGGGCTGCCTGTCAAAATTCTTGGGGGGAGGCGGAGAACCCGTGGTCCACTCCAGGCCTGTCGCGCCCCAAGGGTTCTTCGCGGCCTTTCCGCCGTAGAACAGGGACCAAGTGAGATATCCCAGAGGCAACAAGTAGGCGATGGCGAGGACCGCTGCTCCCGCAGACGACATGACATTGTAGATTTGAAACTCCGCCGGATAGGTATGATAGCGGCGTGGCATACCGAGATAGCCTGCGAAGAATTGCGGCAGGAACGTCATATTGAAGCCGGCATACATCAGGATGGCCGCGAACTTTGCCCAGCTCTCCGGATAGAGCTTGCCCGTGACCTTGGGCCACCAGAAGTGGAGCCCGGCAAAGAATGCGGACACCGATCCGCCCACCATGATGTAGTGGAAGTGCGCGACGACGAAGTAGGTGTCGGTGACATGAATGTCCACCGGGATCGAGGCGAGGAACAGCCCGGAGAGCCCGCCGGTCGTAAACAGACCAACGAAGCCAAGCGCATAAAGCATCGGCGATTCGAAGCTGATCTGACCGCGATACAGCGAAGCGGTCCAGTTGAAAACTTTGATTGCCGACGGCACGGCGATGATGAAGGACAGGAAGGAGAACACGAGGCTGGCCAGGGCCGACTGTCCGGAGACAAACATGTGGTGGCCCCAGACGAAGAACCCGACGCCCGCAATCGCAAGCATGGCGTAGACCATGAAGTCGTATCCGAAAATCCGCCGCCTCGCGAAGCATGGGATTATTTCGGACACGACGCCCATCGCCGGCAGGACCATGATGTAAACCGCCGGGTGCGAGTAGAACCAGAACAGGTGCTGGAACAGGATCGGATCGCCGCCGCGAGCCGGATCGAAGATCGGCAAGCCCAGCACGCGCTCCGCGATCACGAGCAGGAGCGAGATGGCGAGCACTGGGGTGGCAAGCACCATGATCAGCGACGTCGCGTAGATCGCCCAGACGAACAGCGGTAGCCGGAACCAGGTCATGCCGGGAGCACGAAGCATGTGGGTGGTCGCGATGAAGTTCACTCCCGTGGCGATGCTGGCAAAGCCGACAACGAACACGCCCGCGGCCGCCGCGAAGACGTGGCTGTTCGAGAACATCGACGAATAAGGCGTATAGAACGTCCAGCCGGTGTCGACGCCTCCGGCGACGAGGGCATAAACGGTGAAAGCGCCGGCAGCGAGGGTCAAATACCAGCTGAAGAGGTTGAGGCGCGGAAACGCGACATCGGGCGCGCCGATCATCAGCGGCAGCAGGAAATTGCCGAACGTATTCGGGATCGACGGCACCAGGAAGAACCAGACCATGATGATCCCGTGGAACGAGAACAGCTTGTTGTAAGTGTCCGATGTCAACAGCCATCCGTTCGGCTGGAACAGCTCAAGCCGAACAGCGGTGATTGCGGCGCCTCCCAGAAAAAAGAAGAACGTGATGGTGATCGCGTAGAGGATTGCAATGCGCTTGTGGTCGGTCGTGGCAAGCCAGGACGAGATCGTCGACCCGTGGCGCAGATAGTCGGGGCGCGGCGGCAGCGGCAGCTCTCCGGCGAGCAGGGCGTCAGTCATTTTTCTGCTCCTCGCTGAGCGAGCGGATATAGGCGGTCAGGCTCTGGATCTCTCCGTCGTCGAGCAGCCCTTTGAAGCTCGGCATGATCGGCTCGAACCCGGCCACGACGTCGCGTTTCGGCTGCAGGATCGAATCGCGGATGTAGGCATCGTCCGCGGAAACGGTGCGTCCATCCGCCAGCTGCACGGCGCGGCCGTAAAGACCCGCCAGGCGCGGCGCGTGGACGTTCGAGGAGCCGGCATGGCAGCCCGAGCATCCCCGCGATACGAACAGCCTGGCGCCCTCATGAGCAAGGTCGTCGCCCTCCGGCTGCTGCACCAGCCATTTGGCATAGTCATCCTGCCGCATGACCACGATCTTTCCGCGCATCATGGAATGGTTGGTGCCGCAATATTCAGCGCAGAGCAGGGGAAAGGTGCCGGCTTTGCTGGCCTGGAACCAGAGATCGGTGTCCCGTCCGGGCAGCACGTCCTTCTTGACCCGAAACGCGGGAACGAAGAAGGAATGGATCACGTCCTGCGAGCTCATCAGGAGATGGACGGGCTTATCCACCGGCACGTGAAGGGCATTGATCTCACGCGCGCCGTTTGAATGCTGCGTCTTCCACATCCACTGTTTGGCGACGACGTGGATTTCAAGTGCGCCCATGGGCGCGGCAAGGCTGCTGAGGTCAGCAGAAGATGCCCACCAGAACAGGAACGCAAAGGTCAGCAACGTCGCGACCGTCCAACCGATTTCGAACTCGCGGCTGAGAATCTCGGGCATTGGGCCGCGCTTGGCGGGAGATCCGCGCCGATATCGGATGGCAAACAGCAGGATGAGTCCGAAGACGAGGACCACGGTCGCCCCGGAAAGGAAGAGCAGAAGATAGAAGATGTGATCAACCGTGACGGCGTGCGTGCTCGCTTCCGGCAGCCTGAATGGCGAATTCATGCCGAGGCTCCCCGACGCCTGCTGCGAACCAGCATCAGGCCGATCAGGCTGGCCATGACGACGACCGTCGAGGCCCCGACAATCTGCAGAACGACGGTGATCCTGCGGGCGTAGATGCCGTGCACCGCGTCAAAGCCATAGCAGAGCAACGCGATGCGGCCGGAAAGTCCGCCGATCCGACCGCCACCGGCTTCGACCAGAGCGAGGCGAAGATCATCGGGCTGCAGCGCGAGGCTGGACAGGCCGCGGACGACTCGTCCGTCCGGAGCGAGCGTGACGAAGGCTGCCGGATGCGCAATCGCGTCATGGTTGTCGTCGATTTCGGTATGATAGCCGATTGCACCGAGCAGCGCGGCAACGGTCTCCTGCGATCCTGCCAGGACCGATATTCCCGCGCCCCCGATCTGCCCCTGGGTAAAGCGGCGGGCGTCATCAATGGTGTCGCCCGGATCGATGCCGACAACGACGAGGCTGTAGTCGCGTCCTGCCACAAGCCCGGTCTGCTGCAGCGCCGAGCTTGCGATCGTCAGCGCCGGCCCGCAAATCTGCTTGCAGGTGAAGTCCGCTGGAAGGAGCAGGGTCGGATGTCCGTCGATCGCATCGCGAAGGCTGACGGTGTCACCGCCGACGGCCCTGAACTGCAGGGATAGGGGAATGCGGGCGCCCTGAGGAGGATCGAAGCCGACGCGCCCGATCTGCTGCTCGGTCAAACCGGCATGCGCGAGCCCCGGCCAGAGCGCAAGCGCCAAGATAAAGATGGGCCGCCTCATTGATTGCCTCCACTTGCACTCGACGGAGGCGCAGGTTGGAGGGCGTCATAAGCTTGATGGCCCCGACCGGCGACGAGTTGCATCGCCTCGTCGATCGGGATTCTGGCAATGTTGTGGTCGCGATCGACCCAGGCATAACCGGTGAGCCTGGCACGCTGCGCGGCCTCGAACCGGGTCAGGTCGGCTTCCGGAGAGGTCTGGAGCTCGGGTGAGGGAAACCGGCGCTCTGCGCGCGGGTTGAATGTGTTCGGCGCTTGCGTCTTCAGGAAAAGTAGCATTCCCGCAATCGAGGCCCCCACGAAGAGCAGGAAGCCCCCGACGACCAGGAGAACGGCACGGTTGTGAATGCCGGCCGGTTGCGGCAGCGCGCGGCTGCCCATCTCCTCATTCGGCATGGCGCACCTCTGCGGATCCGATGCCCTGCCCAAAGAGGACAGAAGCAACCGTCAAGGCGAGGAGGGCACCCAGAGCCGCGAGAGCAACAGGAGCCTTCGCGGAAAATGCCGGCACCAGCAGCCAGGCGAAGTGCATCACGCTTCCGAAGAGCAGCAACAGACCGACGATGCGCAAGCCTGCACGGCTGCGGCGCACGCCCTCGAACAGCAACATCGCGAATGGAAGAACGGCTCCGGCGACGAATGTCACGAGCAGAATGCTGACCCAGGCATCTGAGCTGCGCCTGAGGAACCACTCGGCCTTGTGAGGTAGATCGCCGTACCAAACGACAATATATGTCATGTATTCGAGGTAGACGACGCCCAGTACTGTCGCGATCAGAAGGCTGCCGATATCGCTCAGCGCTTTACCCTCGAAAGCGGTCGTTGCAAGCACGGCGACAACGGCGAGCGCGGAGAGCAGCTGCTGTATTGCAATCATCGAGGCGAAGGCGGTGGATACGTAATGCGGTTCGAGCGACACGAACCAATCGACCGCAACCATGCTGATGGTGAAGCCAAAGAACGCAAGTCCGAGCGCGGCCAATAGCCGCCCACCGAGTCCGAGACCGAAAGTCACTCCGAGCACTGACCATCCGAGCAGTGCGATCACGGCACGCAGAACAAACCAGGGCTGGCCGAGGTACCAGCGCGCCACGTCAGGGTTGATATGAATGGGATCCGCGGCCCAGGGATAGATGTAAGTCAGTCCGGCGAGAACGGGGACAAAGGCGATGGCGACAAGAGGCATCAAGGCGGCGAGGGGACGCAATACCGCTCCCGCTACGAATCCCCAACGACCGCCCGTCAGCCGATGGATGAGCAGCAAGGTCATGCTGCCGATTGGAGCGCAACTCCATATTGCAAATGCAAGCAGCCAGCCCTGCAACAGGCTCGGATGAGGACCGAGGCGTCCAGCCGCGAGCACCAGGGCAGCCGTGAGCGACACCAGCGCGAGACCCGCCGCCGCATGCGGCGAGGCGAAAGCACTCAGCGTCTGGCGACGAAGCGCAACGATCACGGCAGCTTGCTCCTCAACTCGGGCACGTCGGCCATGTCGGTTCGCTGCGACTGCTGGAGCGCGCGGATATAGGCGACGATGGCCCAGCGGTCGCGCGGCTCGACGCGGGCGGCATAAGAATACATCGTGCCATAGCCGTTGCTGATCACGTCGAAGAAATGCTGGGCATCGGCCGCGCGAAGCCGGGCGGAATGGTAGGAGGGTGGAGCAGGAAACCCACGCTGAACGATCATGCCGTCGCCCTGGCCGGAGAGCCCGTGACACGGGGAACAGTAGATGTCGTAACGCGCCCGGCCCCGGGACAGCAGAGCCATGTCGACCGCAGGCGGCGTGGTGATCTGCCGTGAACGTTCGAGATCACCCTGCGCGACCGTTCCTTGCGGCAGCGGCTGTGCTTCCGTGCCGTCTCGGTACAGTCCGGCCTTGGAAAACGTACTGTAACGATTTTGCTGGGACATGGAATGATCGCCGCAGCCGGCGAGTGCGAGCGACAGGAACAGCAGAGATGAGAGCGAGCGGAGCGTCATCGCGCGTGCAGCTCCGTCACCGTTACTGCGCCGGATTGTGTGAGGACCTTCCGCAAACTCGCTGGGTCCGTGTCGGAAGCGGCCAATAGAAAATAGCGATCCTGCGTTGCCCGTTCGAAACCCGGGATCTCGAACAACGCATCATGCAGTCGGGGCAGACGGCACGACCGAAGGAAGCCGATCACTCCCGCCATTGCGGCAGCGAAGATGCCCACCTCGAAGGGGACCAGCAGGAACACCTGCCAGGAGTTCAGCGGTCGGCCGCCGCTGTTGATGGGATAGTCGATCACCGCACTGTACCATTGCAGACCGAACGCGAATGCGGCCGTTGCGAGCCCACCGGCCAGCATGACCACTCGCATTCGCGAGCGTCGTTGCCCGAGTTCGTCGGCCAGACCCTCGATCGGATAGGGTGTGAAGGCGTCAAGCGCGGTATGTCCGGTGCTTCTTATGGGCTCCAAGGCCGCTCGTAACGTTTCGCTGTCGAGGAACTCTGCCACAAGCTTCGCTGTCATGCGGTGGCCTCCTCGTGAGCGAGTTCGCGCATGTCGAACATCGATACGCTCGGTATCAGCCTCATGAAGATCAAGAACAGAAAGGCGAAAAGCCCGAGCGGCGCGATCAGGAAACTCCAATCCCAGAAGGTAAAGTGGAAACTGCGCCAGAGCGCGGGCATATAGCCGTGTGAAAGCGTGTTCCAGACGATGAGAATGCGCTCGAGCCACATGCCTATGTTGATCACGATAGCAACAGGAATCAGAATGAAGAGCGACCGTCGCGCGAAGGGCAACCATAGCAATTGCGGGATGAGGCAATTGCAGGCCAGCAAGGCCCAGTACAGTGGCGCGTAGTTTCCAGTGAATTCGAAGCGCACCACCTCACGCTCGGCATGTTCACCGCCGTACCAGCCCATGAACCACTCCGTCGCGTAGGAATAGAACATGACGATGGAGGCCATCAGCAGGATGCGGGCCATCACGTCGAAATGGCGAGACGTGATGATCGCGTGAAGGCTGAGACCCCATCGGATCGCCGCCGCCAGCACCACGACCATGGCAAAACCCGAATACATCGCGCCCACGACGAAATAAGGAGGGAAAATGCTTTCCTGCCATCCAGGCATCAGGCTGGCCGCGAAATCGAGGCCGACGATCGAGTGGACGGAGCAGACCAACGGGACACCCAAGGCAGCCATCGTCGTATGCAACGTCCGCAGGCGAGACCATTCGCGGGCCGAGCCGCGCCAACCCAACGCGAATGCGCCATAGAGGAGCTGCCCCGCGCGATGGGGCGTGCGGTCGCGCATGGTCGCGAGGTCGGGGATCAGGCTGACGTACCAAAACAGAAGGGAGAACAGCAGGTAGCTGATGATGGCCCAGAAGTCCCATACGAGGGCGCTGCGCCATTGCGGCCAGAGCGCCATGGTGTTCGGATATGGGGCGAGCCAATAGGCATAGATCGGTCGTCCGAGGTGGATGATCGGCATCAGCCCGGCGATCGCGACCGCAAACAGCGTCATCGCTTCCGCGAAGCGGTTGATCGAGGCGCGCCATTTCTGCCGCGTCAGCAGCAGCATTGCCGAAATCAGCGTGCCGGCGTTGCCGATGCCAATCCACCAGACGTAGTTGGCGATCGCGACTCCCCAGACGATAGTAGAGTTGATGCCCCATATGCCGATGCCGCGATAGAACAGCCAGGCGATCGCTCCGAACAGCCAGAGCACGAAAGGCAAGGTTATCAAAATTGCGCCCCACCATCGTCTGCCGAATCCAGTGAAGAGCGGATCCGCAACGGCTTGCGTCATCGCGAGATCATCGGCGCGTTCGGACGCAATCCAACGATGCGCCGGTGGGGGCTCTGCAGCGAGGACCTCGCTCATGTCCGCCGCTCCGAATCTGACCGGGCCGGGTTGCGGACGTCGGATAGATAAGTGGTGCGGGGACGCGTGCCGAGATGGCCAAGCAGGGCGTAATGGCGCGCATCGGACTTCCTGCGGTTGATCTCAGCGTCCGCCTGGTTCAGATCTCCAAAGCTGATGGCGCGGGTCGGACAGGCATTCTGGCAAGCCGTTCGGACTTCGTCGGGATCGAGCGGACGGTTTTCACGTTCCGCGGTGCGCCTGGCTCCGCTGATCCTTTGCACACAATAGGTGCACTTCTCCATGACGCCGCGGGCGCGAACGGTCACCTCAGGGTTCTTCTGCCCGCGATAGGATTCCGCCCCGAGGTTGCCGTACTCCTCGCCGTCCGCGTAGCCGAAGAAGTTGAAGCGCCGCACCTTGTACGGGCAGTTCGCTTCGCAGAAGCGGGTTCCGATACAGCGATTGTAGACCTGCGCGTTCAGGCCTTCGCTGTCATGGACGGATGCAGCGACAGGGCAGACAGGTTCGCAAGGGGCGTGCTCGCAATGCATGCACGGCACGGGCTGAAAGCCGAGTTGCGGGCTGGCCGGCGCGCCATGATCATAGGCATCGACGCGCATCCAGTGCATGTCGCGTCCCATGGCCACCTGCTCCGGCCCCACCACGGGAATGTTGTTCTCGGCCTGGCAAGAGAGCACGCAGGCATTGCAACCGATGCAAACCGATGTATCGATCACCATCGCCCATGCATGCCCGTCGCCAGACTTCACCGCCGGTGGCATTAGGCTTGGAGGATCGGGGATGGCCGCCGACGTCAGGGATTGCCCGAGCCGGTGTTGTGGATAGAGCTCGCGGACGTCCTCTGGCGTGCGAACGACGTTTTGCGTTGTGAGAATCGGCTCCCGGCGTCCTATCCGCTTGATCGCAACTTGCGGTAGGCGCCAACTGTTGTCGGAGGTCCGGATCGTGTAGGCACTGGCGCCGACGCCGTTGCCGATCGCGCCGGCCTTTTGCCGCCCCCCACCGAGCGTGAGCGCGCCGACGCCCATGGCCGTCCCGGGTTCAGTCAGCACGGGCACCTCGATCGATCGGCCGTTCGCGGCGACCGTGACGACGTCCCCGGATGCGAGACCGAGGCGGGTTGCCTGATCTGGATGCAGCGCGAGCGCATTGCCCCAGACCTGCTTGCTTAGCGGTTTCGGACACTCCTGGAGCCAAGCGTTGTTGGCGTATGAGCCATCCCAGAGGCAAGGATCAGGGCGCAGAACCAGGCTGATCTCGTCGTCGCGCTTGTCGTGAGGTTCGGGATCCGCGAGTGGCGGCAGGAGCGGAGCAGGGAGGGAAACAGCAGTGGCGGCGCTTCCTGCAATGATCCCGTCGTGCAGCACGCGCTGCCACCATGCCTCGAAATCCGCAGCGGCCGCGGTCGGCCAGGTCTGCCGCACCAATTCGTAAGCGCCCGCATCTTCTGCGCCGCTCAGCCAGGCGAGAAGCTCGTGCTCGCTGAAGCTCTCGTACAGCGGCTTGATCAGAGGCTGGACGATGCTGGCCGTCCCGTCGCTGGCTCGCAGATCCGACCACGTTTCGAGACGATGTCTCTGCGGGACATGCCAGTTGGCGATAGCCGCGGTTTCGTCGGTGTACTCGCCCATATGCAGGCGGAAAGGCGCCGTTTCCGCCCGGGCCTTGAAGTGCAAATCGGCTGGTGCGTCATAGGCGGGATTGACGCCGATCATGACGAGCTGACGCACGCGGCCGGCGTCGAGATCGCCTGCGAGCTGTTCGAGCGTTCCCGCCTGCTTGCCGGACGGCGTACGATCAACGGGGTCGATGAGCCGAATGGGCGCATTGAGCTTGGCATTGATCCAATGCACCAATGCGTGGACTTCCCTGGACACTGCCGGGCCCGCAATGACGAGCGCCTCTCCCTTGTGCGAGTTCAAGTCGGCCGTGATCTTCTGAAGAAGCAGGCGCTCGCGCTCCGGAAGTTCGGTTGCGCCGGTCGCCGCGCCGAACTCCCGCGCGAGGATCGCTGCGAACCGCTCGATTGCCTCGGGACGAAGCGCCAGACGTTCGTCCGCCTTTGCTCCGGTGAGCGTGAGTGCGCTTTCAAGGCAATAGAGACGCGAAAAAGCATTCGCGTCGCCGCGGCCGGTTGCGTAACCGCGGCCAATGCGCATCTGATCGGGGCCATGCCCGAGCGGATCGGCATCGAGCGCAACGATCACGCGCGCCTTTGCGACATCGGCAATGCTGCTCACAGGCTGGCCATAAGCGAGCTGCGCACCCTGGCGCGCGTTGTCCTCGTCCGTTGGATCGTACGCGTGCCACGATGCGGCCGGGAACGCCTGAAGCAGAGCATCGATCTGGCGCAGCAGAGTCGGGGAGGTGGTGCGCCCGGTCAACAAGCGCAGGCCTTTACCCTGGCTGCTGTGAGCGTCGGAAAGTTCGGTCACCAGCGCTCGGTTCAACGCTTCGCGCGGCGCAATCGCGCCATCGTGCAGGATCGTGCGCGAGCGGTCGGGATCGTAAAGCGAAAGAACGGCTGCTTCAGCGAAAACGTCGGTGGCACCCAGGCTGCCCGGATGACGCGGGTTGCCTTCCACCTTGATCGGCCTGCCGTCGATCGAAGTCACGATCACGCCGCGACCGATCCCCGCCAATGCGAGCGTCGTCGCAAATTTCAGCGGTTCGCCAGGAACGATCCGCTCGGGCATCCTGACATAGGGCAGGATCTGCTCATCCGGCTCGGTGCAGGCCGCGAGTCCACCCGCCATGCCGGTTGCCAGCAAGCTGAGCGCCTGACGGCGATTGAGCTTGCTACGTCCGGCAGGACCTGGCCGCGTCGGCAATTCCTTCAGCGGTGGCATATCGTGCAGTCCGTCAAATGACCCGTCTTGATGTGATAGCCTGCGGCAAGCTTGGCCCCGATCTCGGCCTGATTCTTGGGCGCCTGCCAGTTCGGATCGAAAACCGCTTCGCGTGGACGCAGGAAACGTTCAGGAGAGCGGTGGCAATCGAGGCACCATTGCATCGTCAGCGGCGCGGCCTGGCGCATCAGCCGCATCCGTCCGACGTCGCCATGACAGGTCGTGCATCCGACGCCTTTGGCGACGTGGACGGAATGATCGAAATAGACGTAGTCGGGAAGCCGGTGGACGCGTTCCCAGGCAATCGGCTGGTTCTTGGAAAGACTCTCGCGCACCGGCGCCAGCATCTGCGCGTTGGTCCAGATCTGCGAATGGCAGGTCATGCAAGTCTCAGTCGGCGGGATGCCGGCAAAGCGCGCCTTCTCCACCGAGGCGTGGCAGTAGCGGCAGTCCAGACCGAGACCGGAAACATGATGCTCGTGACTGAACGGCACCGGCTGGTTCCGGCTGATGTTCTGGTTGGTGACGTAAGGGGATCGCATCACCTCATAGGACAACCCAACTGCAAGCACCGGCGCTGCTCCAATTGCCGCGATCATCACCGTCGCAATCGTGTTCGCGCCGGGGTGGAAAAGCTGCATTCACGGCCCCTCTTCCGCGCCATCGCTCACGCGCGGATTCGGACCGGCACCGATTTAGCGGCCGGCGTCTTCGAATGGATGTCGTGGTGCGACAGCGGGATCAGGGGGTTCATTTCCGGATAATAGGCCCCGACGCAGCCATCCGGCAGTTTGAACGGGGTCACCTTGAGAGGACCCACCTCGCGCAGGATGCCGTCCTCCGCGTCGCTGACGAGGGAAACCATTTGGCCCTCCCGAAGTCCGGCGCGTGAGATTTCGTCGGGATTCATCAGCAATACGTCCCGTGTACCCTCAATGCCTCGCATCCGATCGCTGTAGCCGTAAATCGTCGTATTGAACTGGTCGTTGCTGCGCATGGTCAGCAGCCGGAAGCGGCCGGGTGCATCGGAAAAGCCGGTCGAGGTGAGGGTTTCGGGCGCTGTAAACTCTGCCTTGCCGCTCTCGGTCTTCCAAATCCGTTCGCGCGCTGAATTGCCACGATAGAACCCGCCCGGCGTGAACATCCGCGCATTGAAGTCGTGGAATTCGTCCGGATAGGTCTCCGCGATCTCGTTACGAACGAGTTCGTAGTTGCCGACCCATTCATCCCATTTCAGTTTGGGATTGGGGGGCAGGGTTGCCTTGGCCAGACCTGCGACGATCGCCACCTCGGATCTCAAGTGTCCGCTGGCGGGCTTGCGCAACCCGATCGAACCCTGGATGCAGCTGAACGTATCCTCCATGGTAACCGCCTGCTGGCCGCTTGCCTGCACATCTTCTTCGGTTCGACCAAGGCACGGCAGCAGATAGGCTGCCTTGCCGTGCACCAGGTGGCTGCGGTTGAGCTTGGTGGCAATCTGGACCGTCAGCTCCAGCCCGCGCCAGGCCGCTTCCATCTTCGATCGCTCCGGAATGGCGCGGACAAAATTTCCGCCGAGGCCGACGAACGCTTTGACCTTGCCGGCGAGAACGCCCTCGCATGTCTCAACGGTGTTCATGCCCTTCTCGCGCGGCGGTTCGAACCCGAACTGCTTGGCGTATTTGTCGAGCGGAACCAGTTCGGGTTTTTCCGAGATGCCCACCGTGCGCTGACCCTGGACATTCGAGTGTCCACGCACGGGCGAGATGCCGGTGCCGTCTCTCCCGATGTTTCCCTTTAGAAGCAGCATGTTGACGAGCATCGCCACGTTTTGGAAGCCGTGTACGTGCTGGGTCAGCCCCATGCCGTAGATACCGATCACGCGGTCCGCCTCGACGTAGACCTGCGCGGCGCCCTCGATAACCGAACGGCTCAGACCGGATGCGATCTCGATTTCTTCCCAGGACGTCGCCCGGACCTTGGCTTCGAACTCTTGGAAACCATGTGTGTGCTGCTCGACGAAGGGAGCGTCGACCACACGTTTGCCCTGCTGCTTGGCCGCGTCGTCCGCCGCGAAGACGTGCTTGCAGATTCCCACAATGACCGCGATGTCGCCACCCACCTTCACTTGATGGTACTGGCTGCTGATTTGTGTGGCCTTGCCCGTCAGCATCTCCGTCGGATTCTGCGGATTGATGAAGACTTCGAGACCCTTTTCGCGGACGGGGTTGAACGTAATGATCTGGACGCCGCGCTCGGCAGCGTCCTGTAGGGGATGAAGGAAGCGTGGACTGTTCGACCCGGTATTTTGCCCGAAGAAGAACATCGCATCGCAGTTGCTGAGGTCGTCGAAGACCACGGTCCCAACGCCCGCCCCGATCAGCTTCTTGAGAGCGACTGAGGTCGTTTCGTGACACATGTTGGAGCTGTCCGGCAGATTGTTGTTGCCGTACACCCGTGCAAAGAGAGCATACAGGTAGGAGGTCTCGAGGCTGGCGCGCCCTGACGAATAGAACACGACCGATTTCGGATCGAGCGTCCTCAATTGCGATCCGATAGCATGAAATGCCTCGTCCCAGGAGCAGGGAACGTACTTATCAGTAGTGCTGTCGTAACGCAGCGGATGCGTCAGGCGCCCCTGCTGCTCGAGGTCATAATCGCTCCATGACAACAACTCGGTTAGGGTATGCTCGGCAAAGAACTCCGGCGTACAGCGGCGCGACGTTAGCTCCCAGAGCGTTGCCTTGGCGCCGTTCTCGCAGAATTCGAAGGCATGATAATCCGCAGGTTTGGCCCATGAGCAGGAAACGCACATGAAGCCTTTCGGCTTGTTCTGCCGGCGAAGGGTGTTCAAGGCCGCGGGCGAATCCCACTCCTTGCCGAAGATCCGCGCTATTCCTTTCAGGGACCCCCATCCGCCAGCTGGGCCGTCGTATTCAACCGTGTCTGGAGTGTGGTCACCAGCTTCGTTGGGTCGCGCCATGATCTTGCTCTCTTCGGGAACCGGCCAGCCTGTGCATCGGCAACGTATGTTCCCCGCGCGGGTTCCTGAGCAGCCGCTTCTCGGCGGGACGGCGGCTTGAGCGGCAAGCGCGTGAAAAAACCCAGCACCTGCAAGACCATCGACGGACGGGCGACACACGCATTCTCCGCTCAGGAAATCTGTGCGCGGTGCCGTACCAGCGGAATGGTTTTGATCGCGCGATGTTGAACAGCGGGAGCGGGGCCCGACAATGGATGATGGCCAGGGAACGCGGCCCGATGGCTGAGGTTGCCAGAAGCCAACCTCGGAGCGGGATATGCAGGATCGTTGTACGCGCGACAAACCAGAGCTGGTGTGGCGCGGGCGTAGCCCGATTCCATCCTCACGCAAGGTCGCAGAGGAACGGCCGATAGCGCTCACGTACAACGGCTCGACTTACGCGGTGATGATGGCCTCTCCCGTTGACCTCCTGGATTTCGGCGTAGGCTTCAGCTTGAGCGAGGGCATCGTGGAGCATGGCGGGGACATCATCAGCATCGAAGTCGTCGAGCTCGAGCTCGGTTGCGAAGTGCGGATCTGGCTCGACGAATCCTATGGTGATCTCCTCGCCAACAGGCGGAGGGCGATGGTTGGGCCGGTCGGCTGCGGCCTGTGCGGAATTGAGAGCCTGGAACAGGCTTGCCCGCGGCCGACGCGCGTCGTCAGCGAGGGCGGGTTTCGCCCCTTCGACATTCTGGAGGCGATGCGCTCCTTGCGACCGCTCCAACATCAAAACCAGGCGACGGGCGCGATGCACGCTGCGGCCTTCTGGGACGGCCATGACATCCGATTGGTAAGGGAAGATGTCGGACGTCACAATGCACTGGACAAGCTCGCTGGTGCGGCGGCCAGAGCCGGCCTCGAAACGTCGCGGGGGGCTGTCCTCATGACCAGTCGGGTCTCCGTCGAACTGGTTCAGAAGACGGCACGAATGGGCGTGCCGTTGCTCATCGCCGTCTCCGCACCGACTTCGCTGGCGATCGAGACCGCTGAGCGTGCCGGCGTAACGCTCGTCGCGGTCGCGCGCGATGATGGCTACGAAATATTTAGCCACGCTGGCCGACTGATCTTTGGAGAGGAAGAGTTGGATTCCCCCGCGCTGGCCGGCTCTGAATTGCTTTCCGCGAGACCTTAAGAACCAGCTCCGTCCCAGAGAACGTCGTATGCCTTCGTTCGGTCTCGTACCGACATCGCATCACTCAACTGTTTGGGCCGGAACGTCCGAAGCCCTCCAGCGCGTCGGTCCGAGCCCCCTCGGTTCGAGGAGAAGGCCTCAAATCAGGATGATGGAACGGAGAATAGGAGTAGTCCTGAAAAAGGAACCGCCGATGCCCCGAGTGCGTACTCTCCGCAGACCCGTGGACCGTTCCGACCGATCCTCGGAGATTGCGGGGAGCAGCAGCAATGCAGGACGGTCAGGCGACAGGCCTGGTTCCGAGATCGATTGAGCCTGAAGCCCGCGTTCAGCCCCTGGCTGCACGGAACAAGCTCCTGCGCTGCATCCCAGAAGCGGAGCTGACAGTACTCCGGTCGATCGGGACCGTCGTCGAGCTCAAGCCGCGTCAAGTCCTTCATCATTGGCGTTTGCCGATGGAGTATGTCTACTTCCTCGGCAGTGGTCTCGTATCGGTCTCTGCCAAGGTCGAAGCCGGGCGCTTCGTCGAGGCTTGGCTGGTCGGCTCCGAGGGAATGATCGGCGCCCCCTGCGTTTTGGCGCCGGAGGATCCGATGCCGCCGCACCGTCGGGTCGTTCAGGTGGGCGGAACGGCACTGCGAATTCCGACGCCGGCCTTTCTCGCCGCGCTTGACGATCTTGGGGCCCTCCGTGGAGTGATCCTCTCCTACATCAACCTTGTCTTGTTTCAAACGTCACAGGTGGGAGCCTGCAACTCACTCCATTCCGTCAAGCAGCGACTTGCCCGCTGGCTTCTCGTCGCGGCAAGCGCAATGGACTCTGGAGAACTGCCGATCACGCATGCTGTTTTGGCTCAATTGCTGGGGATCCGTCGAGCCAGTGTCAGCGAATGTCTCGAGACTTTCGAACAGGCCGGCATCATCCGCAACACCCGAGCAGCGATAACTCTGGTCGACCGGGCCCAGCTGGAGCATTCCGCCTGTTCGTGCTCTGGATTGATACAGCGCGAGTACGATCGGCAAATCGGACGTCGCCTGCGTGTCTGAGAATTGAATGTGAAATAATCAATTCTCCAGAGCTCGGCCCCGCGATGATCGTGGGAAACCACAAGCCCGATTTGAACGAAGGCGATCTTCACAACGTTTCTTCTCCGATAAACGGAGGAGCCAATGACTCCGATTTGGCTGAAAGATCTGGCGCTGGCTAGTCTGGCTGTCGGATTTGTTTGCGCAATCATCATCGCGATCGACCTAACCCGCCACCCACAGCGGATGTGGATCATGAATGTTGTCTGGCCAGTGAACGGTCTGTTCGGCACCGTACTGACGTTCTGGCTGTACTACCGGTTCGGCCGGCTTGCGGCCCGGGATGCGACTGAGCAGAACAAGCACTCCGACAGCAGGAAGGAGACGCCGTTTCCGGTCATGGTCGCGAAAGGTGCCATGCACTGTGGCGCCGGATGTACACTCGGGGACATCATCGCCGAGAGCCTTGCGCTCGCGTTTCCGGTGATTGCGATCTGGGCGGGATGGAAGAGCCTGTTTTCAGAGAAGATGTTCGCGATCTGGGTTGTGGATTTCCTGTTCGCCTTCGTGCTCGGCGTTGCATTCCAGTACTTCACGATCAAACCGATGCGCGACTTGTCGCCGGGCGCAGGAATCGTCCAGGCCGTGAAGGCAGACACTCTCTCCCTGACTGCGTGGCAAATCGGGATGTACGGTTTCATGGCAGTCGCGCAGTTCGCGATCTTCAGGAATCTGTTCGGGGTGAGGCTCGAGCCGTCGATGCCAGAGTTCTGGTTCATGATGCAGATTGCGATGATCGCGGGATTTCTCACGAGCTATCCAGTGAATTGGTGGCTCGTAGAGACCGGCGTGAAAGAACGCATGTAGGCCAAGAGGGTGTTGCTTTGGCGACCCCGAACACAATTAGCAACTCTTTCCGCGCGCGACGCTTGGACCATATGGGGCGCCCGCGCTCAACAGGGAGAAGTATCATGGCGGCGCATGCAGGTGAGACAGCCCAAGAGACTGGAGACTTCAGGTGTGAGCGATGTCATCAGGCCACTCACGTCACAAAAGGACACAAGATTCCGAAATGTCCGCATTGTGGAAGCACAAGCTTCGACACCCGGCGGAACGAGCCGTAGGTGCAAATTTTACTCGGAAGCAGGACGTCAACAGCCAATCTTGCACCGTGATCGCCTCTCGAAGTCTTTCGAACGGCTGACGGACGTCCTGCAGCAATTCCGCCATGTTGCGGCTTCTCCAACGAAATACCCATCGTCGCCCGGCACATCTGAATGCGCCGGGCACTTTGCTACACGCGCAACGCGTCACCACCGATGGTGCGCACGGATCACGCCGTGATGGTGGTGCCGATAGTGCCGCGGCGCCCAGCCGTAGCTATGACGCCAAGGGTGCGCGCGCCGGACCGTATATCCCCACGGCCTCGGCGCGGACCAGCCGTAGCTATAGCGCCAGGGGCGCGGGCCCCAGGCGTATGGTCGCGGCCCCCAACCGTAGCCACCCCAGTAAGGTGTATAGGCGTAAGCCGGGTAGTACCCACCATAGCCGTAGGGGTATCTGTAACCATAGTATGGCGGATATTCCTCATAGTACGGAGTTGCAATGGCGGAGCCGATCAAGGCTCCTGCCAGCAGGCCGGCGCCAATTCCCCAGCCGCCATGCCAGCGAACCTGGGTGAGACTATCTTGCACTGCCGACGTGTGCTCCGCCGGGCTCGCGGCTGCCGAGAGCGGTGTCAGAGGCGCAGCCTGGGTACTGCTGATAGGAGATATCGCGATCAGGCCGGTGAGAGAAAGGGCAAGTGTGAGTCTCCGCATCTGTGGCTCCTGTCATTTCAGAATGCGGTCTCAACATCAGCCTGCAATCTTGGTTTCTAGAGTCAAGCGTTCGGGACACTATGTCGCGCCAATTTCCGGTCAGACACACGAGTGTACGACACCGTACCAACTCCATCGCCTCCGTACCTTTTCAGTAGTATTCCTGAACTAGGCAGCCTGTTTACTTTCGCGCTCCAGGAAGCCTTCGACATAGATCATGCGGACAGCAACGAGCAGAACGGCGATCAGGGGCGTGGCAACGATCAGCCCGATCAAACCGAAGAGAGTGCCAAGGATCGTTTGGGAAAGTATCGTCAGTGCGGGTGGCAGCGAGACAGTTCGTTTCTGAATCCAAGGTGCGATGGCATTTCCTTCCAACAGCTGGATCGTCAAAAACAAGAGAGCGACCCAAGCGGCGAGGACAGGAGACTGTGCCAGCGCCACGAGGATCGCCGGCACTGCGCCTGCAAGTGCCCCGATGTATGGCACGAAGTTCAGGAGGGCCGCCAGCAGGGCCAGTGATAGTGGCAGGGGCGAACCGATGAGGAGAAGGCCCAATCCGAGGAGCAGGCCCACGATCAGCATGTCGACGAGTTGACCAAGAAACCAGAGCCTAAGCGTAGCACCGAGCTCTCCGGCAACTTCTCGGCCGCGAGGTCGCCAGGCCATTGGAAGCAAACGAAGCGAGCCTTCGAGATACAATTGGGGCGACGTAGCGAGGAATATCGCTGTCGCCGCCGTCACGACGAGAGTGCCACCTATGCCGAGAACGGAGCCAACGACGCCGGTGACGTAGCCTGTCAGGCCAGTGCGCAGAGACTTGCCGGCGATCTGCAACTGTTGAGCCAAAATCGAACCCCACGAGCTGTTTTGCAGTTCGCTCCAGATCCGTGCCAGCTGGGTTCTCAGTTGCTGGCTGATCTCGTCGGCCTGGATGAAAATAGCGCTGCCGCGCCACCACAGCAGCGCACCGAGTGCGAGCCCTGTCACGAGAATGACGGAAATCAACGACGTGTATGGCCCGAGGCGCGTTACCCGACGGACCGCGTTGCTGGCGCCGCGCAAAACGCAAGCGATGACCACGGCGCTGAACAAGAGCAACAGTATGTCGCGAAGCAGCCAGACCGAGAGCGCGAGAAATAGAGCGATTGCGCTTACACGAAGGGTGCGCTCGATATGCCTCACATGAACAGTCAATTTGTCTTCCAATTCGTCTCCTTTGTCGGAACAGTCCAGCTTCCGAAGCTCGACATTGAAGTTGCGCAGGCGAGACTACTCGGAACATCATCGCGGCGATCGCGTCGCGATGTATGTAATACTCTGTTGCGGCCTCAAATGTTCTTGTACGCAAGCGAATAATTCTCATCCGAAGACCACCGAAGCACTAGAGCGAGCTCGGGCATCGTGTTGCTGATCGTCGTTCGTTTCTAAGGAGATGGCATGAACAGCGTTCTAATCTCCGGGGTTGGAATTGCCGGACCCACGCTTGCCTATTGGTTGAAAGCAGCCGGCTTCCGGCCGACGCTCCTCGAGCGCGCCTCCGCTCTACGGAGCGGAGGCTATGTCATCGACTTTTGGGGGCTCGGCTACACCATCGCTGAACGGATGGGATTGATGCCGGAGATCAATCGCCACGGCTACTACGCCCGAGAGTTTCGGATCGTAGATGAAGCTGGCCGTCGACTGGCCGGCTTCGGTACCGAAGTCTTCTCCGAGTTGACGAATGGACGATACGTTACTCTTCAGCGCAGTGACCTCTCGCGCATGCTGTTCGAACGGACCAGCGGCGTTGAAGCCATTTTCGGAGACGAGATCATTCTCGTCGAAGAGAAGCCAGATTGCGTCGAAGTCGAGCTGAAGCACGGCGGCAGGCGCAGGTTCGACCTTCTCGTCGGGGCAGACGGTCTGCATTCAGCGGTGCGCAATCTGGTCTTTGGTCCGCTGGCTCAGTTCGAGCGGCGTCTGGGGTATATCGTGGCCGCTTTCGAAGCTCACGGCTATCGTCCGCGCGACGAGGATGTGTATCTGATCTACGGTCAGCCGGGCCGTATGGTAGGCCGCTTCACGCTGCGTGATGATCGCACCTTGTTTCTCTTGGTATTTGCCGAGCATCGCTCAGTGTTGCCGGAAGCGCCGGCCTCGCAAAAGGCGCTCCTTCGTGAAATCTATGGCGGAGATGGCTGGGAGTGCGATCAGATGCTCGCCGAACTGGAGCGCGCCGGTGAACTCTATTTCGACACCGTCAGTCAGATCAGGATGCCGAACTGGTCACGAGGTCGGGTGGCGCTCGTTGGTGATGCCGCTTTCTGCGTCTCGCTCCTGGCAGGGCAGGGATCGGCGCTGGCGATGATTTCAGCTTATGTCTTGGCCGGTGAACTCGCCATGGCCGGCGGAAGATATCTGGAGGCATTTGCCGGATACGAGGCGCGGCTGAAGAGCTATATAGGCCGGAAACAGCAGGGTGCCGAGCGCTTTGCCGGGGCGCTGGCGCCGAGAACGCGTGTGGGAATGCTCTTCCGCAACGTCGTGGTCAGAAGTTTCTCGATACCGGGGCTGGCGAGGCTCGCAATTGGGCGGGACATCGCCGACGAACTGGAGCTTCCTGACTACCGCTGGGAGGGCACCATGAATGGACGGGCAGCGACTAAGGGTGTCCAATGACGGTGATGGGCGCAGATTGTCGCCATGCCTCTTGGCAGGAACCGCCTTTCGGAACCAGAGTTCATATCGGTGTCTGTGCGCAATAGTGGTCAAATGCCCTCGGTCCTGACTTATGGCACGCGAAAAGCCCTGATCGGCAGCAGCATCAAGCCGTTTGCTGAAGAGCGGAAGGTCGGCCTTCTCGTGCTTTGCGCGCTCGCCTTGGTGATTGGCGTCATGACCGGACTTGGCGCCGTCGGCTTTCGCGCGCTGATCGGCCTCGTGCACAACTTGTCTTACAATGGCAGGCTGAGCGTCGTTTACGACGCAAACGTCAGTGAGGGCCCTAGTCCTTTCGGCGACTTTGTTCTTCTTGCGCCTGTGATCGGCGGCCTCATCGTCGTCTTTCTCGTCAGGTGGTTCGCTCCAGAAGCAAAGGGACATGGCGTACCCGAAGTGATGGACGCCATATTCTACAAGCGCGGCAAAATTCGGGGTTCGGTAGCTTTGATAAAGGCGCTGGCGTCCGCAATATCGATCGGAAGCGGCGCCGCTGTCGGGCGCGAAGGCCCTATCATTCAGATAGGCTCAGCCCTTGGTTCAGCCTTTGCTCAATTCATCGGGCTCTCGACCCGGCAGAGGATCACGCTGCTGTCCGCGGGCGCGGGCGCGGGCATTGCCGCAACCTTCAATACTCCGCTGGGCGGCGTGCTGTTTGCTCTGGAAATTCTTCTGCCGGAAGTTTCAAACCGGACATTCCTTCCAGTCGTCGTGGCCACGGGGGCTGCGACCACGATCGGGCGCATCCTGATCGGTCCGGACCCGGCCTTTTCGGTTCCGGATATGCAATTCAGCATGGTCGCATCCTTCAATGCGCAGGAAGCTCTCGCATTTGTCCTGCTCGGCTTGTTGTCTGGAGCGGCAGCCTGGGCGTTTATCCGTCTGCTCGTCTTCATGGAAGACGGGTTTCCGAAGCTGTCTGGCAACGAGTATGTTCAAAATATCATCGGCATGTCGTCAATCGGCCTGATGATGGTGGTGCTCACCCATGCCTTTGGCCACTCCTACGTCGACGGCGTCGGCTACTCCGTCATTCAGGAGATACTGGACCACAAGATGACGGCGGCGGGGTTACTGGTGCTGCTGTTTGTGTTGAAGCTGTTGGCAACGACGGTCAGTCTCGGCTGTGGGGCGTCGGGCGGGATATTCTCGCCATCGCTTTACCTTGGCGCCACCCTGGGGGCCGCCTTTGCCGCCGCAACCAATTCAATCCTGCCTCATTCAGGGCTGACGCCATCTTCGGCCGCGATCATTGGAATGGCGGCAATGGTCGGTGCAGGTACGGGCGGCGTCATGACCGCGATCGTGATGGTCTTCGAAATGACGCGCGACTACGCAATCATCGTTCCGGTGATCGTTGCGGTGGCGTTGGCGGCAGGCGTCAGGCGTGCACTCGTCAACGAGACGATCTACACGGTCAAGCTGCGCCACCGCGGTCACCGCATTCCAAAGGAGCGGCATATCAACCTCTACTTGGTGAAGCAGGCTCAGGACATCATGGAAACGCGCTTTATCGTCGCCGGAGTAGGAACGACACTAAAACAGGCCATGGCTGCGGAAGATATCGACGATGCACTTCCTATCGTGATTGAGCGCGAAGGGCGGATTGTCGGGCTGATCCCACCACGTTCCGGCTTATGGGCGGAGTCGCAATCGAATCCATCTCTCATCGTCGAGCAATTCGTCGAGCGGCGGATGGTCATTTGCCGCGATCAGGACCTTTTGAGCTTGGTGTTTGCCAGGTTGAAGCGCCATCGGGCCGGCGCGGCAATCGTTGTCCGCTCTGCCTCGCGCCCGCGCGTTAAGGATATCGTCGGCGTCCTGACCAAACGCGTAATCGCAGATGCAGTCATCGACAGCTATGAGGATTGAACCGGTTAGAGTGAGCGCTTGTCGCCCCGCGCTTCAGCGACAGTTCGAGACGAGACGTATTGTCCGACGGTCCGCTTTGCCACCCAGCCTAGAGTCGAGCCTTGAATGATGATGCTGAACAGGACGACCCCATAGGTTGAGGCGAGCATTGCGGCCTTGGCCGGGCCATCCGGCACGGACAGGGCGAGTGCAACTGAAATTCCGCCTCGGACGCCGGCCCAGGTGAGAAAGGGCGCGTTGCGCAAGGAGAGCAGGCGAGTCCATCCGAACAGGAATGGTTGAACCGAAACGGACGCAAAGCGGGCGAAGAGAACGATTGGCACCGTCGCTGCTGCCAGACCGAGGCTGCGAGGATCGAAGCGCAGTATCAAGGTCTCCAGCCCGATGAGCAGAAAAAGGACCGAGTTGAGAATTTCGTCGATGAGGGTCCAGAGCGCGAACAGATATCCTTGTGTCCGCTCACTCATTGCGTATCGAGGTCCTCGGTCGCCGATGAGGAGGCCCGCGGCGACCATGGAGAGCGGGCCACTGACGTGCAGATGCAGCGCAAGTGCGTAGGTTGCAGTGACGAGGGCAAGGGAGATCAGCACCTCGATGGCGTAGTCGTCGATGAGCCGCATCGCGCGATACGCAACATAGCCAGTCAACAAGCCCAGCACTAATCCGCCACCAGCTTCGCGAACGAGTAACTCAGCGACATCGGCGGCCGAAACCTGAGCGCCGTCTCCGGTGCTCGCAAAGCGAAGCATGATCGTGAACAGAACGATCCCGACGCCGTCGTTGAACAATGCCTCGCCTTCCGCCTCGATCTGCAGCTCTTTCGGCACCTTGGTGTTGCGAAGCGTACTCAGGACAGCAACGGGGTCAGTCGGGCTGATCAGCGCGCCGAACACGAACGCCCAAGCCAACGATACGGGTAGGTGTAAAAGGCCGCAGATGAACCAGAACATCAGGCCTACGAGGCCGGTTGAAATTGAGGTGCCGAGAACGGCCAGAATAAATACCGGAATGGCGCGGCTTCTGAGCGTGTCCAGATCTACGTGCAACGCGCCGGCGAACAGCAGAAATGCAAGCATCCCATTCACCACGACTTCGGCAAAGTCGATTTGCCGGAGCCCGTTGGCAAGCTGGTCTAGTAGTTGAATTGTGGGAAACGCCGCATCCAAGCCGATCAGGAGCAGTGACGTCAGGACGCTCATCACGAGAAGACCTACGCTGCGGGAGAGCGGCAGGAACTTGTGATTGAGCCAGCCGAAGACGGCAGACAATGTCAGCAGAACGGCAGCAACATCCATCAGCGAAAGCACGGCAGGCTCCCTTGTGTCCTGGCGAGAGTGCCTGTTCACTCCCTCCCGTTAAGGCCGCTGTTCGCTCTACTCCCAATGAGGGTAGTGCGTTCGAGATGGCGACTTTTGAGACGTGAATAATCAAAAGCGACTTCGGCAGTTCCTGCGGGACGGTAAGCGGATTAGGATGCGCCTCAATCCCCAAGCCGTCTCCGCGACGGAGTCAGCTATCCATTTCTGCATCTGCGGCGAAAGATCGCGACGACGATTGCATTATCGTCGTTCACTCCGCATTCATTGCAACGACATAGAAGTGCGGAGGGGGCTTACGACAAGGAAAAACCATGAAGAAAATCGCCTATGGATTTGCGGCCGCTGCTCTGCTTGCGGGCACTCAGTTCTTGGTTCCTGCCAATGCGATGATGGCGCCACCGGTCGGCGCAGCGGCAACATCCGAGACGATGCAGGCCGGCTATCACTATCATCATCATCGGAGGGTCTGCACCGTGCGAGCCATCGTCACGCGCGGCTATCA
This sequence comes from Bradyrhizobium sp. WSM4872, assembly GCF_055811715.1. Taxonomy (NCBI): domain Bacteria; kingdom Pseudomonadati; phylum Pseudomonadota; class Alphaproteobacteria; order Hyphomicrobiales; family Nitrobacteraceae; genus Bradyrhizobium; species Bradyrhizobium sp. WSM4872. Next base: position 44,083 of record NZ_JBVVPT010000033.1, on the reverse strand, counting down.
TGGTCGGCGTATCGTCAAGCACGTGCGTGTCTGCCGATAAACGCAAACTTGGAGGGCCGTCGATCGAGGCGGCCCTCATCTTGCATAACAGCAATCTTCATCGCGCAGTGAGATGGGTGCGCCGCACATTACATCGGAAGCTGACGTCCAAAAGTCCGGAAAATCGACGTGCCGCGATCTCCAGCGCCGCAAAACAAAGAGCCGTGAACAACATACCGAGGACCAGGAGAACCACGACTGTATCCATAATCGAACGAGTTCCTGCAAGGGATCGGGACAATGAATCCAACTTCGTGATTCTGTCGGTTCTCACACGCCTGTTGCCATCAAGCAATCGCGTACGCCGAGAACAGGAGACAGGTGATGTAGACGCAAGCGAGGAAAATGCCCGCGGTTCTAGCGGTGCGGGCATCTAGCCGCGAGTTCGTCCGGGTCGCGAGCTCGGGCAGTTTCTCATACTGTGCAAAGAGCCGACGACGGGCACGTCCTCGGAAAAGTACATTTCTCATATATGCCTCCAAGCAACTTGATCCGTCCAAAAAGGTGCGGAGTGCAAAAGCCGTTCGGCCGGCGATTCGCGTTGGTTCTCTCGTCCGCTTCATGGAAGATAGTGGACGGCGTCCCATCGGGCAGTCAGGAGATGAGCGGGGCCTGTCGGGATAATCCTGACGTCCTCATGCCATGCAGGGCCGTTTGGCCCACCTACTTCCCGCTCAAACTTGATCCGCACTCTTTCCCGAATGACTCAACCAGCCAAGGGCCACGCCGTAGCGCACGATGTCGGCACGCGTGAACAGTCCGAGCTTTTCGACCGCCCTGGCCTTGTAAGTTTCGACGGTCTTGATGCTGATGCTTAGCTGATTGGCAATTTCCTTGTTGCTGAAGCCTTGCGCGATAAATCTGAGAACCTCACTCTCGCGCGGTGTCAGCTCGCCGGCTGTGGAAGCGCCGGAAGACGAGTGGGCGCCCTGCGCGGATGGAAGTGCTTTCTCCGCTATTGCTGGATCCAGATACAAACCACCTCCAGCGATCGCGCGAACTGCGCGCTCGAGCTCGTCGGCCGCAGAGCGCTTCAGCAAATAGCCGCGAGCTCCCGCTTGCAGCATCGGCTGAACGTAGGCGTGATCCTCGTGCACGGTCAGCGCCAGAAGACGAACTTGAGGAAGCTGCGTCGCTAAGGTTCGAGCAACTTCGAGGCCACTGATACCGGGAAGTGAAATGTCCAGGATGGCAATGTCCGGTGTGGCCTGGCGAATGATGTCTAGGGCGGCCTGTCCATCCGTTGCTTCCCCGACGATCTCAATGTCATGCACGTCCTGAAGCAACGCCTTCATTCCGGCCAGAACAAGCGGATGATCGTCAGTCAACGTGATCCGGATCGGGCACATAGCCCATCTCCTCTATTGGTACCGGTATTCTCATGAAAAGAGAGGTGCCGTGGCCGGGTTCAGATTCGATCGCCAAAGATCCACCGAGCAGCGTGAGGCGCTCCTCGATGACGGACAGGCCCAATTTTGCGTGGCGGCTCTCGCCCTGCGAGAATTCCTGAAAGTCGAAGCCGTTCCCGTCGTCTTCGACGACGATCCTAAGCTCAGTTGTGCGTCGGTCGATGACCACGCTGACGTTTCGAGCTTGCGCGTGTTTGACGACGTTGTTCACGGCCTCCTGGACGGCGCGGTAGACCGCGATTTCGACGTCCTGGCCGAGACGATCTCTTCTGCCCAGAGGCTGAAAATCCACGCTGATCCCGAACCGGCGCTGGATCTCCGCGCAGAATGCCTCCAGCGCCTTGTAAAGGCCCAGGTCGTCAAGGGCGGTCGGGCGCAGGTCAGAGGCGATTTGATGGATATCGCGCCCAATCCCTCTCGCGAGTCCTTGCAACCAATTGAGCCTCTCCAATCCGAGCTTGCGTTTCGGGCTCGTGCCAAGAAGCGGCTCCAGGTTCTTTAGACCGAGAAGGAGACCTGTGACCGTCTGGCCGATCTGATCGTGAAGCTCTCTTGCGATTCTACGGCGTTCATTTTCTTCCGCTTCGGAAAGACGTCGAAGCAGTTGCTGTCGCTCCAGCTCAGCTCGCTTGGTCTCGTCGATATCCAGAATGACGCCATACACGACGTCTAGGTTGTTTTCGTCGAGTCGAGACAGCCGTCCGCTGGCCCGCAGCCACCGGCTGTGAGGGGGAGCGGTCCGGAAATCAGCAATCGCCACGTTTCCCGAACGGCAACTCAGCAAGGAAGCCTCAAAGTTCCGCTGGTCGGCGGGATCAATACAGCTCAGTATCCGACCTATCGGAACGATCGTATCTCCTTCGGAGCGCGAACCGTCTATCCGGAGCATCTCCCGGGCGCGGGGCGACACGATCGCTTCTCTGCTCGCAAAATCGCAGCTGAACACGCCGAGATCTGCGGCATCGATCGTCAGCCTCCGTCGCTCTTCACTTGCGCTGAGTGCCAATGCTGCCTGCGCCTCTTGCTCGCGCCGGCGAAGCGAAATGTCGCGTATGGTGTACCAGGCCAAAGTCAGAGCCAAGACAAAGCTCAATACCCCACCCCCGGCAAGAAAAATGGCTGAGCGCTGGACGGGACCATTCAGTTCCTGCGTCGGTATTCCGAAATGGACCGACCATCCGCTGGTTCCGGGGATGACTTTGTAGATCGAGTCGACTTGTTCGCCGGCAGGCGTGGTTTTGACGTAGCTTCCTTCTGGCGCTGAGGCTATCGCCTGGCGGACCGTAGCGCTGGCAGATTGTCCGAGTTCGGATTGTTCACCGAAGGTGCGGGCGACGATGTTCCCCTTGGCATCGACCACGAAACCCACCCAGCCGGCCGGGGCTCCTGCGCTCTTCAAAATCTGGCTTATTGCATCGGGCACCAAGGCCACCGTGAGGACAAACTTCAATTGCCCATCGCGCTCAACGGGGGCCCTGACGGCCACCACGCGTTTGCCGGTGATGGGACCACGTGGCCCAATTCCGCCGATCGCCGGCTTTCTCGTTTTCAGGATCTGTTCGAAATTCTCTCGGTCGGCGGTGGCGCGCATCCCATCTCCGAGTGGACGGCTGACATCAAGCACCTGATTCCCGTCGGGGTCGACGAGCTGAATCGTCTGCCAAAGAGGACGTGCTTCGTTGACACGCGTCGCTTCCCGATAGAACGCGTCAAGGTCCGGCTTGTCGAGTGTTGCGGAAGCCGCGACGGTCTCGGCGATCTCGAGCTGGAGGCTGATCTCGGAGGCAAGCCGGTTGACGACGCTATCGAGCGTCTCCACGGCGGCAGCCTGAGAACCCCTGCGCTGCTGCTGCGCGTTCAGGAAAACGACCCAACCCGCAAAAAGCGCAAGAGGCATCGCTGCCGCGATGAAGACGAGAATCAAGGGGCGGCGGGCTGCGCGACGGGACATTGAGGTGGGCGCCTCCCTGCGGGTGCGTATCAAATGAGACAGCAAAACGCCCACGTGCTGGCACTTCCTCGATGTTTTCTGGTTCTTGTCAGGTTTTTCCCGACACTACTATCGGTCACCCTGACTCCCAGGATCGCTCGATCGATCCCATCGTACAGGCAATCATTGTAGCGGTCTAGAATTGGGCTTGACATGGAACATTCTTCATCGCCGCTGCGGTTGATAGAAAACGAATTCAACTCGAAGCGGCTTGGTTTGGACGAGCCCCTCTGCGGGACTAGCCGCAACGAACTCGTCTCCCGACTGTCGGCTTCATCGCAGTGCCGTTTGCTCGAAAGCTGCGAGACGGTGTCTCTGAACAAAGGACAAATTCTCTACGATCGCGGCACTCCTCTTCGCCATGCCTACTTCATCGAGTCCGGCGGGTGTTCTGTCACGACCCGTGCGGGCGACTGCCTGCCGGTCGAGATCCATACGCTCGGGATGAAGGATTTTGTCGGCGTGCCGTTGGTCCTGGGCATGCACGTTTCGCCGCACCGCTGCAGCGTGAGAGTGCCGGGCCAAGCGCTTCGGATCCAGTCCGATCAGCTGATTTCTTTGATCAAGAGGGACGTCGAGCTTGAAAAGATGCTTTTAGGCTATGTTCAGGCGATCCTGATTCACAGTTCGCAGCTATCAGCCTGCAATTCCAGGCACACGCTGCACCAGCGCCTCGCGCGGTGGCTCCTGGTTGCCAGCGACAGGCTCGGGTCTCGCGAGATACCTTTCACGCATAGTTACATAGCCAATGCTCTCGCGGTCCGGCGCGCCGGCGTTACGGTCGCTCTCGGGAGTATGATGCGCGACGGAGTGATTGGCTGTCGCAGAGCAGGGATCGTCGTCATGGACGAGGCCAGGCTGAAAGCGATGTCTTGCGATTGTCAGGGGATAATCCTGTCGGCGCACAACCGTCCTTGTGCGGTGCCGCCCCTCCGCATTGCATATTCGTGAACGCGATTCCCTACTGCCGTTAAGTCGCCTGTACGGCAGCCAATAGAATCCAGATATTCTTGAAGCGATAGAGGCGGAGATGTCATCGCAAGAAAGCCGGATCCGAACCGATACCGAAGTTCTGGTGGGAGCCTTGGAGGAGGCCCAAAGGCTTCTTGCCGCTTACGAGAACCCTTGCTGCAATCGCACCAGGGACGACATTATCGCTATGGTCGAGTTCATCATATGCAACCCTTCCGTGACACGTGCAATGCTTCATCAAAAGATGCGCAGCCGCCTCAAGTTGGTCGGATAAGTCTCGTGCGGGAGCGTACATTCGCATTCAGGAAAACGAAACTTGCGAGCGTGCGATGAGTTGACGATGATCCAACACAACTAGGAGCAATCGTCATGAAGACATCACTTTGCATTCTTGCCTCCGCGATGCTGCTGGCTACGCCGGTCATGGCGCAGTCGTCCCAGAACAGCGCGACGACCGCGGCGCCCAACGTGCAGCCGGCTGCCTCGACCGCCTCCATGCACAAGGAAGGCGAATGGCGTGCATCGAAACTCGTTGGCGTGAACGTCTATAACAATAGCAACGAGAAGATCGGCGACATCAATGATCTGATCCTTGATTCCAGCGGGCGGGTTGCCAACGTGGTGATCGGGGTGGGAGGATTCCTTGGAATGGGCGAACACAACGTCGCCGTAACGTTCGATCAGCTCAAATTCGCCAAAGAACCGGTGAAGACTGCGTCCAGCGATGGCGCTGGAAAGACCGGCAATGCCGGTTCGACGAGCACGACGGGAAGCGCATCAACGTCGGCCCACCGAAGCGACAATTGGTATCCGGATCACGTGGTGCTGAACGCCAACAAGGATCAGCTGAAGAAGATGCCCGAATTCAAGTACTGAGCCGATCTCGGTCCCTATTTCCAGCATGCTTATCGGCGGTGTCATCTGAGACGACGCCGCCTTTTCCAGTTGTCTTTGATCCGGTCGGCTTAGATTTGTAGTGGCAGGAAAAGCAGTCTTGAATTTCCGCATTGAATCGATCAGCTTGCTTGCCGCTGGCTGAGGTCGACGATGTCTGATGAAGCACTGCCGGAAGAGGTAGAGGAGCTTGTCCGACGCTACATTCGCTCTGTGGCGCAGCTCGAAGCCCTTTTGTTCTTCCACAAGCGGCCCGGCGAGCGCTTCGACGTGGAGTCGCTCGCTGCACGCCTTTACGCGGGCAAGACCGAGATGGCCGATGCTCTAGCGTCCCTGAGGAAGGATGGCTTCCTCGACGGCGAAGCGGGGATCTATGCGTTTGCGCCGCGGCCCGAATTGCGGCCAGTGGTCGATAGCTTGGCCTTGGCGTATTCGCGGCATTTGATCCCGATCACACATATCATCCACAACAGCCCACACCGCATCCAGGCATTTTCAGATGCCTTCAGGATTCGAAAGGATTAGTCATGGCTGCGGTGATTTACACACTTTGCGCGATCACGAGCGGCTTTTGTGCATGGCTGCTCATTCGGGCATATATCGGTAACAGGTCGAAGTTGCTCCTATGGAGCGCGGTCTGCTTCGCGGGTCTGACTTTCGAAAATGCTGCTCTCTGGATCGATAAGATCGTATTTCCTCAAGTTGATCTTTCCGCCGTGCGTCTATCGATCGGCCTGTTCGCCATGACGGTCCTGCTTATCGGCATGATCTGGGAGGCCGACTGATGGACCATTTGAATCCCGTTCTTTCAGGTGCGACGGCATTCGCATCGCTCCTGGCGAGCATATATTTCCTGAAGTTTTGGCGTAAGACGGGCGACACCTTTTTCCTGCTCTTTGCGGCTGCGTTTGTGATCGACGCCGTCGCGAGGTTTGTCCTGGCTGTGGTGCAAGTGACGAATGCGAGCGAGCCGGTGTACTTCATCCCGCGCCTGATCACATTCGGTCTGATTGCGCTTTCGATCGTCGGGAAGAACGCGCTGCCGAAGAAGCGCAAGTGAAGCGCGAATTCAAGAGGCGCTGACTTGCAAGGTTAGTCGGGGTGCAACCGTACAACCGGTTTCGCGCTTTGAACGACGGGCAGGGGAATCGACCACCGACCTTGCCCGGGACGGATGGACAGGTCATGCCGTCAGGAGGGGCGGACCCCAGCCGAGGAACGCTGGGATTCCAACTCCCGCCGCGCGCTAATTCACCCGCACGTTGGCGGGCTGCTGTGTGGGACAGGAGTGATCTTCGGCAGAGCGCGCACAGCTTGCTATGTGACGAAACACGGTACAGTTCTGTACAATAGGTAGCCGATCTGCCCCGCTGTTGCTTGCTCGCGGGCGACCTCCGAAGGATATTGCGCAGGGGGCTTTCATGATCAGCAAATCGAATCAAACGGCACTCAATGTCTTTCCGCAAGCGTACTGCCTGTCTTGCGAGGAAAAGACGCCGCATCGGCATGAACGGCTGGCAATCCACGGTACGCAAATGGCACGTGCGACTTGTCTCACCTGCAACAACGAGCGTACGGGCTTTGAGGAGGGGAAGCGGCTCGCCAATCCGAGCTAACAGCAGCCGTCCTTTGGTCTGGTATATGTTCGCTCACTATTGCTTAGCGCAATCGGCAGTGCCCAATGCGCCGCGAGAGCTGCGCCTGCTAGACGGCTTGAGCAAATGCCTGCGGACAGTCGGGGTAGCTCCGGAGTGACCCCGATATCGTACAAGGAGTTCTTCCGCTATGGCATTTTCGGCCTGGCGGTAGCCGCAGTCGTGGCGTTCGGTATCTCGCCATTTACCGGAGGAATCGTACAGCAGTGGTCGCGAAGCGATGTTGAAGCCAGATCCAAGCTGGTCTTCAACGCCATCCAGCCGTTGCTTAGTCGTGATGTGGAAGACCAGGCCTGGGACCGGCTCTCGGACCTTTTCAAGAGAGTGGCGCTCGACAAGAAGATTCTCGCGGTTGGATTTTGTGATCCGGAAGGCTCGTTGCTCGCGCCAACACCGGAGATGCCGGCGAGCTTCTCCTGTGAAAAGTCGGCCAAATCCGAGAACGAGAGTTTCGCAAGCATCGCCAGCGGCGGGCGACGAATTCTTGTAGCTGCGTTTCCGATCGCGAGTAGCCGAGGTCGTTCCTACCTCGTCATTCTAACCGACCTCAGCTTCGCGGCGGCCAGGTCCAGCCAGGTGCTGGCGTATCTGCTTGCCGCGCTTGCCGGCGTCGTTCTGGTCCTGACCGTTGGCACGATCATTTTCGCCGTCCTCATGATGCGCGGCTGGATGAAGGCATTGCGACGCGCGGTCGAGGAGGTCCGTCGAGGTGCTCAGGGAGTGCACCTTCAACTCGGTGGCTCGTCTATTGATCGAGAAATTCACAAGCTGTTGCGTAGCGCCGAACAAGTTACGTTTACAAGCCAGATCGAGTGGACGCCGAAATCGCTTCAAGAGGTGCTGCAAAGCGTCCTCCCGGGCGCCGAAGTTCTCGTCCTTTCCAATCGGGAGCCCTACATTCACAACACTTCGGAAGCGGGGACTGTGGTGCAGCGGCCGGCGAGTGGATTGGTCTCGGCCCTGGAGCCGATCATGCGTGCCTGCGGTGGCACTTGGATCGCACACGGCAGCGGCAGCGCCGATCGGGAGACCGTCGACGACCACGATAGGCTCCGCGTCCCCGAGGCAGCCCCGGCCTACACGCTTCGGCGCATCTGGATCTCTGAGAAAGAGCAGGACGGATATTACTACGGTTTTGCCAATGAAGGGCTCTGGCCATTGTGCCATATCGCTTTCGTGCGCCCTACGTTCAGGTCCAGCGACTGGCAAATGTATCGGCAGATCAACCAGCGCTTTGCCGATGCAGTCGTTGCCGAGGCGCGCGCCGAGGACCCCATTGTGCTGGTCCAGGACTATCACTTCGCGCTTGCTCCAAGAATGATCCGTGAGCGCCTGCCCAGGGCGACGATCATAACCTTCTGGCACATTCCGTGGCCGAATGCGGAAACATTCAGCATCTGCCCATGGAAGGCGGAGATTATCGAAGGATTGCTCGGCAGCACCATTGTTGGATTTCATACCCAATTTCACTGCAACAACTTCATCGAGGGTGTGGATCGCTTCTTGGAGAGCAGGATCGATCGCGAAGTGCAGGCAGTCAGCCTTGGAGGACATGAGACCAGAATACGTGCTTATCCAATCTCGATCGAATGGCCGCCAAGGGAACTGGAAAAGCTACCACCTCCCACGGAATGCCGATCTAGCATCCTCGCCCAGTTCGGATTGGCGGAGGATACGAGGCTGATCGTAGGCGTTGAGCGATTCGATTACACCAAAGGCATTCTTGATCGCATGCGGGCTGTAGACGCGCTTTTGTCGCGAAATCCGGCCTGGACAGATCGGCTTGCCTTCATCCAGGTCGCAGCACCGACGCGCAGCAAACTCAACGCGTACTCGAAGCTCCAGGCTGAAGCGGAGGCGCTCGCTGCCGAAATAAACGAGCGGCACCGCGGTCGCCAACCCTTGATGCATTTGGTCGCGCGGCACTACGAGCCGTCAGACGTGTTCCGGCTGTTCAGAGCGGCCGATGCCTGCGTCGTCAGCAGCCTGCATGACGGAATGAACCTCGTCGCGAAGGAGTTCGTTAGCTCGCGAGAAGACAACGCTGGGGTTCTTATCTTGTCGAGCTTCACCGGGGCGTCACGAGAATTATCCGAGGCTCTCATCGTCAATCCCTATGACACCGAAGAAATGGCATCGGCTATCAAGCTTGCACTTACAATGCCAATCGAGGAGCAGGCCGAGCGCATGAAGCTTATGCGACAGCAGGTCAAGGAGCATAACGTCTATCGCTGGGCAGGCACGATGCTGGTGGACGCAGCGCGAAGTCGCACTCGCGAGCGGGTTCTTGGCCTGGCCACCAATGCCGGTCATGGCGTGAAGCAGATCTGAGGGGCCTCTTCAAAAGCGGTCTTCAAGAAAATCGGTACCAAAGCGTACGGTTGGTTCTTTCCAAAACGACAGCTCAGTCGCACTCTCGTGCTTGCGATTTTTGCTCCGTGATGTGGAGGAAGGCGAATATGAACATGCTGATCGGAGCTGCGATGCTTGCGGTAGCAGGCATCCTGATCTTCATCGGGCTTCCCGATCGGACCGGCGTGCAACCGAAGTTCCTGCGCTTTGAAGCAGCGCTGGTTCTGTATCCTCCAATGATCTTGTCGTTCATTGGCCTCGGCGCTGCGGCCCTGATTTCAGGCCTGCTCACCAGATAGTCGCCTTTCGAGACGTAGAGACGACCCTACAAACCCGCCCAAAATGCAATCGGTCACGGCGTGGGTTGGAAGCCATCGTCCAGGAGGCGAATGCGTAGCGCATGTCGGCACTCCCAGGCATCAGTCAAGCGGGAGTAGAGTTGGCTCGCGGCAAAGCGCGCAAGATCACCGACTGTCGCAGGACCCTGGCGCACGAAGCCCTTGATCCCAAGCAGCGCCTGATGCTTACGGTTGCGCGCCATCCCCGGGTTCTATCGATACTGCTGGACAAGCATCCCAAAGCAAAGCGTGATGGACCACCGGAGAAGCCGGGGCGTTCCATTCGATGAAGCGGACAATGATATGCAGCGAGTGGCGCACCGAATTCGCCTCCGAATGCGCATCTGCCGGTAAAGGACAGGCCGCCGCGATAGCTGCCGTTGCACGGTCGCTATCGACTGAGCAATCTCCAGCGGACCGACTGCGAAACGTGGATTATCTCACACGCCGCTTCGGCCTGGTGACTTGAGATTTACCGCCAGACGATCGACGTGCCGCGACCTCTAAGGCAACGAGGCCGAAGGCGGAGACAGCGATTAGAATAACGAGTAGCAGCAGGCTGCCATACATTCAGATGACTCCTGCCGAGCGGCTCTTGTGAGGAGCGCGTGGTTCGACAACGTGCGTGGAGGGGTAGAGTGAAGTTGACGATCAAGCAATTGCACATGCGGACAGAAGCAGGCAGGTAAGTGTACGCACGCAAGGCCATGCCTGCAGCCTGAGACTTGCCGGCATCTACACGCAAAGGTTTTCGGCTCTACGTGTTTCTGATGCTGCGGAAAAAAGATGCCGGCCGGGGCGCTCTCAAAAATATGCGTTTCGCCGGGATTTTCCATGAACGATCACTTTAGGCCGAACGGAATGTAGTGATTGGCAGCTCGCCAGGCAGTCGGGAGATCGCTTGTCGCCCGTCGGGAAAATCCTGACTATCAGGACATCCGTTCGGGCGGGAAGGTTCGGTCGTGAATGTGGCTCTGTGTCAAAAACCTCAATTGGCAGGGGGGCATCTGCATTGCTCTACTTGCCTGTATGGCTTGGCACATTTCGAAAGTTTTTCGGTGATCAAGCCACGAAAGCACGGCGTGTCCGCGAGCCTAGCGCAACACTGTCGGCAGCACGAAAGGTCTGGTGGGTTGCACGATGGTAATCTCCCGAGGAGTGGGAGTATGCTGCGACGTCTGCCAAAGACGGCGCTGGAACGCCGCACACAATCACGTTCAAGAATGGAAAGGCCGCTCTTCGGGGCGGCTTTTCTGTGAGCATAGGAGGAAGAGCAAATGCATCTGAAAGCTCCGATCGATCTTGACGCGGAAAGGTCGCGCAAAAGGGCCGTGTGGTTGCGTCAACTAGCCGAAGGGGCGGCTCACCCGGAATTCGCTGAAAAGCTGAAGGATCTGACTGAAGAATATGACGGACTTGCCGAACAATTGGAGCATGAGGGCCAGTAGGTTCGTCTCGCGATCGCCTTCCGGGAATGCTGGCAACCGAATCGAGCGCGGCGCCGCGAGGATCTCTACTTCGCGCCTTTCATCCTTCACACCGCGCAAGTATTGGACGGCGCGTGTCGTGACAGTACCGAGGACGCCAATCTCGCGGTCAAGGTCAATGTAGCTCGAGCAGAGCAGCAAGAACCGCATGTCGCGCCATCCCCGCTTCTGGCGCAGCATCTCTCGCTGGCTTGACACCTCTGCGAGTTTCACTACCGGAGTGTAGCCCCTGTATCCCCCAACACCATTCGCGCCTTGATCTAGAAAAATCGGGGCTACATTCTGCGCTAAGTCATTGTAAACGTTGGTGCCGGCTGAGGGGATTGAACCCCCGACCTTCGGTTTACAAAACCGCTGCTCTACCGCTGAGCTAAGCCGGCGACGCCTGGAGACACGGGCAGGGCCGGCGTATGCCGGGTCTATCCGCCCGCGTGCGCGCCGCAATACCAGACTTGACCGGAAAGTGCCAGAACCCGCGATCCCCGATGCAGACATGAATCAGGCGGCCCGAGGGCCGCCTGATCTGTCGCGTTCGGTTCAAGCCGCCTTACTGGCAGATGTGCCGGCGACCGTCTTGGCCCTTGAACCAGGTGCCGGGCGTGCAAACGAAGCCGTTGCGCTGGGCGTAGGTGCGGGTGTCCCACCCGCGATTGTCCCAAGAATTATTCCACGAATTATCCCAACGATTGTCGTAGGCGTAGGCGTCGTTCGGGGCACGGAACGGCGCGGTGGCGATCGCGCCCGCAGTGCCGATGGCTGCGCCGGCCACGCCAGCGGCTGTTCCGACCGCGCCGGCGGCGACGTCGGTCGGCCAGAAGCCGGTGCGGCTCCTGTTCCAGTCGTTATTCCAGTCGCCGTTGTTGGTCTGGCGATAGGACACGCGACGATGCCGATAGCCGCTATCGGTGTACGGATTTCCCGGTCCGACGTTCTGGCAGTTGGCGTTGGGGAATTGCGCCGCGCAGCGGCCGGGATTGGTGATCACGGCCTGCGCCATGGCAGAGCCTGCCACCAGGGTCGCCGCAATCGCCGTGGCTCCGAGAAGTTTGACGTTCATGATTGTTTGGCTCCCGTTTTGTTGACGGGGGCTAAACGCCAAGGACGCCGGACGTTCCGCTGAAACCGGGGGATTTTCGTCGGCGATAGTCAAACGGAAGTGAGCACGCGCCATGGTTCCGGACTGCAGGATCCGGCGGCGTTAACGCTTCGCTAGCTCGCTTTGGAGGATTTGAGCGGCGCGCAATCCTTACACATTAGGCTTACCGGCAATTGGTGACAGGGCCTTAACCCTCTCTGCGTCGCCATCGGGTAGGTTGTCGCCGGATAAATGGGATCCCCTCATGCGCGCATCTGCGCTCGCCGCCTTTCTGATCGGACTGCCCGCGACGGCGTTTGCCGGCGGCGGCTTCGATATCGTCGTCCCCGGCCGCCCCGGCGTGCCCATCATCATCAACAACATCGACGCGTCCTATGCCGTGGTCGAGGGGACCTGGGGCCTGGGGAAGAACGTGCAAGTGCAGCCCACGATCTATGGCGGGCGCTATGTCGCCGAGCGCCAGCCCACGGACGTCGGCCACTACTACCCGACGCTGGGCTTGCGGCCCGGCTATGGCCGGCTCGAGGTCGAGCCGCCCGCGAACCGCAAATTGCCCAAGCCCGCCGAGGGCTATTACCAAAGCTGGGGCGCGCAATCGGCGCCGCTGCCGCCGCAGATGGACGTACCCGTCAATCCGCCGCCGGTGATCCTCGCGCCTGAGATCAATGACCACCCGCGGCGTCCTCGGCCGCGGCCGCATGCAGAGATACCCGGCAGGCCGCCGGGTTAAGAAACGACAAAATCCAAAAAAACGGAAATCAACAGGAGAGAGTAATGCGTCAGATGATTTCGGGACTGGTCGCGGCGGCTGCCGTGATGTTCGCCGCCACCGCGCCCGCCGCGGCCTGCGGCTTCGATCCGTGCCAGCCGGTCGCGCCGGTCTATTCCGGCTGCAACACCGGCTGCGGCGGTTATGGGGCCGGCTACGGCTACGGCTACGGCGCCTATGAGCGTCTCGCCGAGCCCACCACGCAATATTATCACGTCAACCAGGGCCCGACCTACACCGGCCCGGGCGCCTTCGCGCCGTATCCGACCTATCGTGAGGACGCGGTGGTTGCGCCCGCCAATTACGGCTACGGCCGTGGCTATGGCTATGGACACGGCTATGGTTATCGCGCCGCCGCGGTCGAAGCGCCGGCCGCCTATCCCTACCGCCGCCCGTATTACCGTCCGTATCGCTACGGCTACGGCCCGCGCGCCGGCTATCTGCCGCGCACGCACTACGGCTACGGTCCGCGCTACGGCTACGCCCCGCGCCATGCGCCGTACTATGGCGGCCACCGCGTGCTGCGCCGCTATTACTGATCGCCTGATCGGCTGAACCAACGAGACGCCCGTCCGCGATGCGGACGGGCGTTTTGTTTTGTTAGCGCTTCATCAGCCCGAGACGGCTGGCGCCGACATAGAGCGAGAGCACGGCGGCATTCGAGACGTTGAGGCTCTTGATCTCGCCGGGCATGTCGAGCCGCGCCACGACGCTGCAGGTCTCGCGTGTCAATTGCCGCAGGCCTTTGCCTTCAGCGCCCAGCACCAGCGCGAGCGGCTCGCGCAGGGTGACCTCGGAGAGATCCGCGCTGCCTTCACTGTCCAGCCCGACGGTCTGGAAGCCGAGCTCATTCAGCGTGGTCAGTGCCCGAGCGAGGTTTTGCACCGTCACCATCGGCACCAGCTCCAGCGCGCCGGAGGCGGCCTTGGCCAGCACGCCGGTCGCTTCCGGACTGTGGCGCGCCGTGGTGACGATGGCCTTCACCGCAAACGCCGCCGCCGAGCGCAGGATCGCGCCGACATTGTGCGGATCGGTGATCTGGTCGAGCACCAGCACGATGCCGTCCTGCTCAAGATCCTCGATGTCGGGGGAGGGCAGGGGATCGGCCTCGGCGAGCAGGCCCTGGTGCACGGCGTCGGGCGACAGCAGCCGGTCGATCTCCTGGGGCCGGACGATCTCGGGCGTGACCGGGATCGCGATGTTCTCGTCCGCCAGGCGCCTTGCGGCGTTCTCGGTCAGCGTCAGCTTGCGGATCTGCCGCTGGGGGTTGGCGAGCGCCATGGTGACGGTGTGCCAGCCATAGAGGATGACAGGTCCGTCGGTGTCCGAATCGCGATCGCGCCGGGCCGGGCGACCGGCCGATTTTCCGGGCCTGTTGAAGGGCTTAGACCCGCCGCGGGGGCCCCTCGGGTTGAATTTTCGATCCTTCATGGGCTCGCTTGTGTCACGGGTCCCGGAATATGGCAATTTGGGTGGTGTCGGGGGCGATTTTAGCTGTTCGCCTCGGTTGACTTTACCCCACCGCTTCGCCGATAACCGCGCCCGGTCGCGCCCCCATCCGGGCTGTCGCGGCCTTCACGTTCCATGGCCGTCTTCGGTCGCCGGCAAGGTCCGGCCCGATTGTGCTGCCGTCGAGCGGGGGAGTGTCCCGAGTGGCAAAGGGAGCTGACTGTAAATCAGCCGCCTTATGGCTTCGCAGGTTCGAGTCCTGCCTCCCCCACCATCCTTCGCTCGCTTCGCGAGCTACGGCTGGGCGAGCCAGCCCAGATCAGCGTCAAGCGAAGCTAACGGAGGCTGCCGCTCCGTAGCCTGACGGCGCAGGCGGGCTTTCGTAGCGCGCAAGTCACCCCATCATCTCCCTGACCATCGGCACCACCTTCCGCCCGTAGAGCTCGATGCTCTTCATCAGCTTCTCGTGCGGCAGCGGGCCCGCCGAATACTTCAGCTGGAACCGCGAAATGCCGAGTGCCTTTGCGGTCTTGGCGATCTTGCGCGCGACCGTCTCGGGCGAGCCGACATAGAGCGAACCGTGCTCGGCCTCGTTCACGAACTCGTCGCGGCCCATCGGAGGCCAGCCGCGTTCCTTGCCGATGCGGTCGCGCATCGCCTTGTAGTCGGGCCACAGCTCCTCGCGCGCCCGTTCGTCGGTCTCGGCGACATGGCCTGGCGAGTGCACGCCGATCGGCTGTGCCGGGCGGCCGAACTCCCTGAACGCGCGGCGGTAGAGATCGACGAAGGGCGCGAAGCGCGCGGGATCGCCGCCGATGATCGCGAGCATCAAGGGCAGGTCGTAATGCGCCGCGCGCACCACCGATTGCGGGCTGCCGCCGACGCCGATCCAGGTCTTCAGCGTGCCGTTCTCGACCGGGGGATAGACCAGCTGCCCCTTGAGCGGCGGACGCAGCTTGCCTTCCCAGGTCACCGGCTCTTGCGACAGCAGTGCTGCGAACAGATCGAGCTTCTCCTCGAACAGCGCTTCGTAAGCCCGCAAATCAAAGCCGAACAGCGGAAAGGATTCGGTGAACGAGCCGCGGCCGAGGATCACCTCGGCGCGCCCGTTCGAGAGCGCATCGAGTGTCGCAAACCGTTGGAAGACGCGGATCGGATCGTCCGAGCTCAGCACCGTCACGGCTGAGCCGAGATGGATGCGGCTGGTCCGCGACGCGATGGCCGCCAGCACGGTCTCAGGGGAGGAGATCGCGAAGTCGGCGCGGTGATGCTCGCCGAGGCCGATGAAGTCGAGGCCGAACTCGTCGGCGAGCACCGCCTCGTCGACGACGTTGCGGATCACCTGCGCGTGCGGAAGCATCGCGCCGGAGACGTCCCTGGTGACGTCGCCAAAGGTGTCCAGTCCGAATTCGAGCGGTGCGGTCATTGCTGAGATCTCTGCGGGCGCGGCTTGCGCGCCTGTCACTGGGGGAGGGGATTGCCTCGGTTGCAGCTAGGCAGCGCGGACTGGTGCACAATGCTGCTTCGAGAAACCCATTGTTTCCCTTTTTTCATGGTGTCGGGGGGGCGCGCCGCCCGTGGCTTCAGTCGGACCTGGCGAACATCTCGACCAGGGTCTCGCGCAGCCAGCGCTGCGCCGGTACGGTGTCGTTGCGCTGGTGCCAGAACAGGCTGACGATGCGCGGCGGCGCCTTGAGCGGAAGCGGCATGGCGTGCATGAACGGCGCGTGCCGGGATTGCGAGCGCAAATCGCTCGGCAGCACCGCGATCAGGTCGGACTGGCGCACGACCTCATAGGCGGCGCTGTAGTGATTGACGGTCGCGACCAGGTTGCGCGACAGCCCGCGCGAGGCGAGGAAGAGGTCGTAGGACGGCAAGGTCTTGCCGGCGAGGCTCACATCGACATGCCCCGCGTTGAGGAAGCTGCGCGTGCTCAGCCGCTTCATCTCCGCGAGCGGATGGCCGCGCCGCATGAAGCAGGCGTAATCGACGGTCCACAGCGAGCGCGAGCGGATGGCGGCCGGCTGCTGCGCCTCGTTGACATAGACGCTGAGCACGCAATCGACGCGATTGTCCTCGAGTTGATCTGCGATCTCCACGACGGTGTTGGGGACGGTGTGGATTCGCGCCTTGGGCGCGACCTTGCCGAAATGGTTCAGCAGGTTCGGCATCACCAGCGAAGCCACGTAATCCGACATCGACAGGCTGAATTCGGTCTGCGCACGGCGCGGATCGAACACCTGCTCATCGAGCGCGCCGCGGACGGTCTCGAGCGCTTCCCCGATCGGCTCCCACAGCACCACGGCGCGCTGGGTCGGACGGATGCCCGTGCCGGACCTGACGAACAAGGGATCGCCGAGCGCGTCCCGCAGGCGTGCGAGCGCGTTGCTGACCGCCGGCTGTGTCATCAGAAGCGCGTTGGCAGCGCGCGTGACGCTGCCCTCGGTCATCAGGGCCTCGAACACTTTCAGCAGGTTGAGGTCGAGCTTTCGGAACGACAGAACATTCACCACAGTGATGTACTAGATCATGATTATAAATTATGACGATAATATCTCCTTGTCTATGGTTCCCCGCGGGAATGAGCGGAGTGCCGGGCCGCCAGACAGAGGGGACTTTCATGTCGATGATCTCGGCGCGCATCGAGCGCCTTCCATTCGCGCGCTTCCATAAGCATCTGCTCTTGATGGGCGGGCTCGGCTATACGTTCGACGCGATGGATGCAGCGGTGCTGGCGTTCATCCTGCCGGTGCTGCGCACGACCTGGAATCTGTCGAGCGTGCAGATCGGCGTGCTCGGCAGCAGCACCTATATCGGCTTCCTGTTCGGCGCGCTGCTGGCGGGCACGCTGGGTGACCTGATCGGCCGTCGTGCGGTGATGATGTCGGCGCTGGCGCTCTATTGCGTCGCATCCATCGTCAGCGCGGCGGTGAACGACTGGTCGTCCTTCTTCGCCGCCCGCGTGGTCGCGGGCATGGGCACCGGCGCGGAGAGCGCAATCATTGCGCCCTATCTGGCGGAATTCGTCGCACGGCGTTACCGCGGCAGCTTTACCGGCGCGCTGGCCGGCTTCTTCTCCTTCGGTTTCGTCGCGGCAGCCTTGCTCGGCTATTTCATCGTGCCCGCCTATGAGAACGGCTGGCGCATCGTTCTGGTGATCACCGCGGTGCCGGTCGTCATGCTGCTGTGGTGGCGCAGGGCGCTGCCGGAATCGCCGCGCTGGCTGGAAAGCCGGGGCCGGGAGAAGGAAGCCGCAGCCGTGCTCGACAGGATCGAGGCCGGCTTTGCGAGCCAAGGCCATGTCCTGCCGCAACCGGTCGTCGAAGCCGCGGCGCCTGCCGCGACTGGTGGGACGTTGCTTGCCAATTTCGCCGCGCTCCTCGCCGGCCGGCAGGCGCGCGTCACCATCATGACCTGGATCATGTGGCTTGCGATCACGTTCAGCTACTATTCCTTCTTCGTCTGGATTCCCGGCCTTCTGGTCCAGAACGGCATGAGCATTACCAAGAGCTTCGCCTATTCGATTGCGATCTATTGCGCGCAGATCCCCGGCTATTTCAGCGCCGCGTACTTCAACGAGCGCATCGGCCGGCAGGCGACGATCGCCTCCTACATGGTGCTCGGCGGCGCCAGCGCGCTCGGGCTGGCGTTCGCGCAGAGCGACCAGCACATCATGGTGGCGGGAATCTTGCTGTCCTTCTTCATGAACGGGACCTATGCCGGCGTCTATGCCTATACCGCCGAGGTCTTTCCGACGCCGGTCAGAACCACCGGCGCCGGGCTCGCTTCCGCGATCGGCCGCATCGGTGCGATCGTCTCGCCGATCCTGGTCGGCTATCTCTATCCAAATTTCGGTTTCGCCGGCGTGTTCGGCCTCACCACGAGCGTGCTGCTGTTAGGCGCGCTCACCGTGGTGCTGATGGGGGTGCCGACGCGCGGCCGTTCGCTGGAAGAGATCGCGGCGGGCGAAGTCGCATGAGGAAGACGAAACACCGATCCGATCCGCTGCTCTGCGCGGTGGCGGCCGCGCAGGGCAGGCCGGATCAGCCGGATGCCCTGTACTCGGCGCTGGACGACGCCCTGAAATCGGCGATCGGGCACAAGCTGTTCACGATCCTGACCTATGACGACGACACGAGGGAAGCAGCGCGGGTGTATTCCAATCTCCCCGGACCTTACCCCGCGGGCGGACGCAAGCGCCTGGCGCCGGGGCCGTGGACCGAGGCCGTGCTCGACCGCGGCGAGGGCTATATCGGCCGCACCCGGGACGATCTGCGCGAGGTGTTTTCCGATCACGAGCTGATCGCTTCGCTCGGCTGCGAAAGCGTGCTCAACATGCCCGTGTGCTGGCGCGGGCGCACGCTCGGCTCGCTCAATCTACTCCATGAGGCAGGCTGGTACGGCGAGGACGATATCGCAGCGTGTCTTCCATTCGCCCAGCTCGCCTTGCCCGCGCTGCTCACCCAGTCCTGATCAGACAGGAAGTCGTCATGTCCCGTGTGCTCTTCAAGAACGCCGCTCTGCTCGACCCGCTTCAGCCGGACCTCCTCGAGGGACATCACGTGATGGTCGAGGACAATCTGATCAAGGAGGTCTCCGATCGGCCGCTCCAGGTGGAAGCCGACCGCACCATCGATCTGAAGGGCAAGACGCTGATGCCCGGCCTGATCGACCTGCATGTGCATGCGATCGCCGTAGAGCTCAATTTGGCGCAGCAGGTGCACATGCCCAACGTGCTGGTGACGCTGCGCTCGACGCTGCTGCTGCGCGGCATGCTGCGGCGGGGCTTCACCACCGTGCGCGACGCCGGCGGCGCCGGCCATGCGCTGAAGCAGGCGATCGAGACCGGTCTCACCGACGGTCCGCGGCTGTTCGTCTCGGGACGTGCGCTGAGCCAGACCGGCGGCCACGGCGACATGCGGGCGCGCTCGGACTATCTCGCCAGCGACGCACCGTGCCCCTGCTGCGTGCGTGTCGGCGCGCTGGCGCGCGTTGCCGATGGCGTCGACGGCGTGCGCAAGGCGGCCCGCGAAGAGCTCCAGATGGGCGCCGATCAGATCAAGATCATGGCCTCCGGCGGCGTCGCTTCACCGACCGATCCGGTCGGCGCCTTCGGCTACTCCGAGGACGAGATCCGCGCCATCGTCGAGGAGGCGCGCGGGCGTCAGACCTATGTGCTTGCCCACGCCTACACCGCTGCCGCGATCGAGCGCGCGGTGCGCTGCGGCGTGCGCACCATCGAGCACGGCAATCTGGTCGATGCTCCGACCGCGCAACTGATGGCCGAGAAGGGCGCCTATGTGGTGCCGACGCTCGTCACCTACGAGGCGCTGGCCAACGAGGGCGCCCAATATGGTCTGCCGCCGGAGAGCGTGGCCAAGATCGCCGATGTCCGCGACGCCGGCCTGCGTTCGCTCACGATCTACCGCGACGCCGGCGTGAAGATGGGGTTCGGCAGCGACCTGCTCGGACCGTCGCAGCGTCTGCAGAGCGACGAATTCCGCATCCGCGCCGAAATTCTCGGGCCGCGCGCCGTCATCGCCAGCGCGACATTGATCGGCGCCGAGGTGCTCGGCATGGAGGGCAAGCTCGGCCGCGTCATGCCCGAAGCCATTGCGGACCTGCTGGTGGTCGACGGCAATCCGCTGCGCGACGTGGCCTGCCTGCTCGGCCAGGGCGAGCACATTCCGCTGGTGATGAAGGCAGGCAAGGTCCAGTTCGACCGGCTGGGCGCGTAGCCGGCGTTACCGCCACATCCCGCGCATCTTTGCCCCGATGTCGATCTTCGGCCCCTGCGCCGCGGTGCGGGCCGCGCCGGCGGCGGCTTTCGGCCAGGCGGTGCGCTCGAACAAACGGATGAGGGATTTCTGGATGAAGCGGGTGCGCGAGGCATAGACATGGCGGTTGCCCTTGGCGGCCTGGCTACGAAGTGACAACTTGATCTATCTACGTTAGATTGTGTTCTCGCGTGTGGATCTGCACACCCGTTTGGGGTGGATTGGTGTGGTTTTCATTTTCTAATACGTATTTCTAGTTTCGGTTGCGAAGGCACGGGGGTATTTGCAATGTCGCCGAAAATGTCAACGTTAGCGCTGGTGCTGTCGGTCGTTACCATCTACTTGGCGGGGATCGAAACCGCGCACGCGGAGACCATCCGCGTTCCGTGGCCCATTTGGATACTGATTGAAGGATGGTATCTGCTGGTTTGGGGGATTGGCGGG
This sequence comes from Bradyrhizobium sp. WSM4872, assembly GCF_055811715.1. Lineage (NCBI taxonomy): Bacteria > Pseudomonadati > Pseudomonadota > Alphaproteobacteria > Hyphomicrobiales > Nitrobacteraceae > Bradyrhizobium > Bradyrhizobium sp. WSM4872. The sequence goes on along the minus strand of NZ_JBVVPT010000033.1, from coordinate 23,412 downwards.
CTATGGGCCCTCGTTGTCGCAAGCTTCAACGCTTTTTGGGCTTTTCTACTATTCGTTGTCTTTGTGCCTCTGCCAAGGCTTATGCTTGGCATAGTCGTAACCCTCGGCGGTGCATTTCTTCCGGATGATATTTTTTCAACGGCCAAGACGGCCAGTGAGAAAGGAGGAAAAAAGACAGAAGATAAAGCGCCTCAAGCTGGCGCTGGCGCAATCGAGGTAGGGCTCAACAAAGTCTCCATGAAGGGTGCACCGCGATATGCTGTCTGCTTGATAGGAATCATGATCGTGGCCTCTTCACTTTGGCAATTTTCGGGGAAGTAGGAAGTCAGAAATTTAGCTTCACATGCGATCCGTCAAACCCCTTCGATCGCCAACGTCTGTGTGCGCCGAGCCTTCTCGCAACGTCGGGTCCATTTGCAACCGTCTACCGCCACATCCCCCGCATCCGCGCGCCGATGTCGACCTTTGGCCCTTGCGCCGCCGTGCGGGCCGCGCCGGCGGCGGCTTTCGGCCAGGCGGTGCGCTCGAACAGATAGATGAGCTGCTCCGGGATGAAGCGGGTGCGCGAGGCGACCCACTGGTCTACCCGTTGAGGTTGCTAAGTCGAGCTGCTTCTGCAATTCTAGTCGAATTTGCGAGGGGCAAATGGCGGAAATTGATGCGATCTGTCTTGATATAGACAACTGCTTCGCTTCTCACGAACGTTGGATTGTGTCGGGCGGCACCGAGGGAAAGCCTGCAAGGCTGTCCGAGAAGTCGATTAAAGATCGCGATATTACAGATGTTAACCTCGACCATATCGAATTCGAAAATTGCGATTTGACCAACGTGCGCTTTGATCGCAGTAATTTGCGGCAAGCAGTTTTTAGAGGGTGTTTGCTCGCAGGGACTAGCTTCCGGCAAGCGGTTTTGACTGGCGCGAACTTCGTGGATTGTCGGGGAATGACCGCGAAGCAGTTGTCGGGCGCTAACCTCGAAGCTGCAACGTTACCGGGGGCCGCGGCTGATTTTCCAAATTTGAAGAGACTGTCGGAGATATCTAAGTCGGCCATTACTCTTCTTTTTTCTGTAATCGGCGCTTGTATTACCCTAGTCATCGGACTCCTGAACGTGTCCGATCAGTCATTGCTCTCGAACGGTGGTTCATTTCCAATTCTTGGCACAACAATAACTGTGCCGACTGCCGTTTTTGTCGTGGCGATGCCGTCGTTAATCGTGGCCTTGTGGCTATACTTACTACTTACCCTTCAACAAGTATGGGAGGAGTTTGCTGACCTGCCCAGCATATTTCCTGACGGAGAACCGAGGCATCGAAAAGCCGAGCTGTGGTTGCTGGGTAGTTATGTCCGCCGGAGATCTGGTACGTCGATGCTGGATGGAATTGAGCTTGCTCGACTGTCGACTTTCTATGTGTTGACTTGGATGGTCGTGCCATCCGTCGTCTTTGCCGCTTGGACAGTATACCTCCGACGCCACGATTGGCCGGGGATATGGATTTTGACGGCGATGACCACGATCTCCATCTTGGGGGCCGGTTACTTTCTGCAGCGCGGTCGTACGACTTTTAGGTCAGCGGCTAGTGGTCGCCTTCGATCAGCGCAAGTTGCGTTGGTTGCTGCATCTTTTGCGCTGCCATTGGCTCTTTTGGCAACGTCAGACGCGGCCGTAAATGCAAGTCGTCCGTTTGAGGTGTATGCTGAGCTAGATACTTGGACGCGTCGTGTCGGTCTCTCTCTTCTCGACGCTCTCCGTATTCGCGCAGATCTCCGTCTCCGGGAGACAACCTTAGCGGAGGAACAGAAGCATTTGGCGAACGTCGATATCAGACGTGTCGACGCCTACCAGCTACGTGCTTCTAACGTCGATCTGCGTAACGCCAACCTTATGGAAGCCTTTTTGCGCGAAGCAACGCTTAATGAGGCCCGACTTGACAAGGCGAACCTTCAATTTGCTGTGCTGGACGATGCGAGCCTACAAGGAGCCGCCCTTAGTGGTTCCACCATGGAGTTGTCTACGGCGGTCGCGACGAACTTTCGGGCAGCTGAGATGTCGAGGGTTCGATTAATAGAAGCAAGTATGCGACGTGCGGATTTTGGTGAGGCGCGACTTGCCTTCGCCGACTTTCGCGGCGCTGACTTAAGAAACACTGCATTTAGAGGCGCAGATCTGGAGTACGCGAACCTATATATGGCGGATCTGCGCGGCGCTGATTTTACAGATGCCAAAAACATTGAAAAGATAGATTGCATAAGTCGGGCGAATATAGCCGGTACGATAGGGTTGCCGTATGAGCGAATTCGAGGAGGCCAAGAGGTGGTGTCCGCGGAGGAAGACGACGATTATCGACGCGCCTTGGCGACCAATCGTCAGCGTCCAGCCTGCGGATCGGATTGGATTTTCGATTGGGGGGTCGCTGGTCCTCCGGCGATCCGCAAGACCTTCAGCCCGCGATCACTAAGATTGTACGACTTTGATTTTCCCCACGAACTGCCTCGTCATGTTCGCCGAGATTTGACGGTGTTCCTTCACACATTGGCGACTACGAAGGCTCGCGACTTAGAGTCCCTGTTTAACGAGCTTAAGGGCACGCTTGGCTACATCCCCTCCGAGACCGAGTTCAAGTCTGCATCCGTATTCAGTGCGGACCGGCAGGGGGACATCTTCGAGAAGACATTCTTGATTGGCGGGCCGGCTGAGTGCAAGGGAGGAATTGTTGGTTTTGAATTGCGCTTCGTGCCGTATGCTGGCTTCAGAAGCCGTTTGGACCTTGATGAGTTTGTCAGTTCTGTTCTTGGCAGCCGCGGAGATGATTTCGGCGTGGGTCGCCGGTGGTCGGTCAAGAATGGCTATTTCATCGAAGACGCAAAGGGGGGCTCAGCGCCGTCAATGATTTCATATTTCCGATGTTCTTGATCTGAGGCCTGCCGGTAGCGATGATGAGATCGCGAAAGTCATCCGTCCGGCGCGGATGGGTCGCAAGGCGCCCTTCGTAATTATCGGTTCTTGCTTGCTTCGCTTACCGCCACATCCCCCGCATCCTCGCCCCGATGTCGATCTTCGGCCCTTGCGCCGCCGTGCGGGCCGCGCCGGCGCCGGCTTTCGGCCAGGCGGTCCGCTCGAACAGATAGACGAGCTGCTCCGGGATGAAGCGGGTGCGCGAGGCGTAGACGTGGCGGTCGCCCTTGGCGGCCTGGCCGTGGACGAAGAAGCGCTGCGGCACCACGAGGTGCAGATCGTCCTTGGCACGCGTCATCGCGACATAAAGCAGGCGGCGTTCCTCCTCGAGCTCGGCGCTGGTACCGGCGCCGAGATCCGAGGGCATGCAGCCGTCGACGACATTGAGCACGAACACCGATTTCCACTCCTGGCCCTTGGCGGAGTGGATGGTGGAGAGGATCAGATAGTCCTCGTCGCGCAAGGGTGGCCCGGATTTGTCGCTGGTCGCATCCGGCGGGTCGAGCGTGAGCTCGGTCAGGAATTTCTCGCGCGAGGCGTAGCCGCTCGCGATCTGCTCGAGCTGCATCAGATCGGCGCGGCGGGTCTCGGAATCCTCGTGCAGGCGATCGAGATGCGGCTCGTACCAGAGCCGCACGCGTTCGAGATCGGCCGGCCATTCCGAATAGCGCAAATTTTCGATGGTGCGGACGAAGTCGGTCCAGTCCGCGCCGGTGCGCGGGGGCACCGGGAGCTGGCCGAGCGCGGCGAGCGGATCGGAGCTCTCCGCCATCTGGTCGAGCACACGCTGCGCCGTCGCCGGACCGATGCCCGGCAACAGATGCAGGATGCGGAAGCCAGCGACGCGGTCGCGCGGATTCTCGGTGAAGCGCAGCAGCGCCAGCACGTCCTTGACATGCGCGGCGTCGAGAAACTTGAGCCCGCCGAACTTGACGAAGGGAATGTTGCGGCGGGTGAGCTCGATCTCCAGCGGGCCCGAATGCGAGGAGGTCCGGAACAGCACCGCCTGGTGCTTCAAGAGCGCGCCTTGCTCGCGATTGGCCAGCACCTCCTCGACGATGTAGCGGGCCTGGTCGGTCTCATCATGCACGGTGACGAGTTGTGGTTTTTGCGTGGAGCTGCGGTCGGTCCAGAGGTTTTTTGTGAAGCGCTCGCGCGCCAGACCGATGACGCCGTTGGCCGCCGCCAGCACGGGTTGCGTCGAGCGGTAATTGCGGTCGAGTGTGATCATCTCGGCGCGGGGCGAGAAGCTCTGCGGAAAATCCAGGATGTTGCGGACCGTAGCGGCGCGGAACGAATAGATCGACTGCGCGTCGTCGCCGACGACGGTGAGGCCGCGTCCATCCGGCTTCAGCGCCAGCAGGATCGAGGATTGCAGGCGGTTGGTGTCCTGATATTCGTCGACCAATATGTGATCGAAGCGGCCGCCGATTTCTTCCGCGATCAGCGCATCGCTCATCATCTGCGACCAGTAGAGCAGGAGATCGTCGTAATCGAGCACGTGCTGGGCCTGCTTGGCCTCGACATAGGCCGCGAACAGGCCCTTCAGCTCGGCCGCCCAGCCTGCGCACCAGGGATAATGCACCCCCAACACCTTCTCGATCTCCATCTCGGCATTGACGCAGCGCGAGTAGATCGACAGGCAGGTGCCCTTGGCGGGAAAGCGGCTCTCCGTCTTCGACAATCCGCGCTCGTGCCGGACCAGGTTCATCAGGTCGGCGGAATCCTCGCGGTCGTGGATGGTGAAGGCAGGATCGACGCCGATCCGCTCGGCGTATTCGCGCAGCAACCGTGCGCCGATGCCATGGAAGGTGCCGGCCCAGGCGAGCGCGTCGCGCATGACCGCGGCATTGTTCTCGCCGAGGACTTTTCGGGCGATGCGCTCGACCCGGCCGGCCATCTCGGCTGCGGCGCGCCGCGAGAACGTCATCAACAGGATGCGGCGCGGATCGCTGCCCGCGACGATCAAATGCGCGACCCGGTGGGCCAGCGTGTTGGTCTTGCCGGAGCCCGCACCGGCGATGACGAGCAGGGGCGCGCCCACGGTCGCACCATCGGCCACGCCATGCTCCACGGCGCGGCGCTGCTCCGCATTGAGCGTGTCCAGATATGTCGCCACGAATCGCCCCGGTGAAACAGCCAGAGTCGGCGATCCCGCTGCGAATCGCAATGCGTCTGGACGAGACCGATGTTAAGACCTAGGGACAAGACGGCCCGAGGTTCCAGTCCGAAAAAGCGCCCACCCGGCATGACCGAGCTCAAATCCGACCAGTTCGAGATGCGACGGCTGGAATCGCTCAGCAACACCATCTTTGGCGTCGCCATGACGCTGCTCGCCTACGACCTGCCCAGGGCCGCGGTCTTCACCAGCGCGCCCGACTGGAACGATCTCGCCCGGGTCTACTCCGGCAAGCTCGCGGGTCTTGCGCTCAGCTTCATCATCGCCGGCGTGTTCTGGATCAGCCATCACCGGCGGCTGGCGCGCCAGCCCGTCGGCAGCCGCGGCGCGGTGATCCTCAATCTGTTTTTCCTGCTGTCGATCGTGCTGCTGCCGGTGACCAACGGCCTCTACACCAACTACCCCGTGAGCAGTGCGGTCGCCGTGCTCTACGGCCTGCACCTGACCGCGATCGCCGGCCTCAATGCCTGGCTGTGGTGGCGGATCCTGGGCGGCTGGCGCCACGAGATGATGGCCTCGCTGTTTCCGCTGCTGGTGTTCATCCCGGGCACCGTCGTTGCGGCGTTCGCGCCGCAAGTCGCGCCGTTCGTGTGGTTCATCGCCTTCGGCGGGCTGCTGATCCAGCGCTTCTATGTCGGGCCGACCGGGACGGACAATTAGGCCTGCCGCTCATTCGCCGGAAGGTGTCGTGCCGAACCCGTCGGCCGGCACGTAAAGCTTGACCGGGCGGATTTCGTAGACCGCTGACGGATTGACCTGGCGCAGGGTCCGCGCGGCCGCGATCGCCTCCTCGTCCGTGTCGTATTCGACGAGGTGGAAGCCCAGAAGCTGCTCCTTGGTCTCGGCAAACGGGCCGTCCAGCACCACGCCCGCGCCGGGGCCCCGTAGGGTGCGGGCCTTTCGCGTCTCATCCAGGCGGGCGGCCGGGCCAAAATGCCCGCTTGCCCGCAGCGGAGCCTGAACCTCAATGACTTTGGCCACGACCGCGGCGTCCTTCTCGGGCGTCCAGGACAAGATCTCGTCTTCCACGTGATAGGCCAGGATGGCGTAAAGCATCGTCACCTCGTTGATTTTCGCTGCGCGCGTCCCAAGGACGTATCACCACCGTCGCAGCCGACAATGGGGCTGCGGAAAATATTGCGTCGCGGGGTGCGGCGACGAAACCTTCCCGAAACCCGATTGCGGCCGAAAGGTGTGAACGCCGCTCGAAATCGGCGCGACTGATGGCCACCAAGAACACTTCGGAGGCGGCCATGTCGACCATCAAGATTATCTGCAAGATCATCTGCGACGCGCGTCGGGCGGGAAAGTCGGACGCTGCGGATCTGCACGACCAGAGCGGCCACCACCGCTATTACGGCAGCTCGGCCGAGAGCGGCGGCGAGCGCATCGTCGAAAGCCGGCGCGGCAAGCGCCCGCGCGCGATGAACGTTTGCGGCTTCTAAGCCCGACGCTTGCAAAACAGCCTGCGACAATGAACGTCGTGCAGATATCGATCGCCGCGATGCCGTTCCTGCTCTCGCTCGCGAGCAGGTCCGGCAAGGCGATCGCGCCATGCCTGCTTGCGGGCATCTTCACCGTGCTTCTCGGCGGCGAGCCGCCGCGTGCGGCCATGGCCTGGTGCGTCGGGCTGTTGATCGCCGCAGTTGCGGTGCGGGAGCGGACTCGCACGAACTGACCGGGTGTCACATCCCGCTCAGCACCTGTTTGATCAGCGTTTCCCGCAACCGGGCGAGTTCGCCGCTCGCCTCCATCTGCTCGATTATCCTTCCGACCTTCGGCACGAGATCGCGATGCCGTTCATGCAGATGGTGGTAGATGCTGATGCGCTCGAGTGGCGGTGAGAGCGGACGGATCCTGGCCTGGAGATTGAGTTTCCTCACCGCAGCCAACCCGCTGAAGAGGTCGGTGACCATCACGTCGAAGCGGTCGGCATCGAGCATCTTGACCATGTTGTCGAGGCTTGTGGTCGCCGTGACCCGGGTCATGCCGCGCGTACCGGCTTCCGACGAGCCGACGCCGCGTACGATGCCGATGCTGTAGTCCCTGATTGAATTCCAGCCGGCGACGTCGAACTGCAGTTTCGTGGTGAAGACAGTGGGCTCGATGTAATTGATCGCAGGTGTCACCTGGATCAGCGTCGGATAGTCGCGAGAGAGCGTTCCGATCCGCTGGACCTCGCCGTCGACCTCGCCGGTACTCGACAGCGTGAGTGCGCGCTTGCCGGGGACATCCTCGAATTCGAGATTGATGTTCAGCCGGGCATAGACCGCGCGGAGCATCTCGCCGCCGACATATTGATCGGGGATATCGGCGATGCGTGCGAGCCGGATGACCTCTTGCGCCTGCGACGGGCTTGCCGCGAGCAGCAAGAGGCAGACCACGACTATCCGCCTCATGCCGCATCTCCCTGGTCATGCCTTTTGGGCGTGCTCTGCTACCACCGGATTCCGGTGCCGCGCGATCTACCGGAGATGGCAGCTGCGCCGGTCCGCAACGTTGACAGCGCCTTCCTGCTGTGCGGGCGGCTCCGGACTTTCACCGATGTCATTCTAGCACGCGAGATGGTAGTTTGCCTGGGAATCCTGTTGCTGGGCGCAAGAATGACCCCGTCGAGCTCAAGTCGCCCAAGGGCCGGCAGGATTATCGGCCGACAGGATCGCCACGTGTATCGCGTGCTGAGGCAGGGCCTCAACCGTTCACTTCGCTCGCGGTTGCGGCCGGTAGGCTGAGCAGGTGCCGCCATTTTCGGGGACGTGGTGCATGGGCAACGCAGGTGACGATGAGACCAAGCGCGGCCGCGCCATTGCGCCGGCGGCTGCGAAGCAGGATTTGACCGGCATCGGCGCCGCGCTCGCGCCTGCGATGTTCGCGGCACTCCTGTCGCGCATCTTCAACTGGTCGCGCAGCGGCGTGGGGCCCCGGCTGCTTGCCGCCGTGCTGCTGTTCTCCTCGGTCGTGACGCTGACCCTGACCGCGCTCCAGCTCTATCTGGATTACAATCGTGAGGTCGGACTGATCGAGACGCGGCTGGACGAGATCGGCCGCAGTACCACGGGCAGCCTCGGAGAGAGCCTGTGGAATCTCGACCAGAACCAGCTCAAGCTCCAGCTCGATGGCATTCTGCGGCTGCCTGAGATCCGTGCGGCGGAGGTCCGCGAAATCGCCGATCGGCCCAATCCGATCCGTGTCGAAGTCGGCGAGCGAAACACCCGTTCGATCATGACCCGGGAATTTCCGCTGAGCACCATGGTGCAGGGGACCTCGCGTGCCATCGGCACGCTCCGGGTCGAGGCGACGCTGACCGACGTCTACCAGCAATTGCTGAACAGGGCCCTCGTCATTCTGGCCAGCCAGGCGGCAAAGACGTTCCTCGTCTCGTTGTTCATCATCTACATGTTTCATCTGCTGGTGACCCGGCATCTCGTCGCCATCGCCGAGTACGTCGGCAAATACAGCCTCGGACGGCCGCCGCCGCCGCTGCGCCTGGAGCGCCGGCCGCCTTACGAGGCCGACGAGCTGGACAAGGTGGTTGTTGCTTTCAACGCGATGTGCGCCAACCTCGAACATGCCTATGGCGAGCTGCGCGAGGCCAATGAGAATCTCGAGCGTGACCTGAAGATCCGGCGGCACGCCGAGGAGAACGCCCGCGCGAGCGAGCAGCGCTTCCGTGATTATGCCGAGACCGCATCCGACTGGTTCTGGGAGACCGGCCCGGATCACGTGTTCACCTACATTTCGGATCGGGCGGATGCTTTCGGCATGGACCCGAGGACGCTGATCGGGAGGCGCCGCTCAGATGCCGCCTTCGACCGCGATGCCGAGCCGCAGAAATGGCGCGGTCACCTGGCGACGCTGGATCGCCACGAGCCGTTCCGGAAGTTCGAGTATCGCGGCCGCGATGCGGCTGGCCGCGTGCGCCATTTCAGCGTCAACGGCCAGCCGGTGTTGGGTGCCGACGGACGATTCATGGGGTATCGTGGTTCGGCAACCGATCTGACCGAGCAGCACGAGACTGAGGAGCGGCTTCGCCAGTCGCAGAAGATGGATGCGATCGGTCAGCTCACCGGTGGCGTCGCGCATGACTTCAACAACGTGCTCACTGTCATCACCGGCACCATCGAGATCATCCGGGAGGGGCTGACGGACAAGCCCGACCTGGCCGCGATCGCCCAGCTCATCGACGATGCGGCGGCGCGAGGCGCGGAGATCACCTCGCAGCTCCTGACCTTTGCGCGTCGCCAGCCGCTGGAGCCGCGCGAGATCGACGTCAACGGCCTCGTGCTCGAGACGGCGAAGCTGTTGAAGCCGACCCTGGGCGGAAACGTCGAAATCGTCACCCGCCTCGCGGACGACGCCTGGCCGGCGATGGCCGATCCGTCGCAGCTGTCGTCGGCGATCATCAATCTCGCCGTCAATGCGCGCGATGCGATGCCTGGCGGGGGCACGCTGACGCTCGAGACCGCGAACCGCGAATTCGATGGCGCGGATGGTGCTGGTGACGGCGACGCCACGCGCGGCGCCTTCATCATGGTCGCGGTGGCCGACACCGGCCATGGCATCCCCGCCGACCTCCGCGACCGCGTGTTCGAACCGTTCTTTACCACCAAAGGGGTCGGTCGCGGCACCGGGCTCGGCCTCAGCATGGTCTACGGCTTCGCCAAGCAGAGCGGCGGCAGCGTCGCGATCGAGAGTGAGGAGGGCCGCGGCACCGTGATTCGGCTGTTTCTGCCGCGATCTGCGGGCGGAGCGCAGGCCATGACCGGGCCACTGCAGGCGCCCGCGGCGGCACGCGGGCACGAGACGATTCTCGTCGTCGAGGACGATCCGCTGGTGCAGGGCTATGTCATCGCCCAGCTCGGCAGCCTCGGCTATCGCACCCTCGCAGCCGGCGACGGCGCAACCGCCCTTGCGCTGGTGCAGCAGGGTGCCCAATTCGATCTGCTGTTCACCGACATCATCATGCCCGGCGGCATGAACGGGCAGGAATTGGCCGAGGCCGTGCGGCGCCTCCGCCCGGGGATGAGGGTGCTCTATACGTCCGGCTATACCGACAACGCCCTCGACCACGAGGGTCATCTCGGTTCCGGCGTTGCGCTGCTGAGGAAGCCGTACCGGAAGGCGGACCTGTCATTGAGGGTCCGCGAGGTGCTCGGCGGCGAGCCGCCCGCCTGCGCAGCAGGCGCGTGACCCACGAAAAAGGCGCGGCGGGGAGGCCCCGTCGCGCCCGATTTCTTGCTCGCTGGTCCAGGGCTGAGAGCGCCCCGATGCCAAGCCTTTATTCAAAGCTTAGCGGGCGATCCCAGCGAGGTGACAGCGCTTGGTAAGAGACACTGGATCACCTCCTTTCGTTGGTTGCAGAAGACATCAATATAGGCGGCAATTCCGGTGTTGTTAAGGGGAGGCGGGTCGGAGGAACCAGCGGCTGTTCGCAGGGCCGGAAGGCGCTGGAAAGCAGTCGATTGGGCGGTTGATCTTGTCTTGGGCAGGTGATCCTGGGTAGTTGAGACCGCCGCCCGGCCGTGTTAGGGAGCCCCTGTCGCGGGTGTAGCTCAATGGTAGAGCAGCAGCCTTCCAAGCTGAATACGAGGGTTCGATTCCCTTCACCCGCTCCAACTCGATATCGCGAATATCACTTAAGATTCAATGTGTTGCATTGAGTGTGAACTCCGTCAAGAGTCCCCCAAAGTTATGCGCAATTTTCTTGGGGCGCTTATCGGGCGCAGCAGGAAAATAACTGAATCACTTTAACTAGATGTCGAAAATAGGAATGATTGCTCTCATTGATTTCGTGCGGTTTTATGAGCTTGCGTGAAGTTCGATGACGTACGCGCTGTTACGTAAGAAGATTATGCGGCTGTTTTCTGAACGTCGGAATTGCACATGCGCGTCATGCTCGACAGTAACGTGCACGACTTGATTGCAGCGGATCAGTCCGTACTCAGTGCGATCAATCAACGTATCGCTGACAGTCGATTGCGACTCGTGAGCACGCATGTTCAGCGCGATGAGTTGTCGCTGGCGCCAGAGCCGAAACGTGCCGCTCTGATGAAAATTTACGGGATGTCTGAGAGCGTACCGACTACCGGCGCGGTTTGGGATGTGTCGAAGTGGGATGAAAGCAGTTGGGGCACTGACGAAGTGAATGCCTCAATCGTCGCCATGATGTTTGGAAATCCAAACCACGCAGAGGACGCGCTGATAGCGGCAACGGCGGCGGGGCAGGCCGATGCTCTCGTAACAAACGAAACCCGGCTCGCCTCAAAGATTCAGCGCGCCGGCTTATCGGTCGAGGTGTGGTCATGGAGCGAATTCGTCGCTTGGTTATCCAGTTAGCCGATCACTCAGACCAGACGGTAACTGTTCGTCGAACCGCATGTAGCGAGCAAACAGCGGCTGCCCCTCTTCGTAAAATTTGAAGATACGCTCTTTGGCGGTCCTGACCTTTTTGATCGCTTCTGCCTTCTCCGATGAGTCTCGCATATCGACCATCTCTGCGGAGAAAACATTCACGTCGATAACGTTCTGCTGGAAAGCCTTCAGGTATGTGATGACGTCGTCTCCAAAGAAAAAATATGCCGACTCGATCGTGTCACCGAGTTCAAACTCTTCTTTTTGATCTAGCGACCCTTTGGATGAAACATTTCTCAATGCGGCTCTTACGACCAGGTAGACGGCGTGACGGCGATCAAACAGGTCGAGTGCAAGTTTCAATTTTGCAGTGCGATATTGAAAGTAGCCGATCAAAGCAACGAATGCGCTCGTACCAGCCGCAACAAGCCACTGAACGATAGTCATTGTGGGTCTCCGTGGTTTTTCTGCAGCCAGCACATAGGTTGCGATGCGACCGTGTTTCTCCTTGGCGTTGCTTTTATTGTTTCCATGCTATCCAATTCGAATATCGATTCTCTCCGGATCCGCTGAGTGAACTTGGCGGAATTTCTGCCAGCCGAGGAAGATGCGTTAGGAGCTGAACTGTGGCCAGTGCGGAAAAATTCTTTAGTGAGATTAAAGAGCACCCGGACCGTTTCTACATCATCCACTATTCATCTCAGTCGCTATTTGATGCCGAAGCGGGCGCGTTGTCTCCTAGAATAACTTCCATCGTGGTGCGGCACTTTACGTCTGCACAGACTGTTAGTTTTTCGACGCACACGACCGCAGAATATCTCCATATACCGCCCGATGAGGTGGAAGGAAAATACGACGAGATCGAGCGGGAGTTGCTTACGCATTTTTACAACTTCGTGCGGGATCGGCGAGAAAAGTACTGGGTCCATTGGAACATGCGTAATGTTACCTTTGGCTTTGAGCATATCGAACATCGATATCGGGTGCTTACTGGCCAAGAACCCCCAAGCATTCCGATTGAAGTTCGGATCAACCTGAACGACGTTTTGAAAAATCGCTATGGCGAAGACTACGCTCCAGATCCAAAAATGCTGTCGTTGATGGAGCTAAACGGCAGCAAGGTACAGGGCTTCCTATCCGGCAAAGAGGAATCTGAGGCATTTAAGGCCAAAGACTTCATCAGAATGAATACGTCCACCATAGCTAAGGTTGGCTTTTTTAGTTTCGTTATTACACAGGCCGTCAAGGGAAAGCTCAAAACAGCCGGCCATGGTTTCTTGAACTTCATTGACAGATTACTCGAAAGCCGGAAGGCGCGGCTCGTCGCGGGTATCAGCGCATGCGTTGGCTTGCTTGTTGGTCTTGTCCAGCTTGTGATTTGGCTCATTCCGACGCACGGCTGAAGATCGACTGTCAGATGCGGCGTGCCGTCGTGACCGTATCCTTGCCAAATGATCCTCTTCCTCAGATCCCTCGACGGCTCCCACGACAAGCGATCGCTCCCGGAAAAGCTGGTGCTGATCTTCAGGCAGCGAGTGTAAGTTGAAGGCAAAGGCGAGCGCTCCCCGGAAAAGGCAGCGAGCTGCCTAAGCCCAGCGCCTCTTGGCCGTAGCGTCCGGCGCCGAGCGAAGGAAACCACGCGCTCAATTGGTTCGGGCGCCGGACCTTGCCTTCTTGGGTGAAGCAACACCTCGCTCCCGGCGGGACTTCGCAGGAGCTTCAGGTTCGATCCCATTCTGCTGGTCGAACTTCCTGATCCACGATTGAATGTAGCCCGGATCGTCCGGACAAAGCTGCTCAAGTAAACGAAGGTTCTGCGCTCTGAATTCCACTAGGGTTTTCGGCAATTGTGCCTCCTCAAAACCCTGCCCATATCTAGGCTGCTGCATCGGGAAAAAGTGGTCAAGCCAAAAGGGCGCTTGAAAAGATCGGTGCGTTGATGCAGCGCCGACAGCAAAAACCCCGCCTGGGGGAAGCGGGGCTTTCGGGTGAAGCTTAGGGACGCTTCGACTGTATGACGCGCGATCGCGGAAAAAGTTCAAAGCTAGAAAGCGAACCACGCCAACACCGCAACGATCGGGATAATTGCCACGCCGAGAAGCACCAAGGGTGCAGGTTCATTGCCGGTCCTGTCGCTCAATGCTGATCTCCTTAAAAAGTCTCGGGTTAGCGGCGTGCCAGGGGGCTTTTAGGGGCTCAAACGTCACGTTTTTGGGCTTGGCTGCGGCGCAGGTGTGGCTTGCGGAGAAGGTGCCGGATTGCTCAATTGCTGAGGCGCTGCGGCTTCGCCGCCTGCGTGAGGAACGCACGTACCGATGTTGCTGAGCAGCCGTTTGGCCTGAAGGTCGCGCACCTTCGAGTATTCGCGTCGTCGCTCGATATTGGCCGCGGCCCATCGGTCCCAAGCCTCGAAAGCGTCCGTATAGTGCTTTCGCATCTGCTCCTCGGCGGCAAGGCAATCGGCAAACTTGTCGAAAACCAGGTCGGTGTTGACCGGGGTCATGCCTCCTACCAGGACAACAAGCATCCATTTCATCTTGCCGATCGCCTTTCGCGCCGGGCGAATTCTCCGCTAACGCGCGGAATTCCGTCCACTGTGGTTAGATGGCCCGACGGCTGCGACCGGCTACAAAACCGTAGACGAAAAGCACGATGATGGCGCCTACCACTGCCCCCACGAGTCCTGCGCCTTCTCCTGGCCGGTACCAGCCGAGGGATTGGCCAAGATAGGTCGCAACGAACGCGCCTATTATTCCCAGGATCGTGGTGAGGATGAAACCCGAGGGCTCGTTGTCGCCGGGCATGATGAACTTCGCGATGACGCCTGCGATGAACCCGATGATGATCGTCCAGATGATGCTCATATCTTTTCTCGAGTCTTGAGGAGTGTTATCCCGCGGATTGCGCCGGAAGACGTCCGTCGGGCGTGTATTTGTCCACCGCTGCCGGAAGCTCGCGCGACAATCGGTCGAGGATCTCCTGCTGAGACAGGCCGGTCTGCTGCTCAAGTTTTTGAAGAACGTCCGGACCGATAGCCTGCTGGAGTTCGGGCGGGCTGACTTCGCGGTTTGGCCCCTGATTGATCCAGGATTGAGCCGCATCGCCTTGCCCGTTCTGTCTGAAGTGCTCGAGCAACTCGCCGATCCCGCCGTTCAGCAGGGAACCGACGCCGCCGCCTCCCACAAGGCCGCCAAGATTGCCGATGATGCCGCTCAGGGAATCCTTGGCACCCGACGGCTGACCGGAGGTCGCATTGCGAAACATGTCGGCGAGCTTGTCCCGATTTTGATAACCGGCGATTGCGAGCATACCCAAGAGGGCGGTCATCGATGGCATTCCGCGGCTCATTTCCGGCTCCTGAGTTCGATGATGGGCAATCCTGTGCAAGAAATGGCGCCCCGCCTTGTGCTGGCCGCCGCATCACTCATCGCCCACAACATACGCGGGGCTGGGAAGTTCCACGTTTCCCCAGAACCACGTTTCCTCAGAACGATGGGCTGTCAGTCATTGCCAGTCCCGAACGAATTGAATGCGTCTCGCTTGACCGACTTGGCGTTTCGGGTCGGCAGAGCGACTCTATTCCTGTTCGCTATCCTTCTCCTCGCGCTGCTTCCGGGCACGATCGACTGCGCCGCCCTGGGGCTGCCCGCTGACCTTCACGCCGGGGAGATGATCGACCTTGTTGTTGGCGGCGTCTTCGGCACGCCGCAATTCACGATCGACGATGTCGCGTGATCCTTCTGCCGGTTCCTTGTCGAATGGGCTCTTGGTATTGGTGCTCATGATTGATCCTGCTCGTCGCCGCACGTTGATTTGCTGAGGCAAGCGCGGCTCACGCCCATCGTTCCTGTCGAGGCGGCAGCTTTTGTACAGGCTCCTTATTCCCTGTGGTCGTCGATTTCGGGGGCGACCTGTCCGTAGTTCAGCAGGGCCACCAGTGTCGTTCCGCCCAGAATATTGCCGAGGAGTGTCGGTACGAAGAAGTCCGAGGCATATTGTGAGAGCGATGCCCGGCCGCTCTGGACCAGGAAGGCGCACTCGACCGAGCCCGCGATGATGTGCGCGAACTGGCCGAGCGCGACCACATAGGTCATCACGACGATGATGTGTGCGCGCGATCCCTTGGTCGCCGGAAGAAGCCACGCCATCAAGGCGATCAACCAGCCGGCAAAGATCGCCCTGACAAGGGTCGTCGTGAACGTGCCCTCGATGGTGTGGCGGCTGAGGTCCACGAAGGCGTCCACGATGCGTGGTTCGAAGATGCTGGTGTGCGCGAGCACGGATCCGACCGCCCAGGTTCCCGCGATGTTGGAGGCGAGCACCAAGCCCCACAGCTTGATCACGCTCCACAGCGTGGCGAGATCCCTGTTGTGCAACAGCGGCAGGATCGGTGTCAGCGTGTTCTCGGTGAAGAGCTGCTGCCGTCCCAGCACCACGACCAGGAAACCGACGGTGTAGCCGAGCGGGGCCACCAGGCGCCGGGTGGCCTCGTCGGAAATCAGCGCGTGAAACTCACCCTGGACGATCAGGGACAATCCCATCGAAAGGCCGGCGGCGAGGCCGGACAGCACGATGGCCCACCATCGCCGCTCCAGTTCCTGCTCACCCTCGGCACGGATCGTCTCGTGGATGAGTGCGGCATTCGGCCGGCTTTGGGATTCGATCTGCTCGGTCTGGCGCCGCGAGACGCCGTCGAGCTTCGAGGCTGGATTGAAGGAGGCGCCGTCGCCAGGCTGGTCCACTCCGCGGTCTCCTGAAGGGCCGGTTCATCTCAATGCCCGGATCAAGGCCCGCGCCGGCAAGGGGTTCCTCGTGAGTGCTTCGACGCCGCAGCGCTGTTGAGGCACGGCGGCGCTGTGGTCGACCATCAGGAACCTTCGCTGGAAGCGGGTGTTTTCCACCGGGGAGGGGTGGCGATCTGACAAGAGGTCAATCGTGCAAGACAATTTGCGTGTGCGCTCGACCGCGCAAATCGCAGGCCATCCGATTCATCCGATGCTGGTGCCGATCCCGATCGCGTGCTTCATCGGGGCGCTGCTGACCGACATCGCCTATGTCGTCAGTGCCGAGATCATGTGGGCGGATTTTTCCGCCTGGCTTCTGGTCGTTGGCGTCATCTTCGGCGTGCTGGCCGCCATTGCCGGTCTGACCGATTTTCTCGGCAACCGCCTGGTGCGGGCACAGGCGCCGGCCTGGCCGCATCTGATCGGCAACGCGCTGGCGCTGGTCCTGGCCACCGTCAATGCGTTGATCCATACGCGCGATGCCTGGACCTCGGTGTGGCCGACCGGGCTCCTTCTTTCAGCCATCACCGTATTGATCCTGCCGGTCACCGGCTGGCTCGGCTGGGCAATGGTATATCGCCACGGCGTAGGAGTTGCGCGATGAACTCCGCAATCGCTCGGGCGCTGTTGTGCGCTTCGCTGCTGTCTCTGGCCGGCTGCAATGACGGCAGTGGCGATCCGAAGGCGCAAACGGGCGCCAACCCGACGCTACCCGACATCCAGCAATATCTGCTGCCGCCGATGCACATCGCCCGCATCGTCGGCTGGAAAAAGGACGAGACGCCGGCCGTTGCGCAGGGTTTGCAGGCCAAGGCCTTCGCGACCGGCTTGCAGCATCCCCGATTCCTCTACGTGCTTCCCAACGGCGACGTGCTGGTGGTGGAATCCAAGGCGCCGAAGGGCGCCCCGATCAAGCGGCCCAAGGAAATCGTGATGGGATATATCGAGTCCTGGGCGACATCCGGCGGCGACACCGGCGAGAGCAACCGCATCACGCTGCTGCGCGACAGCAATGGCGACGGCGTCCCGGACACGCAAAGCGTCTTCCTCGACCATCTCAACTCGCCGTTCGGCGTCGCGCTGGTCGGTAACGACCTCTATGTCGCCAACACCGATGCGATCGTCAGATATCCCTACACGGAGGGGGATACCAAGATCACCGCACCGGGCACGGTGCTGACGCAGCTGCCGGGCGGACCGATCGACCATCACTGGACCAAGAGCCTGGTCGCAAGCCCCGACGGCTCAAAGCTCTATGCCGGCGTCGGGTCCAACAGCAACATCACCGAGAACGGCATGGAAGCCGAGCACAATCGCGCCGCCATCCTCGAGATCGACCGTGCCAGCGGCCGCTGGCGCATCTTCGCAAGCGGCTTGCGCAATCCCAACGGCCTCAGTTTCGAGCCGCAGACCGGGGCGCTGTGGGCAGTCGTGAACGAGCGCGACGAACTCGGTCCCGATCTCGTGCCGGACTACATGACATCGGTGAAGGACGGCGGCTTCTATGGCTGGCCCTACAGCTATTACGGCCAGCATGTCGATCCCCGAGTCAAGCCGGAGCGGCCCGACCTCGTCGCCAAGGCGATCGTGCCTGACTATGCGCTGAGTTCGCATGTCGCGCCGCTTGGAATGGCCTTCAACACGAGCGCGAGTTTGCCGGCCGCCTATCGCGGCGGTGCCTTCGTCGGCGAGCACGGCAGTTGGAACAGGCAGGTCTTGAACGGCTACAAGGTGGTGTTCGTGCCGTTCACGGACGGCAAGCCGAGCGGCCCGCCGCAAGATGTCGTCACCGGCTTCCTCAACAGCGACAACCAGGCGCGCGGGCGGCCCGTCGGCGTCGCCGTCGACAAGACCGGCGCGCTGCTGGTCGCCGATGACAGCGGCAACACGGTGTGGCGCGTGACCGCCGCGCACCCGCAGCTCACACAGCGATAGATCTCGAGGAGTTTCACCATGGGCCTTGCTCAATACACGATCGTGCCCGTGCAGGATGAATGGGGCGTGCTGCACGACGGCGACGTCAGGAACAGATACTCCACCAAGGAAGCGGCCTTCGAGTCGGCGGTGGCTGCCGCTTCGCTGGCGCTTCGCGAGGGACACGAAGTCCATGTCAGCGTGCCCGGCCGCGAAGCCGGCGAGAATGCGCTCGGAATTTGATGGGACACCCCGAGCAGAACACTTCAGGAGGCTGCGATGACCAAGCCCCGTGAGCCGAACGGCATTGAGCCCTCCCGCTCCGAAGACGACATTCAGCGCGACCAGCTCGGGCCGCGCGGCGTGCCGAATGCGCCGGATCCGGCCAAGATGACCCCCCAACGCGACAAGAAAACGCCGAAGCACGTGGATCCCGGCCATACAGCCTGACGGCTGCCCCGCGGCTTTTCTGTTCGGGCCGGTAAGTCGCCGCCCCGGCGGTCGTCGACTACGCCGCCGCAACGATATCCGTCTTGGCAAAGTCGTCGCCGACGTAAAGAAGTGCGCAGCCATGCTCCTTGGCGACATCGTAGGCGAAGCAGTCACCAAAGTTGAGACCGGCAGGACGAATGCCTTTGCCCCAACGCGAGTAGATTTGCGCCACGCGTTCGGCCGAAGATTGGGTCACTGAGATCACGTTCAAACCGAGATCGTTAATCAGCTTGTTCATCTCTTCGTCGACGCCCCGCCGTGCCGCGACGATCAGGCTTTCTGCAACGGAGGCCGCCGAGATCAGGATTTCGTCGGCGGTGTCCAGCGCGGTGATGCAAGCATCGGCCTGCGGTTCGTCGAGCACGATCGCCATCAGTGCGGAGGTATCGACCGCGATCATTCCGGCAGTCCGTCGTCGCCGAAAAGAAAGTCCTGACTGCGCGCGGCGCTCGGTCCGGGAATAGCTTTGGCCCCGCCGGTCCTTCGTGCCGCCTCGAGCAGTGTCCGGCGGGCGGCGCGGTCCGGCGGAAGCTTGACCGGGACGAGCCGCACCGCGGGATGTCCATGCCGCGTCAGGATCACCTCGTCGCCAGCCTCTGCGCGGCGGACAAGATCGGTCAATTGTCCTTTTGCGTCGGTAACGGAGACCCGCATCTCATTGTCCTTCCTCAATTTTCATAAAATGGACCATGCAATGGTCCAATGTCAACTACCTCCCACCCCGCTATCGTCGGACGCGATCTCGCGGCCGATCTCGGCATGAGCCTGCCGGCGGTGTTCGCCGGGACGTGGGCTCTCTCGCACAAAATAACATCGTGTTAGGTTTGTCGAATAACCGGGTAATTGTGTTAGCCCGGCGTTAGCCTATCGTCGCCACCAAGCAGACACCCATCGGCAGTGACAAGCGCTCGCGAAACTCCGCAGAGCGGCCGGAGAGTGCTGCCCAATTTTGAGCGAAGCCCGCCAACGGGACGTCAGCAGAAACCCAAGGGAGGAATCTTGAGATGACCGCGACCCATCAGATGAGTCAGTCCAGGAAGGCCGCTGCGAGCGGCTGGATCGGGTCGGCTCTCGAATACTATGACTTCTTCATCTACGCGACCGCCGCGTCGCTGATCTTCCCGCAAATCTTCTTCCCGTCGGAGAATCCCACCGTCGCGATCGTTGCGTCGCTGGCAACCTATGGCGTCGGCTATGTGGCTCGTCCCATCGGTGCCTTCGTCCTCGGGCACTGGGGCGACACCCATGGCCGCAAGACGGTTCTCATCGTCTGCATGTTTCTGATGGGCATCTCGACGATGGCCGTGGGTATCCTGCCGACCTACCAGCAGGTTGGCATCCTGGCGCCAATTCTGCTCGTCATTCTGCGCCTCGTGCAGGGATTTGCCGTTGCCGGCGAAATCTCAGGCGCAAGCTCGATGATCCTGGAGCACGCGCCGTTCGGTCGGCGGGGCTTCTATGCCAGCTTCGCCCTTCAGGGCGTGCAGGCCGGACAGATCCTCGCCGCAGCAATCTTCCTGCCCTTGGCGGCCTACATGCCGACCGAGGCCTTCAACAGTTGGGGGTGGCGCATTCCCTTCCTGCTCAGCTTCTTCGTCATCGTCGCGGGCTACATCATTCGTCGCGAAGTCGACGAGACTCCGGCCTTTGCCCGAGAGGGCGAGCGGGGAGAAGCGCCGAGGGCGCCCATCGTCCAGGCTATCAGGCTGAGCTGGCGCGACATGCTCAGGGTCATCTGCATGGCCCTGATGAACGTCATTCCTGTGGTTGCGACCATCTTCGGCGCGGCCTATGCGGTGCAGCCGGCCTACGGGATCGGTTTTGCCAAGGACGTCTATCTATGGATCCCCGTGCTCGGAAATATGCTGGCGGTGTTCGTCATTCCCTTCGTCGGAAATCTCTCCGACAAGGTCGGCCGCAAGCCTCCGATCGTCGTCGGCGCGCTGCTCTCGGGCGCGCTCGCTTTCGGCTATCTTTATGCCATCAGCATCAGGAATGTGCCGCTGGCAATATTGGTGTCGCTGCTGATGTGGGGCGTCGTCTATCAGGGCTACAACGCGATCTTCCCGAGCTTTTACCCGGAGCTGTTTCCGACCCGCACCCGCGTCTCGGCGATGGCGATCTCGCAGAACATCGGAACCACCATCACCGCATTGCTTCCCGCCCTGTTTGCGACCGTCGCGCCTCCCGGCTCGACCAACATTCCGTTGACGGTGGGGGCGATTGCCTTCGCTATCACGGTCATCGCCGCGCTGGCGGCCCTGACCGCGCGGGAAACCTATCGGATCAGGATCGACGATCTCGGCAATCCCAATGCCGTTCCGATGCCGCGGGCAGATTATGACCGTCAGCGCGCCGGCGATGCGGTGAGCGGGGCTGCCACGGTTCGGACCTGACGGATATGGTAGAGGCAACTGCCGCCGCGATCGATGATGTTCGCGGCGGCGGGGCCTCACTGCATAGTCAGGCTGCCGATTCGAATTTGGCGCGCGTGAGCGCAATCAATATGAGGTTGCAAGATGAACCCTGCTGTCATTGCTGTCGCCATCACCGGCTCCGTTCCGCGCAAGAAGGACAATCCCGCGGTCCCGATCCTGCCGTCCGAACAGATCGAATCGACGCACCAGGCCTTCGAAGCCGGTGCCACGCTCGCCCATATCCATGTTCGCAACGATGACGAGACGCCGTCCTCCGATCCCGAGCGTTTCGCCGTGGTGCAGGCGGGGATCAGGAAGCACTGTCCTGGCATGATCGTTCAGTTCTCGACCGGCGGGCGGGGTCGCGATCCCTCGGCGCGCGGATCGTCGCTCTACCTGAAGCCGGACATGGCCTCGCTGTCCACGGGTTCGGTGAACTTTCCGACCATCGTGTACGAGAACAGCGCCGCGCTGGTCGAGACCCTCGCCACCGGGATGAAGGCGAATGGCATCCGGCCGGAAATCGAGATCTTCGATTTGTCGCATCTGCATGGCGCCCGCCGTCTGATCGAGGCAGGGCTGATCGACCAGCATCCGCATGTGCAGTTCGTCATGGGCGTCAAGAACGCCATGCCCGCGGACGAGCATGTGCTCGACATCCTGCTGGGAGAGCTTAGGCGGCTGATCCCGAAGGCGACGTGGACGGCAGCCGGGATCGGACGCCACCAGGCCGAGGTCATGGGCTGGGCGCTCGCGCGGGGCGCCGATGCGGTCCGCACCGGGCTTGAAGACAATATCAGGATCGACAAGGCGCGCCTCGCGGCCAGCAACGCCGAGCTCGTGGCCATCGCCGGTGAGGCTGTCGCGCGCCACGGCCGGCGCGTGGCGACTGCGGCCGAGGCGCGATCCCTGCTCGGGCTCGCGGGGTAGGCGGCTCCTGCCGCCTCCTGACATGCTCCCGGCCGCCTGCTGCCATTCGACGGCCGGCGTTTCCGTACGCTGAGTCTCCGGGTAAGACTGGCGTCACAGGCGTGATCGGCGCCTGCCGGGCAGGCGACGGTTGGAATGCGGTTCTTGAAATCTGACAGCAGGCTCATCGGGGTCCTGCTGGTGCTTGCGGTCTCCCAGCTTGTCGGGTGGGGTACGATAGGTCTTCCCGCCATCGTCGGACGCGATCTCGCGGCCGATCTCGGCATGAGCCTGCCGGCGGTGTTCGCCGGGACGTCCGTTCTCTATGTGTCGATGGGGCTGTGCGCGCCCTGGCTCGCCAAGTCGTTTGCGCGGCACGGCGCACGAAAGGTCATGATCTCAGGCACGGTCCTCACCGTGCCGGGCTTCATCCTGCTGTCCCTCGCGCGCGAGCCGACGCTGTATTTCGCGGCCTGGATCGTCCTCGGCATTGCCGGCAGCGCCACGCTTTCGACCGGCGCCTATATCATGCTGAACGAGGTCGCCGGGCGGCAGGCCAAGAATGCCATCGGCGCGCTGATGCTGGTGACGGGCCTGTCGAGCAGCATCTTCTGGCCGACGACGTCGTTCCTCAGCGGTCTGCTCGGCTGGCGCGGGATGTGCCTCGTCTATGCGGCGATGATGGTCGTCATCAACCTTCCGCTCTATGCGTTCCTCGCACCGCGCCGGAAAATCGCCGGTGATCGTGGCGGGGAGCCGGTGAAGTTGTCACCGCCGCCCGCGATTCCCAGGAGCACCTTCAGCCTCGTCGTCGCCGCGATCACGCTGAATGCCTTCGTCAATTTCGGCATCGGCGCCATCATGATCGAATTGTTGAGGGCGGAGGGGCTTTCCCCGGCGCAGGCGCTTGCGTTCGGCTCGATGCTGGGCGTGATCCAGGTCAGCGCCCGCGGGCTCGATTTTCTCGGCGGAGGGCGGTGGGACGGAATCACGACCGGGCTCGTCGCCGGCACGGCGCTCCCGGTCGCCATGCTGCTGCTGATGACGAGCGATGGCGCGACCTGGGCGGTTGCGGCCTTCATCCTGCTCTATGGCGCCGGCAGCGGCGCGATGGCGGTGGCGCGGGCGACGATCCCGCTCGTGTTTTACGATCAGGCCGAGTTCGCCAAGGCGATGTCGATGATCGCGCTGCCGCTCAATCTCGCCTCCGCGGTCTCGCCGCCGCTCCTTGTCGGCCTGCTCACCGAGTTCGGCAGCCGCGGCGCGCTCGGTCTCACCTTCGTCTGCTCCTGCGCCACGGTGCTGATCCTTGTCCTGCTCGGCCGCCGGCGGCCGCAGGTGGCCGCAGCGGCCGTGACCTGAGAATATTCGCGCTGCGGAAATTACCGCGCCGGTGACCCTGCGCCGGGCG
>NZ_JBVVPT010000032.1:0-84338 GCF_055811715.1 Bradyrhizobium sp. WSM4872 | reverse complement strand
CGAGATCGCCCCTCAAGGATGAGCCGGGATGGCCGACACATACGCCGTTTCCGAATTTCGGTAAAGTGGAATATTTTTGCGCGCACGGCTTGACACCGACGCAGGTCGGGCTGTCAGGGTATTTCGTCCGATGGCGCAGCCCACCGGCGCCGCCGAGATGCTGGTGACGAGCCAAAAGGCCTAGTGTCCGCTTGCGGTCGCCCAGGAGCTGCCTGCGACAATCCGAGTCCGCCGCCGACATAAAGACGCAACAATTTCGAGGCTTCTCGATTGCCCCTGCCTTGAATTACCCCTCCTCGGAGTTCCCATGTCTTCTGCCGACAAGCCGGCGACACGCCTTGCGACCAGGCTTGCCTTCCTCGTCGCGGGCTTCGGTATCGCGTGCTGGGCACCGCTGGTGCCGTTCGCGAAGGCGCGGCTCGCCGTCGACGACGGCATCCTCGGACTGCTCCTGCTCAGCCTCGGCATCGGCTCGGTCGTCGCGATGGTTCTGACCGGCTTGCTGAGCGCGCGCTATGGCAGCAAGCCGATCATCATTGCGGGCGGGCTCGGTCTTGCCCTGGTCCTGCCTCTGCTGACGATCGCGAGCTCGCCCGCGACGCTGGCGCTGGCGCTCTTCGCGTTTGGCGCCGCGCTCGGCTCCATCGATGTCGCCATGAACATCCACGCGGTTGAGGTGGAGCGGGCCGCGGGACATCCGCTGATGTCCGGCTTCCACGCGCTGTTCAGCATCGGCGGCTTCGCCGGGGCCGCGCTCATGACCGCACTGCTCTCGCTGCAACTCGGCGCGCTCGCTTGCACGCTGATCTGCTCCGTCCTGATGCTGATCGCGATGCTGGCGGCCTGGCCGCGGCTGCTTCGCTCCGTTCAGGTGCAGGAAGGACCGCTGTTCGTGTTGCCGCATGGCGCCGTGCTCCTGCTCGCGCTGCTTTGCGCCATCACGTTCCTGGTCGAAGGCGCGATGCTCGATTGGGGCGCGTTGCTCGTCATCGGCGCGGGCCTCGTTTCCGAAGCGCAAGGCGGGATCGGCTACATCGTGTTCTCGGTCGCCATGACGATCGGGCGGCTCGGCGGCGACGCCGTCGTCGCACGCATCGGAGACCGCACGACATTGTTCTGGGGCAGCCTGATTGCGATCGCGGGTTTCGTGGTCCTGCTCACGGCTTCCGTCGTGGCGGTCGCCGTAGCCGGCTTCCTGCTCATCGGCCTCGGCGCATCGAACCTCGTGCCGGTGCTGTTCCGCCGGGCGGCGAGGCAGACGGTGATGCCGATGGGCCTCGCCGTCGCGGCGATCACCACCGCCGGCTACGCCGGCGTTCTCGTCGGCCCCGCCGGTATCGGCTTCGTCGCACGTCTTGGCGGATTGCCGGTGGCGTTCTGGCTCCTGACCGCGCTGATGGGCCTCGTCACGCTGACGGCGCGTATTGTTACGCGCGCCGCCAGCTGAGCGGCCTCACAAATTGCTCAGCCCGATCGATTTGATCAAGGGCGCGAGGCTTGCGGATGTGGCCTCGACGATGCGCTGGAATTTGTCCGGGCTTGAGTCATTGTCCGGCTCCATGCCCTGGGCGCGATAGCTCGCCAGGAGCGCCGTATCGGCCATGGCGAGCCGCGTCGCCTGCGCGATCCGGTCGATGATCGTATCGTCGGTGTCCTTGGGTGCGAACAGACCGAACCATCCCTCATACCGGATGCCGGGCATGCCGGATTCGACGGCGGTCGGGATCTCCGGCGCGCCGCTCAGCCGCGTTTCGGTGGTGACCGCAAGCAGCCTGACTTTCCCCGCTTGAGCCAGCTGCTGCAATTGAACGGACATGACGGCAATGACGAGCGATATCTGGCCGCTGACGAGGTCGTTGGTCGCCTGCGAGATGCCCCGATAGGGCACGTGGACAATATCCAGGGCCCCCGCCTGCTGCTTGAAGGATTCGCCGACCAGATGATTTCCGGTGGCGATCCCCGGCGTGCCATAGGACAGCTTTCCCGGATTGGCTTTCGCATAGGCGATCAGCTCGCGCAGGTTTGCGGCGGGCACCGAAGGATTGATGGCGAAAACCAGCGCGCTGTTGATCAGGCGGTAGATCGCGCGGAAATCGGCAACGGAATATCCGGGATTCGCCGACGTCATGGGAATGATGACCTGCGTGCTGCCGTTGCCGAGCAGCAGCGAATAGCCGTCGGGCTCCTCGCGCGCCACCGCCGCGGTCCCGATGGCGCCGCCCGCGCCGCCAATATATTCGACGAAGGTCGGCCCAAGCAGCGACGGCATCCTGTCCACCCAGGGGCGCGCGATCTGGTCACCCGATCCGCCGGCTCCGTAAGGAATCACCAAGCGAATGGGACGAGACGGATAGTCGGCAGCTTGTCCGTTGCGGGGAAGCGCGGTGAGCGCCGCTGCGCTTGTCAACGCGTGCACGAATTTTCGCCGCGTGAAAGAGGTCATGCTGCAAATTCCGGAAGTCGGCAGTCAATGTGGTGGCGGGACCGGCTCCCGGACGATGCCATCGCAGCAATCCGGCACGACAGTCAATGCTCCATCCGGACGAGCCGCGGTGTCATCGCATTGTCACGTCGGTCTAACTCTTTACTTTCCAAGCATAATTTCGCGAGCGAGCCGACCCAAGCCGTCCACGCAGGACTGGCAGCCCTGCCCACTGCTTTCGGCCAGTTTACTGTACGCCTCGTTCTGCTAGACCACAAAGTAATACATTTTGACTCCCTTCGAGGGGGCGATGGCGCGTGCCAGATCGTAGCGAAGACTCGGCCATTTCCTTTGGGCCATTTCGACTGTTTCCGAAGTCCCGGCTCTTGGAGAAGGAGGGCGCGCCGCTTCACGTCGGCGGCCGCGCGCTCGACATTCTCATCTTCCTTGCCGGACGCCCCGGAGAAGTCGTTGACAAGAGAGAGCTGGTCAAGCGCATCTGGGCCGGCGTCAATGTCGACGAGGGCAGCCTGCGCTTCCATGTCGCGGCGCTGCGCAAGGCGCTCGGTGACACCGGCAAGTCGGCCCGTTACGTCGTCAACGTGCCCGGCCGCGGCTATTGCTTTGTCGCCTCGTTCGCTCAAGCGGCTCTGCCGGCCGCCCCGGTCCCGGCCGAAACCGCCCCGCCCCGCTCCCTGCCCGCTCAGCTCACGAGGATGGTCGGCCGGGAAGACGTCATCGAGAAGATCTCGAACGGACTTTCGCTCTATCGCTTCATGACCGTCGTCGGGCCGGGCGGCATCGGCAAGACCTCGGTCGCCGTCACCGTCGGGCATCGCCGTTCCCAGGATTTCGGCGGGCGAGTCTTCTTTGTCGATTTCGGTCCGCTGAGGGATGGCAGTCACATCGCGACCACCATCGCTTCGGCGCTTGGACTGACCATCAGCGCGGAGGATCCGACGCCGGCCCTGCTGACGTTTCTGAAGACCGGCCCGGCCCTGCTGATCTTCGACAGTTGCGAACACGTGCTGGATCAATTGGCGCCGCTCGTCGAGCACATCGTTCGCGAGGCACCGCAGCTCCGCGTTCTCGCAACCAGCCGCGAGTCGTTCCGGAGCGAAGGCGAGCGGATTTTCCGGCTGTTCCCGCTGGATTGTCCGCCCGAGCGCGAAGGGCTAGCTGTCGACGAGGTCCTTGCCTATCCCGCGGCTCAACTCTTTGTGGACCGCATTGCGCAGAGCTCGGGCCCGTTCCAGCTCAGCGCGGAAGAGGCGCCCCTCGTCGCGAGCATCTGCCGGCGCCTCGACGGCATCGCGCTGGCGATCGAGCTCGCGGCAGGCCGCGTCAATGCTTACGGCATCGCCGGCACAGCATCCCTGCTCGACAGCCGCTTTTCGCTGCAATGGCGCGGCCGGCGCACCGCCGTGCCGCGGCACCAGACGCTCGCTGCGGCCCTGGACTGGAGCTACGACCTTCTGCCTGCCGCGGAGAGCGCCACGCTGCGACGCCTGTCGGTCTTTGCCGGGCCTTTCGCGCCGGAGGCGGCTGCGGCGGTCGCGTCCGGTGACGGCCTCAACGCGTCCGAGACTCTCGAAGCAATCGACAGCCTGGTGACCAAGTCGCTGATCTCGCCGTCGGGCTCGCGGACGCTGCGCTATCGGCTGCTCGACACCACGCGCACCTATGCATACGGAAAACTCAGCGAGCTCGGCGAAGCCAGGCAGTTCGCGCGGCGTCATGCCGAGCATTTTCGCGACTTATTCGAGCGCGCGGAGGCCGATATTTCGACGCCGCTGCCCGAATGGCTGAGCATCTATGGCGCGGAGCTGGACAATGTGCGCGCGGCGTTGGACTGGGCCTTCGGGCCCGACGGCGAGGCGACACTCGGTATCGCGCTGACGGCGGCTGCGGTCACGCTGTGGGTGCGTCTTTCGCTGTTCGCGGAATGCCGTGAGCGCAGCAGAACGGCGCTCGCGGCGCTCGGAGACACCGCCGACGACGACCGCATCCGCATGCAGCTCCTGTCGGCGCTCGGATGGTCGCTGATGTATGGCGAGGGCCGCGCGCGCGAGGCTCGACCGATCCTCGAGACGACCCTCGATCTGGCTGACAGGCTCGACGACAAGGATTTCCGGCTGCGCGCGCTCTGGGGCTTGTGCATCGACCAGTTCAACAACGGACAGTTCGGCAAGGCCCGTGCGCTCGCCGAGCGCTTTGCGAACGCAGCCGCGAACTCTCCCGACAGGACCGATGTCATGCTGGGCGACCGGCTGATGGCCGTGGCGCTGCACTATCTCGGGGATCAGACCGAGGCTCGGCTGCGCATCGACCGGGTCAATGCATCGCTGCATGTGTTGGCGGAGAAGCCGAAAATCTTCCCGCTCGATCTGAGAATCTCGACGCAATATTTTCGGGCTCGCATCCTGTGGCTTCAGGGCCTGGCCGATCAGGCTCAGGCCCTCACGTCCAGGAACATCGAGGAAGGCCGCGCCAATGGCCACGCGCTGACCTTCTGCAGCGTGCTCGGACAAGCCGCATGCCCGATCGCCTTCTGGTCCGGCGATTTCGACGCCGCGGAGCGTCACGGCATCGAGCTGCTCGAACACACCGAGCGCCACGCCATCCGGCTGTGGGGCCTGTGGGCTAGGGCCTTCAACGCCGCCGTCATGGTCAAACGCGGCGACTCGACCGGCCTGCCACTGCTGCGCGAGGAGCTCAATCGCGCCGGCGATGCGCGCTTCCTGCCGCGTTTTCTGCCCCTGCTCGGCGAGCTCGCCGCGTGTTCCGGAGAGGCCGACCAGGTTGACCGCGGCCTCGACGTGATCGAGGACGTCCTGACCCGCTGCAACGACCGGCAGGAGCTCTGGTATCTGCCGGAGCTGATCCGCATCAACGGAGAGTTGATGCTCAGGAGCGCGCGGCATTCAGAAGATGCCGAGGCGCGCTTTCGCGAGGCCATGGACATTGCCGTCCAGCAAGGCGCGCGCTTCTGGGAGCTGCGAAGCGCGGTCAGCCTGGCGCGGTACATGATCGGGGCTGGCCAGAGCGCGGACGCCTTGGCAATTCTGGAACGCGCATGCGGGCCCTTCACCGAGGGCGCGGGCATCGCCGAGATCCGCAGCGCCCACGATTTGATCGAGCAGCTCCGGGCTTGATGAGTCGGCTGATCGGCACCGATTCATCCAGCCCGCGGGATGAATCCGGGCACGCCGGTCTCGACGACCGTGTTGAACCTGATGTTTGTCGTGATCTGGTCCCTCATCTCTCGCATGGCGTCTTCGGGCAAGGCTGAAATATCGAAGTTTTCCTGGATGCGCCGGGGATTGGTCGAAGTCGTCAGGAAAGCGGTGCCGCGCTGGACGGCCCACGCCAGCGCAATTTGAGCCGGTGTCTTGTGCAAACGCTCCGCGATGGCAGTGATCACCGGATCGGCCAGGACGTTCGGCTTCATGGCGTGCCCCAGCGCTGCAAACGCCTGCAGCACAATTCCGTGCTCTCGACAGAAGTCGAGCAGCTCCCATTCGGGAAGATACGGATGCGATTCGACTTGCACCATGGCGGGCCTGATCCGCGCGATCGAAACGATCTCGCGCAGCTTATCCAGGGTGATGTCCGACAGACCGATCGACTTGCAGTGCCCCTCGTCGACGAGGCGTTCCAGCGCCCCCCACGTTTCGGCCAGCGTAACCCCAGAATCATAGATGACCCGACCGTGCTCATCCCTCGGGTCCTGCTCGTCGCCGGGTTGAAAGGCAAAGGGCGTATGGATGATGTAGCAATCGATCTCGTCGAGCTGCAGCCGTCGGCGACTGGCGTCGAAGGCAGGCCTGACCCGTTCCGGCCGATGATTGGTGTTCCATAGCTTCGTCGTAACGAACAGGTCCTTGCGCTGAAGCGTCCCCGCCTTGAACGTCTCCTGCAGCGCATCGCCGACCGCTTCCTCGTTGCGATAGCGCTCCGCGCAATCAAGATGTCGGAATCCGGCCTCCAATGCGGCCTTGGTGGCCCGCCTGGTCACGAGCGGATCCGGAATGAGCGTGCCGAATCCCACCGCGGGAATCGTCCCGGATTGATGAGTCGGAATTCTCGTATAACGAAGCGTATCTGACGAAGTCATGCTGATGCTCCTTTGCTTGTCCACGGCTCCCTCAAAAGTAAGGGACGAGGTATTTGAAATTGACGATGCGAGGTCATTCCACGGCCCCAGGCGTTAACCGGTAGGCCGCGGCTTACGGAGAAAAAACACAAGCGGAATCACGACGAGCATGGCGAACATCAGGATCTCGAACTGGTCGATGACCGCGACGGTCGCCGCCTGACGCGTGACCATGCCGTTGAGGGCGGCAAGGCTTGGCTTCGCGATCGGCTCCCCGACGAATGCAGCGACTCGGTAGGGCGTGAGGTTCTTTGCGAGTGCGACGTGCACAGCCTGCGTATTGGCGTAGAAGAAGAGCTGAACGACCGCGATGCCAATGGTGCTGCCATAGAGGCGCGACAGGTTGATCAACGCGCTGCCTTCCGGGCGGAGCTTCGGATCGAGCGTGCCGAACGCGGCCCTGGCGAGCGCGGGCAGCAACATGCCGAGACCCGCTCCCTGGAGCAGGCCGGCCTCGACCACCGGCCGCCAATCCATCGCCGGTGAATAACCAAGCATCAGCCAGTTGGCATAGACCACCAGCGTCATTCCGCCCACGAGGAACGGCCGGTAGTCGATCTGCGCGGGGACCAGGCTCGTCAGCACCAGCGCTCCCACCAGCGCGACGCCGCGCGGAACAGTCATGTATCCGGTGGTATCGACGGGGTAGTTGAGCAATTCTTCCAGCATCGGGGACGTCAGGGCCAGGGTCGGCAGCAGCACGAAACCAAGCGCGAAGGAGATGACCGTCGAGAGCACGAGATTGCGATCCCGGAACAGCGCCGTGCGGAGAAAGTGCTCCTTTGTCGTCATGACGTGGACCATGAAGAGATAGAAACCCAGGACCGAAGCGATCGCCTCGATCCAGATTTCCGTCGAGGCAAACCATTCCAGGCGCTCCCCGCGGTCGAGCAACATCTGCAACCCGATCATGCCGACGGAGAACGTCGTCAGGCCGAAGAAGTCGAAGGGCTGGCTCCGCTCGGCCCGCTTCTCGCCGAGCAGCTGAGCCATCGTCAGGAAGATGAAGCCGGTCATCGGCAGGCTGAAATAGAAGATCGCGGGCCAGCCGTAATATTCACTGAGCCAACCGCCAATGGCCGGGCCGCTGCTGATGCCGAGCAGGGAGCAGACGGTCCACGCCAGGCTCATGCGCGCATGTCGCACCGGCGATGTCGCCTCGAGCAGGATCGCCAGCGAGAGCGGCGCAAGAGGTCCGCTCGCCGCGCCCTGGAGGATTCGCGCCAGCACGAACTGAATCGACGTGGTCGCCAGCGTGTCGAGGGCGAGACCCAACACGAAGATCGTGACGGCGGCCTGATAGACCACTTTCCGGCCGTAGCGTCCCGCCAGCCATTGCGTGATCGACATGGTCACGGCGCTCGCCGCGATATACGAGGAAAACACCCAGCCGACCTCGTCATTGGCCATCGAGAGCGTCGCCTGAATATGAGGTAGCGCCGCGTTCGGTATCGAGATGTTGACGGCCTGCATGTAGGTCGCCATCAGGGCGGCCGCGGCGATCGCGTGATGACCGCCGGGCGCAGTGGTCGATGGGAGGGGCGTACTCATTTGCTCTCCGTCGCGAGCGCGGGTTGGAGCAGATGTGCCCAGCCGCGGCGATGGCCGGTATCGACCCGCGCCGTCACGCTGATGCCCGAGAACAACGGCCGGCTTGGATCGAGATCGTCGAGCTCCAGGCGCACCGGCAATCGCTGGACGACCTTGACCCAGTTTCCCGTCGCATTCTCGGGCGGCAGGAGCGAGAAGTCCGATCCGGTGCCGGGACTCATGCTGACGATATGCGCCCTGAACTTGCGATCCGGATAGGCATCGAAGTCGATCGTCGCCTCCTGGCCCGGGCGCATGTGGGTCAAGCCGGTCTCGCGAAAATTCGCCTCGACCCAGACGTGCCGGCTCGACATCAGCGAGAACGTCGGTGCCCCGGCATTGACGAAGCCGCCGATCTGGAGATCGTCGACCTTGGTCACGATGCCGTCATCCGGCGCCGTCACGGTGGCATAGGAGAGATCCAGCCGCGCACGGTCGAGCTGTGCCCTGGCTGCGCGAACGGTCGGATGGCGATCGATCTCTATATCGGCATCGCCATTGAGGGCAACGACCGTGTTGGCGATCTGCTGTTCGATCGACACCATGCGGTGGCGAGCGACCTTCATGTCCGTCTCGGCCCGCTCATAGACCGCGCGTGGCGTGAAGTCGGAGGCAACCAGCATCTTCTTGCGATCGAATTCGCGCTCGTCGAAGGTAGCCGTCTCTTTGGCCGACTGCAGCTCCGCCTGCTGCTGACGATGGGTCGCCTTGAGGGATTCGATCTGGAGCCGCGCACTTCCGAGGCGCGCCTCGGCCTGGTCGACGGCAATTTCATAAGGCTCCGGGTCGATGCGAAACAGCACCTGCCCCCGTCGGACGCGCTCGTTGTCACGCACGGCGATCTCGACCGCCTGGCCGGAAACCCGGGCATTGATGGTCACCTTCGCGGCGCGAACAAATGCGTCATCGGTGGAGACATATTGCTCCTGCGCCAGATAGATGAAGGCGCCGACCACGGCCAGCGCCATCGGCAGCGCGAGCATCAGCGGTCGTCGCAGCCGCTTGCCGAGCCCTGCCCCGAACCATTGCGCGGCAGCCTCGCTCGGGCGGAAGCTGTTGCGATCGCCGGGCCCGCCGGCGATTGGCGCGAAATCGAAACGCATCGAAGGACCCTCGCGTTCAATCTATTTAATAGCGATCGTTACAAATATTGTGCTTCAACGCGGCGATCAAGTGGGCGACCTTGATTTTTATAACGATCCATACAAATATATGTGTGGAGCATGGCAACCGGGGTTCTGACGAAATGGCACGGAAAAAGAGCGAAACGAGCCCGGCGCGCCGGGGACGGCCACCGGCCTACGACGCAGAGGCGGCATTGAGGCGGGCAACGGAAACGTTCTGGAGGACGGGCTATTCCGGTACCTCCCTGGACAAGGTCGCTGCAGCGACCGGCATGAGTCCGCCGAGCCTCTACGCGGTGTTCGGCAACAAGCGTGCGCTCTACCTCGAGGCGCTCGCGCGTTATTGGGAGATCAGCCTGGCCGCGACCCGTGAGGCTCTCGCGGGGGACCATCCCTTGGACGAAGCGCTGATGCTGGCCTATGACGCGGCGCTGTCGATCTACTTTTCCGGCAAGGGAGCCGCACGCGGCTGCTTCGTGGTGGGGACGGCGGTGACCGAAGTCGCTGAAGATGCCGCGATCCGGAGCAGCGTCGCGGCGGGACTGCGCATGATAGATGCCGATTTCGAAGCCCGCTTCCGCCTTGCGCAGGACAAGGGCGAGCTGAAGCACGACGCCGATCCGGCGGCGCTTGCCATTCTCGCTTCAGCCACGATGCACACCATTGCCATTCGCGCCCGTGCCGGCGCCCGCCGCTCGGAGCTGAGGGAGATGGCCCGAAAAGCGGTCGATGTGATCTGCGGATCCCGGCGGTGACCTCGCGGATTTCGGGCATGGCTCTCCCCGGCAATAGTGCCGACCAGCTTTAGCCTGCCGCTGCAGCCCCGCGCCGCGGCAGTTTCCAGTCGGGGCGGATGAAGTGGCAGGTGTACCCGTCCGGATAACGTTCGAGATAATCCTGGTGCTCCGGCTCGGCTTCCCAGAACTCGCCCGCGGGCGCGACCTCGGTCACGACCTTGCCAGGCCACAGACCGGACGCCTCGACGTCTGCAATCGTGTCCTTGGCGATCCGCTTCTGTCCGTCGCTCGTGTAAAAGATCGCCGAACGATAGCTCGTGCCCAGATCATTGCCCTGCCGGTTGAGCGTGGTCGGATCGTGAATTTGGAAGAAGAACTCCAGCATGGTCCGAAAGCTGGTCTTGGCGGGATCGAAGGTGATCTCGATCGCTTCGGCATGACCTTCATGATTGCGGTAGGTGGCATTCTTCACCGCGCCGCCGGTGTAACCGACGCGGGTGGAGACCACGCCCGGCTGCCTGCGGATCAGATCCTGCATGCCCCAGAAGCAGCCTCCGGCTAAAACTGCGCGTTCCGTTGTCATCTCTCCACTCCCAATTGATCCGTCTGTCCGTTCTGCATCCGTCGCATCCTATGCTTTTGGCGGCTCCGCCGATAGCCAGGCATTTGTCCATCCAGTTCCTCTCGCGAGGCGCAAGCTTCCAGAACCGGATGGAGACACAATGAGAGCGCGCCCTACGTCAGTTTGGCGTCGAGCGTGATCGCGGCGTTGAGCACTTTCGACACAGGGCAGTTCTTCTCGGCCTCGCCGGCGATCCTGGCGAAACCTGCGTCGTCGAGGTTCGGCACCTTGGCACGCAACGTCAGCGCCGATTTGCTGATCTTGAAGCCTTTGCCTTCAGGTTCGAGCGTGACCGCGGCTTCCGTCGAGAGCTCGTCAGGGGTGAAGCCGGCGAGTTGCAAGCCGAAGGCCAGGGCCATGGTGAAACAGCCGGCATGGGCCGCCGCGATCAATTCCTCGGGATTGGTGCCGTTCTCGTTCTCAAAGCGGGTCTTGAAGGAATAAGGCGTCGCGGCGAGCACGCCGGATTCGCTCGACAGTTGACCGGTGCCATCGCGACCGGTGCCTTTCCAGACTGCTGTTGCCTTGCGGATCATCTCAATTCTCCTGGTTGATTTTTTAGCACCGGCGCTCGGTACGGTACGAAAGCGACATTGGCACGACCGCCTGCCGCCGTTCCAACCGGCCGGGCGCCGTAGCGGTTCCGTCAAATCCCGTTCCGATAAAATCGGAACGAGACTTGATTCTTGCTTTGGCGCGTTTTCTTCACGCGAACCGGTATCCACTTCGCTCGAAAACGCTTTAGCTACCAATCTGTCCGACGTGGAAGCCGAGCCGGTTCTCGACATCACCGGCGCGGTGGAAGCCGCGCGACATCAGCGCCTTGATGCGGGTCCGGCTCGCGGGGCGGCTGAGTGAGGCCAGGAAGGCGTCCCATTCCGGCTTGATCTCGACATCCGGCGGCAGGCTTGCGACGTCAACGAGGCGCTTGGTCTCGGCAATCGCCTCCTTGTCGAAGGACGCGATGCGCATCGCCAACGCCTCGACGAAGCCGTCGAGCTCGGCATCCGGCAACGACCGGTTCACATAGCCGTAGCGTTCGGCGAGATCGCCGTGGATGTCGTCGGCGCCGAGCAGAACTTCGAGCGCGCGGCCGCGGCCCATCAGGCGCGGCAACCGCGCCATCGGCCCGCCGCCAGGTACCAGGCCCGCACCGACCTCCCATTGCGACAGAATCGCCTTTTCGCGGCTGGCAAAACGCATGTCGCTCGCGAGCGCCAGCTCGCTGCCGACGCCGGTCGCACGGCCCCTGATCGAGGCAATTGAAACAACGGGCGCGCGGCTGAGACGCACCAGCATGTCGGGCAGCGCCTGCAGGCCGGTCGGCCCGGGCGGGATACGAAGCGAATCCTCCAGGGGCGCGAGGAAGTCGTAATGCGTGATGAAGAAGCCTTCGACGGCACTGTCGAACACCACGACCTTCACCTCAGGATCGGTCTCGATCGCCGTGACGACGTCGTCGAGAAGCGGAAGCTGCTTGGGGCCGAAGATATTGACCGGGGGCATGTCGAAGGTGACACGCCAATACGACGGCAGCCGACGTTCCAGGCGGATTTGGTCGGTCGTGAAGGAGCGTTCGGGGCGGTTCATGATTGTATTCCTGTCTATGGGGAAAGAAGGGAACGCGCGGAAGTGCGCGTCCCCGAAGGTCTCAGATCGACTGACGCAGCGCTCGGAAGGCGGTGCGCATTTCCGCGCAGAACAACGCGGGCTGCTCCCAGGCCGCGAAATGACCGCCCTTGTCGAGACGGTTGTAGTGCATCAGTTTGGGATAGGCCTTCTCGGTCCAGCTGCGCGGCGCGGCGTAGATTTCGTCCGGGAAGACGCTGACGGCGACGGGAATCTTGATGTGCTTGGGCTCGAAGAACACCAGCTTGTTTTCCCAGTACAGCCGCGCCGATGACACCGCGGTGTTGGTGAGCCAGTAGAGCGTGATGTTGTCGATCACGTCGTCGCGCGACAGCCCTTCAGTCTTGCCGTCGAACACCCGGGCGATCATCGCGGCGCTGCGCGCATCATGGTCGAGCATCCAGGACGCCAGGCCCGCCGGCGAATCCACCAGACCATAGAGCGTCTGCGGCCGGTTGGACATTTCGATCGCGTAGCCGAGACCG
Source organism: Bradyrhizobium sp. WSM4872 (assembly GCF_055811715.1). Lineage (NCBI taxonomy): Bacteria > Pseudomonadati > Pseudomonadota > Alphaproteobacteria > Hyphomicrobiales > Nitrobacteraceae > Bradyrhizobium > Bradyrhizobium sp. WSM4872. The sequence goes on along the minus strand of NZ_JBVVPT010000032.1, from coordinate 71,573 downwards.
TGCTTGTAGAAATCATCGAGCTGATCGTAAGCGTAGCGCTCGTCGGCCGAAAGGTTCGAGGGCCGCGATCCGCCGGGCTGAAGCGCCCTGGCGATGTCGTCCGGAACGGTCGCCGGCATGTTGGTGTGGATGCCCAGCAGCTCGGGCGGCGCGATCACCGCCATCTGTTCCGTCACGGCATTGCCCCAATCGCCGCCTTGCGCGACATAGCGGTTGTAGCCGAGCCGCTTCATCAGCACGATCCAGGCGCGCGCGACGCGCTGCGGATCCCAGCCCAATTCCGTCGGCTTGCCGGAGAAGCCGTGGCCGGGCAGCGACGGGATCACGAGATCGAAGGCGTCCGCCGCCGTCGCGCCGTGTGCGGTGGGGTCGGTGAGCGGGCCGACGATCTTCATCTGCTCGATGATCGAACCGGGCCAGCCATGCGTGACGATCATCGGCAATGCATTCTCGTGCCTGGAGCGAACGTGAATGAAGTGGATGTCGACGCCGTCGATCTCGGTGACGAATTGCGGCAAGGCATTCAGCCGCGCCTCCATCTTGCGCCAGTCGTAGTCGTTCTGCCAGTAACTCACGAGCTGCTGCACTGTCGTCAGTTGCACGCCCTGCGATTGATCGGCAACGATCTCACGATCCGGCCAGCGCGTCGCCGCAAGACGGCGGCGGAGATCGAGCAAATCCTGCTCGGGCACGCTGACGTGGAACGGGCGAACCGCTCCGCTCACGCCGGCCTTCGCGGAATGCAGCGGCAGCAGGCTCGATACGCTTGCGGCAACTGCGGTCATCGCGGCCTGGCCCAACAGTTGACGGCGGTCTGGATTGAGAATGTCAGTACGTGCTTGCGTGGCCATGTTCGATCTCCCTGGCTTTGGTCGGTGACGCTGACCGAATTCGACATCAACGCCTCGGTTCGTCATGCAGAGAGATTGGCGCAACCCCCGGCAATTTGCTCGTTATGGGTTGTTAGACCGCGTTAGCCGTTGCGAGCCGCCGCGCGAGAGCGAAGAGAGCGATCCGCGATGCTGGCCGCCGCAGCAACACGGCGCGCGATGAGCTCGGTCATCCCACGCCGCGTCGGCTTGCATCAGTCGAAGATTCCGTGCTGTCCAGCTCAGGACGGCAGCGGCTGGCCCGCCTGCTCGCGGACGATATGATCGGCGTACCAATCCGCCCAGTTCTCATCGTGCCCGCCGGTCCGCTTCTCGTGCTCGCCATGTGCCACCGCCGCGCGGCGCAGTGCTGCGGCCAGCGCAGCCTGCGAAGCGAATGTGGTGCCGTCGCCCGCGATCCGTCCCGGCAATCGCGTCGTGACCTCCTGGAACAGCCAGCCATTGCCGTCGGGATCGCTGAACGAGGCAAATGAGCCGTAGCTGCCGCGCTTCGGGTCGGCACCGCTCACCCGAACGCTGCCGGAGAGATAAGGCTCGTCGGTTCCGGCGTGAACATCGCCGGCACCGTGGAATGGAGCGCTGACCTCGATGCCGCGATCGAGCAGATCCTTTCGCGCCGCCTCCAGATCGGAGACGATCAGGTACAAGCCTCGCACCGAGCCCGGCACTGCCGCCGTAACGTTCCGGCCGAAGATCACCGAGCAGGCCGAACCTGGCGGCGTGAACTGGATCACGCGCCAATCGTCGCCGGAGGCAAAATCGGCATCCAGTCGCCAGCCGAGACGCGCGTAGAAGGCCTTGGCGCGATCGACGTCGGACACGGGGATCACGATCACCTCGAGCCTCTGATCGACGCCACGCGATGTCGAAGGCTTATTCGCAGACTGGTTGGAAGGCTTGTTGGAAGGATTGGCCGCGGCGTCGCGGTCGATTTCAGTAGTGGCCATGTCGAACTCCCTGGGTTGGATCTAAGACGAACTTCAACCAGCGGCGATCGGCATCACGATGGTTACGCGTGTGCCGTCTTCTCCCGCCTCGCCCTGCAGTCGGGCGTGAATGCTGCGTGCGAGTCCTTCGAGAATCCGGCTGCCGGTGCCCTGAAGCGGCCCGGTCGCACCGATCCCGTTGTCGGCCACCGTGCAGAACCAGGCGCCGTCGCGATTGGCCATTTCGATGCGGATCATTGCATCATTCCTCTTCGGGAAGGCGTGCTTGGCCGCATTCGTCACCAGCTCCGTCAGCATCAGCGCGAGCCGATGGCATTGCGACGCCGGCAACGTGCCGCTTTCGATCGCCGCCTCGCAGCGGATGCCCGCGGGCTCCAGCACGGCCTCGGAAATCGCTCCGCACAAATTTTCGAAGAAGGCCGCCACCGGGATCGCCGTACGGTCGTCATTGTCGGACAAGAGCTGATAGAGCCTGCCGAAGGCGACGATGCGCCGCTCGAGCCGGTCCGCTGCAAGCGATACGTCCCTGGTACCCGTTCGGGTGAAATCGCGGCGGACTGACGCACCGAGTATCGTCAGCGTGTTCTTCATCCGATGGTGGGATTCCCGCAGCACGAGCTCCCAGTCACGCGACTGATCGTCTAAACTGGCCACAAATTGAGATCGAACGACGTCGTCATTCGGCCGAGCATTGATACCGGACATCGTAGCCTCCCCGTTGGAATTAGCGTCGAACTCGGAACTGATACTGGATCCAGTTCGCGCGCATTGCTCGTTAGACGTTGCAAGATTTTGTTATGATGGCGGTACGACGACCGGACTCCGAGACGTAGGCTTGGTCGTCAAGCACGCTGCCCGGGCTGTCCCGATCGCTTCGCAAGATGTTGGCGTTTAAGCCAATTTGAGACGGATCGCCGCGAGCAGCCGGCCAATTGCCGGCGCCCCACGCGATTTCGCCACTTTCGACCAGTTTACTCAGGGTTCCCTTCTGGTAGATCAAAGTGCAGAGTTCAGCTCTTTCACTGGAATGATTGGCCCGTGCCGGACACTAACGACCAGGATTTGGCCATTGCTTTCGGGCCATTCCGGCTGTTTGCAAAGACGCGGCTGCTCGAGAAGGACGGCGCCCCGGTTCACCTCGGCGGCCGCGCACTCGACATTCTCGTTTTCCTGGCCGAGCGCGCCGGCGAGGTCGTGGACAAGCGTGAGTTGATCCGGCGGGTCTGGGCCGACGTGAATGTGGACGAAGGCAGCCTGCGCTTTCACATCACGACGTTGCGCAAGGCCTTGGGCGATCCGGGCGAAGGCTCCCGCTACGTCTTGAACGTCCCCGGACGGGGTTATTGCTTCACGGCCGCGCTGCTCCGGGCCGCCCCATCGGAGAACCGGACCAGCCTGCCCGTCGCTGCGCCGCGCTCGCTGCCCTCGCCGCTTTCGAAGATGATCGGGCGGGACGATGCGGTCGCGAAAATTTCCGCCGAACTCGCCTTGCATCGCTTCGTCACGATCGTCGGCCCCGGCGGGATCGGCAAGACCTCGGTCGCACTGGCCGTGGCGCATGGCGAGCTCCAGGCCTTTGACGGCCAAGTGTGTTTTGTCGATTTCGGCGCACTGCGAGAAACCAGGCTCGTTGCGGGAACAATTGCGGCCGCGCTCGGCCTGACCGTCAATTCCGACGATCCGATGCCGGGGTTGCTGACGTTCCTGCGCAGCCGGCGGATGCTGCTGGTCTTCGACAGTTGCGAGCACATCCTCGACGATCTCGCCCCCCTGGCCGAGCGCATCGTCCGGGAAGCGGGCGGGCTGCATATTCTTGCCACCAGCCGCGAATCTTTCCGCGCCGATGGTGAGCGTGTCCATCGGCTGTTTCCACTGGATTGCCCGCCACAGCGCGACGGACTCGGCATCGCGGATATCCTTGCCTATCCCGCAACTCAGCTCTTCGTGGAACGCATTGCAGAGAGCCTGAGCGAATTCGAGCTCAGCGAAGAGGATGCGCCGCTCGTCGCCGAGATCTGCCGTCGGCTGGACGGCATCGCGCTCGCCATCGAGCTCGCGGCCGGGCGTGTGAACGCCTACGGCATTGCCGGGACCGCCTCGCTGCTCGACAGCCGTTTCTCGCTGCTATGGCGCGGTCGGCGCACCGCTGTCCCGCGGCACCACACCCTGAGTGCGGCGCTCGCCTGGAGCTATGATTTGCTGCCGGCAAACGAAAGCGCAACACTGCGCGGATTGTCGGCATTCGTCGGGCCGTTCACCCTGGAGGCCGCGCTTGCGGTCGCATCCTGTCAGGGCATTGGCGAGGCAGAAGCCGCCGAGGCGATCTCCAATCTGCTTTCCAAATCGCTGATCGCGACCTCGCCTGCGGAGCGGCGGCTGCGCTATCGCCTGCTGGATACGACGCGTGCCTTCGTCGCGGAGAAGCTCGTCGAGAACGGCGAAGCGGACCGCATCGCACGCGCCCACGCCGAATATTTCCGCGACTTCCTGCGCGACATCGCTCTCCAATCCACGGGCATGCAGAGTGCCGGCGGCTTCCTTCCCTATGCCGACCACCTGCCCAATGTTCGGGCCGCGCTGACCTGGAGCTTTTCACACGGCGGGGACCGAACGATCGGCGTGGATCTGGCGGCGTCGGCGGCCCAGTTCTTCCTTGAGCTGACATTGCTGACGGAATGCTACCGCTGGACCCAGCAGGCGCTAGCGTCCCTCGATGCGAGCGCGGGGGATGGCCGCAATGAAATGATCTTGCAGGCCGCGCTCGGCGTCTCCGCGATGTTCACGCAGGGCAATACCGAAGCGGTCCGCTCGGCGTTCACGCGCAGTCTCCAGCTTGCCCGAGAGCTCCAGGATCTGCACTGGCAGCTCTGGCTGCTGCGCGGATTACACATCTACCTCACCAGGGTCGGGGATTTTCACGGAGCGCTCGGAACCGGCGAACAGGGCGAGAGCGTCGCGCGGAAGCTGAACGATCCCGCCAGCACGCTGAACGTCGAATGGATGCTGGGCGTCGCCCATCATTTGATCGGCAACCAGGACAAGGCGGTGCAGCTCTGCGAGAGCGCGATGTTGCACAATCCCGGCTCGCAGCGGCTGAATATCGGGCATCTCGGCTATGATGACCGCATCGTCGCACTGGTGGCGCTGGCGCGCGGGCTTTGGCTCACCGGCCGGCCCGATCGTGCGATCGAGGCGTCCCGATACACCATTCGCGAAGCCGAGCTGCTCGAACAGCCGCTCACTCTCGGTATTTCCTTGATCTGGACCATCTACGTGTTCCTCTGGGTCGGCGACTTGGCCAATGCGGAAATCCTGATCGAGCGACTGATCGATCATTCCGCGCGGCACTTCCTCGGGCCCTATCATGCGGTCGGCATCGGTCAGAAGGGTGAGCTGCTGCTTCGCCGCGGCGACGCCGCCGCCGGCATCGAGCACCTCCGCCGCAGCCAGGCCACGCTGTACGCGACGCGACACCGCATCATGACGACGGTGTTTGCGACCGCGCTCGCGGAGGGTCTCGCCTCCCAGAACCAGGCCGGCGAAGCCTTGCAGACCATCAATGATGCCATCGCGGAGATCCCGGATCATGGCGAATCCTTCGACATGCCGGAGATGCTCAGGGTCAAGGGCGACATCCTCGCCCGGTCGGGCAACGCCGCGGAGGCCGAGAGCTGCTTCCGGGAATCGCTCGATCTGTCACGCCGCCAATGCGCGCTCGGCTGGGAGCTGCGCGGGGCGATCAGTCTCGGCCGGGTCTGGCGCCAGGCCGGAAAAGCCGGAGACGCACGCGCCCTGCTCGCCCCGCTCGTCGCACGATACCAAGAGGGCCTCCAGACCCGTGATCTGGTCGCCGCCAGGGAGCTCCTTACGGCGCTGAATTGAGAGTATCTTCAACGGGATACCGCAAGAATATCCGCTCGCAACTCCTAACAACTTCTAACACGCCAAGCCGCATCCGCCCCGCCATGGTGGCGGCACTTCATGGTGGATATGGCGGGACATGGCGCTTCTTGACGATGCAATTGATGCCAGCGGCGGAATGGCCCGCTGGAATAGCTTGAGCCGGTTCACGCTTCACCTCTCCGTCGCCGGAACGCTGTTCTCCAGCACCGGACATGCCAGCGAATTCAAGGACGTGACGGCGGAGGGCTCGACCCGCACGCAGTCGGTCCGCTTCACCGGCATTACCGGAGGCGAACACTCCGGCTCTTTTCAGCCGGACGCGATCACGATCGAAAGCCTCGAGGGTGAGGTCCTCAGGACCTGGCGCAATCCGAGCCTTGCGTTCACCGAGGCCGGTTCGCCCACGCTGGTGGACGAACTGCATCTCGTCTTCTTCTGCGGCGTCGCGATCTGGAACTATCTGACCAATCCATTCCTGCTCGCACATCCCGACGTGGTGGTGGAGGAACTGTCACCATGGCAGGAGAACAACGAGACATGGCGGCGGCTCCGGGCGCAGTTCCCGCCGGGCCTGATCACGCTTGCGCCCGAGCAGATCTTCTATTTCGACGACAACGCGTTGCAACGGCGGACCGATCACCATCTGTTCGGAATGAAGGTCGCGCATTTCTCCTGGGCGCATGACAGCTTCGGCGGGATCGTGGTGCCGACGCTCCGACGCGCGCAGACGCTGCGGCCCGACGGCACCGTGGTCGCCAAGCCCGTGCTGATGGATGTCGAGATCTTTGACGCCGTCTTCGAGTAGCGGCACGCGCGATTCGCTTCGACTGGTCAGGCCGCCGGCTCGTTCAACATGCGCCGTGCCGCAATGAGATCGGCGGTCTCGAACCCTTCCGAGAACCGGGCATAGGTTTGGGCGAGCTGTTCGAGCGGATTTTGCCCACGCTGCCGGATTCGGAGCCGCGCCAGCGACATCTGGGCGCGCAGCCGCCAGGATAGCGCGCCCTGCTGTTCGGCGAGCGAGATCGAGGCGACGAGATCCGCCTCGGCTGCGTCGGGATTGCCGCCATGGGCCTCCAACTCTCCCCGCAGACGGAGCAGCTCGGGCATGTCGAAGCCGCCGCCTTCCTGCTCGACCCGCAGAATGGTTTCATGAAGAACATGAATGCCTTCCGTCAATTGTCCCAAGCTGACCAGGCCCCGCGACAGATCCGCAGCGAACGCCGAGGCGTAGAGCTCGTAGCGATCGGCGTGCAGGCGTGGAAGCGCACTTCGCATCAGGTCGACGCCGCCGGCGACCTCGCCCCGAGCGATCATGCTCTGCGCTCGAAAACCCGCCGCGACGGCTTCGTAAGGGACGAGTCCGTGCATGCTCGCATGCGCGGCCAGACGACCGGTCATTGCCTCGACCGACGACCAGTCGCCAAGCCAGCCGAACACCGAAGCGGACCAGCATAATGCGATAGAATGCATGACCACGTCATGCGGCGCCGAAGCACCGACCAGCGGCCGGATGCATTCAAGCGCACGATCGGGAAAGCCGCGCAGCCATAGCACGCGCGCAAGCGGAATCTGCGGTGTGCGTGAATAGGCGAAATGCCCGGGTTGGGTCCCGCGGAGCACAGCGTCGTCGCGCAGGCCCTGGTCGAGATGGGCTTGCGCCTCGGCCTGGTCTCCGGCGAGGTGATACGACACGCCGAGCAGCGCTTTGCTCCCGGCGATGCCCGCGGTATCGCCGATCAGGCGAGCAATCCGCTCGGCGTGAAGCGCAGTCGGCACCAGATGCCGATAGCGACCGGTCCGGCGGTAGAACATATTGAGCCGGGACAACAACCTGAATGTGTTGGCGTGATCGGAAAGCGCTTCCGCTATTTCCAGCCCGCGCTTGAGCGCCGCTTCCGCCTGCTCGCTGTTACGCTCGGTGAACATGAAGGCGTGACCGAGCGTCGACTGAAGTTCGAGCTCCCATGCGCCGCCCCGGTCGGCCTCGTCCAGCATTGCGAGTGCGCGATCGGACCAGATGCGTGCCTCGTTCAGCAAATTGAGTTCGACGAACAGCCTTGTGCAGCTGCCGGCGAGCGGCACGCGCAAGCCGGCGCCCTCGTCGTTGGCGTAACTCCATTGCAGCGCAGCGCGGGCATCGGCGAGCAGGCTCGCGCGTTCCTGCAATCGCGACGCATGATCGCTGCCCTCCTTATCCTTCATGCCCGCTTCGAGCGTGCATTGAACATAGAGAGCGTGACGGTGCGCGATCTGCGCCAGCTGTCCGCCGTCGGCCAGTTTCTGCAGGGCATAGGCACGCGTTGCGTCGAGCAGGCGATAGCGCCGAGATGCGCCGTCCGGCTGGGTGGAAACCAGCGACTTCACCACGAGTTGCTCCAGCGCCTCGACGACGCGATCCTCCGGCATCGCCGCCCCGGCTGCGACCGCTATCGCGCCCTTCAACGTGAAGTAACCTGCGAAGACCGCGAGGCGCTGAAATACGATCCGCTCGTTCTCGCCGATCAGACCGAAACTCCAGTCGAGCGTAGCGCCGAGCGTCTGCTGCCGCTGCGGCGCCGTTCGCCGCCCGCGCCATTCGAGCTGCAGCCGGTTGTCGAGCAGCGCCGCCATCTCGCGCAGTCCGTAGAGACCGACACGTGCAGCAGCCAGCTCGATCGCCAGCGCGATGCCATCGAGCTTGCCGCAAATCCGGGCCAGGACTTCGGCATCCTCGTCGGTGATGTCGTCGCGATGCCCCGCCGCGACGGCCCGATCGACGAACAGGCGCACAGCGGGATAGGCCAGCACCTCGCCGGCACTGAGGCGGGTGCCCTGGGGCGGCCCCGGGAGCGAAACGAGCTCGAAAATCTGCTCGCCTTCCACCAGCAGCGACTCGCGGCTGGTTGCGAGGATGACGATGCCCGGCGCCTCCCGGTAGATGTTTTCTGCAAGACGCGCGACCTCCTCGATGACGTGCTCGCAGCTGTCGAGCACGAGAAGAAGCCGCCGGCCGCGCAGGAAATTGACGATGCTGGCCGAGGGATCATCGTGGTGCACGACGAGTCCTAACGCGGCAGCAACCGTGCTCGCGACCAGGGCCGCGTCCTTGAGCGGACCGAATTCGAGGAAATGGACGTTGCCGTCGAACCCATCGCACATTTCGTGCGCGAGCGCGGTCGCAACGGTGGTCTTGCCGATGCCACCCGGCCCTCGCAGCGTGACGAAACGATCGCGGAGCAAGCGAGCCGCCAACTCGGCCACGGCGTCCTCGCGCCCGACCATCCGGTCCAATCGGCGCGGCAGCGACGGTGGCGGCGCGGCCCTTCCAGGCGCAGGCGACGCCAGCGCCGCCACCTCAGCGCGCCCGCCACGCCGCACGGGCGCGACAAAGCAATAGCCCCGGCCCGGAATGTTGGTGATGTAGCGGGCCCCATCCTTTCCGTCGCCGAGCACCTTGCGCAACTCCGCAACATGGACGCGCAGGCTGACCTCCTCGACGGAAAGTCCGGACCACGCATAGCCGAGAATTTCGTCCTTCGGGACCACTTCGCCGGCGCGACTGACCAGCAGGCGCAAAATATCCATCGCGCGGCTGCCGAGCCTGACCGGCGAGCCATCCTTCTCCAGCAGCCGCGACCGAAGCGAGAATGGCCCGAACGCGACGGCATCGAAATCTGGGATCGCCGCGGCGTCGCGGCCGCGGGGACCCTGTCCTGCCGAGAGCTCGGTCACTTCTGACTCATCCTGAAGGCCGCTCCATCGAAATGCGCCGCGACTATAGCCGGCACCGGTGGGAGGTCCAGCGAGGGCAACGCCCGGAACTCACACCGCCGCATCAACCTCCACGCGGTGACCGGCGCTCTCCTGAGGCGCGTCGGGGATGCGCAAACATCTGATAAATTGTACAAAAACGGCGCTTCCTGAGACGGGATGCCGCACCCGATGCGCTCCCACAAAAACTAACACATCCTAATCACCACTAACGAGCTTGCAGGTCGGCTCACGCCTATCCTCTCAGCATGGAAAGCAGGGCTTTGCGCGTTTGCTGGTTGCAAACAGCAGAGAAAGCCCGGAGAGGACGAATGATGTTGACCAATTTGCAGGCAGGTGATGCCTGGATTGAATTTCCGGGCGCCTCGGGGGATTGCGAGATTCCCCAGGCAACACAAGCGATCATTCGGGAGCGTCAATGGCGTGAGATCGATCCGCGCGCGGGGGCGGCGGCTGAGGACATCGCGATCTCGCGGTGGGAAGACCAGCGGAGCACCTCGTCGCACGCAGCGACGACGCCTGAGGATCGCTATTTCGTCGGCATCGCCCTCAGGACCACGCGCGCGAAGCTCATCCGGGATCGCCAGGTCATTTTTGACGGGACCATGCCCGCGGGCACACTGTATCTCACCGCGCCGTCGAAGCCCCTCGCCGTGCAGTTCCAGTCGCCATGCGCCTTCTTGCACTTTCACATTTCCGCGGATCAATTTCCGGAGCAATCTTCCGGGACCGAGGGATTGAATGATCTCGTCCTGTTGCGCGATCCGCTCGCAGCCGAGCTTGCAAACGCGCTGATCGAACTTGGCGACGCCGCGGACCACGAGTTTACGCGCCGCATTGGCCAAACCCTCGCGATGCATCTCGCGCGCCTGGAATTGCCACGCGCCAAGGTCAATGCCTTGCCGAAATGGCGGCTACGGCGCGTCGAGCAATATGTCGCCGATCATTTCCACCGCTGCATCAGCCTGTCCGAACTCGCCAAGGTCGCCGGCCTGTCCAGAATGCACTTTGCGGCGCAGTTCCGCGTCGCGACCGGTTACCGGCCCCGCGAATATCTGCTCAACCACCGGATCGAGCAGGCCAAGACGCTGCTGGCCACCACCGAACGGCCGCTGGCGGAGATCGCGCTGGCGGTCGGCTTCAGCACGCAGGCGCATTTTTCGACCGTCTTCAAGCGCATCAGCGATCAATCCCCGGCACGCTGGCGTCTCGCCAACAAGGGCGGACGGCGAGAGGTGCAAGCACTCCCTCCGCGTCGTCCTTCTACGGAGAGGGACTGGATCGGCGCAGCCGCGTAAGCATTCGCTCGCGCCCTCATCCTCCCGGGCCTGCGAGCCACTCGGGGCCGCCCCTGCACCCACACAGGGCGGCCCCCCTTTTTTCTACACAGGATCGAAAGCCCGGATCGGCGGCAGATTGCCGGTGAACTTCTCGACCTCGACTGTCGTGAGCTGGCCGGTGCAGCCTTGCGCAAAGGACGAGGTGCCGACGTCGCGGGTGAGCACGTTCGGATTGCCGTGCACGCAGAGCGGTGCATCGTCTTCGGGGTCCATCGGGTCGTACCAGGCGCCGGTCGGCAGCTGGATCACGCCGGGCGCGATGCTGTCGGTAACGTGGACCGCGGCGAGGCAAGCGCCGCGCGCGTTGAACACCCGGATGATGTCGGCGTGCTTGATCCCGCGCGCGTCTGCGTCCTGCGGGTTCATGCGCGCGACCTCGCGGCCGCGATGTTTGCTTTGAAGCGAATGGCCGCCGAAATCGAGCTGGCTATGCAGACGCGTCACCGGCTGGTTGGCGACCAGGAAGCACGGCGCCCCCGGCTCGGGCATGTCGGACTTCTCCAGCCAGACCGGATGGCCCGGGCAATCCGCATCGCCATGACCCGCGATCTTGGCAGAGAATATTTCGATGCGACCGCTCGGCGTCGGCAAAGCCTGATTGACGGGATCGCCGCGGAAGCGGCGCAGCCGGCCGCCGTCGTCGGGCTGCTGCGGCACGACCAGGCTGCCGCGCCGCCAGAACTCTTCGAAGCTCGGCGCCTCCAGGCCGCGCGCTTCGAGCGAGGCGCGGGTCGGCTCATAAAGATGTTCCAGCCACTGACGTGACGTCCGCCCCTCCGTGAAGGGTTCGCGCGCGCCGAGGCGGTCGGCGAGATCGGCGAAGATCTCGTAGTCGTCGCGCGCAAGGCCGAACGGCTCGGCGATCCGGTGCATCGCGACCATCAGGGGATCGTTGCTGGAATAGCCGATGTCTTCGCGTTCGAGCGTCATGGTCGAGGGCAGCACGATGTCGGCATGCCGGGCCGTGGCAGTCCATGCGAGCTCGTGCACCACAAGCGTGTCCACTTTCGCAAACGCTTTGCGCAGGCGGTTGATGTCCTGGTGGTGATGGAAGGGATTGCCACCGGCCCAGTAGACGAGGCGGATATCCGGATAGGTGCGCGTCTCGCCGTTGTAACGATAGGTGCTTCCCGGGTTGAGCAGCATGTCGGCGATGCGCGCCACCGGAATGAAATCGCGGACGGCGTTGCGGCCCTGCCCCAATGTCGGTCCCGGCACGTCGTTGACGCGGCGGCCGTAATAGCCGATCGCCCCCAACGAATAGGCGTAGCCGCCACCGGAGAGGCCGATCTGGCCGAGCGCGGCCGCCAGCACCATGCCCATCCACACCGGCTGTTCGCCATGCTCGGCGCGCTGGAGCGAATGAGAGACGGTGATGAGCGCGCGCTTGCCGGCAAGCCGGCGCGCCAGATTGCGGATTGTGTCGGTGTCGACGCCGCAGATCGCGGCGGCCCATTCGGCGTGCTTGGGTTGGCCATCGCTCTCACCGGTGAGATAGCGCAGGAAGACGGGCCATCCCTCGGTGTAGCGATCGAGGAAAGCCTGGTCGTGCAGGTTTTCCGCGACCAGCGTATGAACAAGGCCGAGCATGAGCGCGGTGTCGGTGCCGGGCACGCATGTCATCCATTCGGCGCCGGCCTCGACGGGCAGGTCTTCGCGCAGTGGGCTGACCAGGATGAACTCGCAGCCGCGGCGGCGCGCAGCTTCCATCGCGCCGCGCTCGACATGCTTGCTGATCGAGCCGCCTGCGACCATCGAGTTCTTCAGCGCCATCCCGCCGAACGCCAGCACGATGTCGGTATCAGCCGCGATCTGCTCCCAGGTGACGTTGCGTTTGGTGATGTCCTCGTAACCGCAGAGGATCTGCGGCAGCAGCACCGAGGACGCGCCGGAGGAATAGGAGTTCACCGAGCGCACATAGCCGCCCAAGGCGATGTTGAGGAAGCGATGCACCTGGCTCTGGGCGTGGTGGAAGCGGCCCGCGCTCGACCAGCCATAGGAACCGCCGAACACCGCGCCGGGGCCGCGCGTGTCACGGATGCGTGCCAGCTCGTCGCCGAGCAGATCGAGCGCCTTCTCCCAGCTGACGGAGACGAATTCGTCGCGGCCGCGGCGATCGTCGGGACCGGGACCGCGTTCGAGCCAGCCGCGGCGGATCGCCGGCTGGGTGATGCGCGCCTGATGGCGCAGCGCGCCGGGAAAATTGTCGATGATGCGGTTCGGATCGGGGTCGCCCGCATACGCCCTGACCTCGAGCCCGGCCTCGCCTTGACGTGCCGAGAACACGCCCCAATGCGAGGTGTGCGGCTTGAAGCCGTCGGACAGGTCGAGCCCGGGGTCGGGGAAGCCAATCGTATCGTCCATCGTTGCATTCCTTGTTCCGGTCGGCACGGTCCCGGCCGCACCGATGTCATCCGGGTGGCAGTATAGCGATCCGCTCTTCGATGTCGTCGGGTCAGGGCCGGCGAAAATGCCGGGCGCTCGTGCAAAGACAGATTGACGAACGTTCGCAGACGATTTTCGACCAGTTTGTGCTTTTATTTTCAACGCTTTAGTCGGTTGCATTCAGAGCCGCGCGGTCCGTCTTTCGGTGAGACTTGGCGCGAGATCTCTTTGCGACGACACTGACATTGAAATGTGCGATATGCCGCCCGTCACACACAACATCGGTCCCATCATGATCAAGCGCGTCTTGCCCTACGAAGGTCTGCTCCACGAAGTGGTCGAGCATCATGGCGTGCTCTACATAGGCGGAATCGTCCCAGAGGACACGAGCCTCGACATGTCGGGCCAGGCAAATGACGTCCTCGGGCAGTTGGCGCAGCTGCTCAAGACCCTCGGATCCGATTTGAGCAACGTCTTGCAGGTGACCATCTACATGACGAGCCTCAAGGAGAAGGCGGAGTTCAATGCGGCCTGGAAGGCGCATTTTGCAGAGGCTCATCTGCCGGCGCGCGCCGCAATCGGCGTCGCCGATCTCGGTCCCGGCGTCAAACTCGAGATCACAGCCATCGCCGCTCGACAATAGTGGCACGGGAGCCGCTGATTGAGAGTCCCGACGATCATCAAGCCCAAATGCGTGACCTGTTGCGGTTGAGGCAAGTCGAATCAGGAGGCGGCCGCTTGGTACAGGCACTCGCGTAGCCAAGCATGAGCTCCGTCCTCCTGATTGCGCGGATGCCACAGCGCAACGATACGCGCTGGCGGCAGATCGAGCGGCGGCGGCGTGAGATCGAGCTCGTGGGAAAATCGCATTAGAAAGCGTCGCGGCAGGGTGCAGATACAGTCACTTTGCGCAAGGATGACCGGCGCCAGCGCATAGGTTTGAATCGAGACGGCGACACGTCGGGAACGGCCAAGCGCAGCCAGCGCGTCGTCGACCAGCCCGGAAAAGCCGCCGCCGTCGGCAGAGATCAGCAGATGATCGAGCGCACAAAAGCGATCGAGATCGAGCGCGCTGTTGCCGCGGGGATGACCCTTGCGCTGGGCGGAGAGGAAGCTGTCCTCGAAAAGCGGGCGCTGCATCAGATCGCCGTGTGCGCCGTCAGCCCCCGTCACCAGAATGTCGATCTCGCCTCGCTCAAGCCGATCGACCACGTCGCGCGTGGGATGGACGAAGGCCAGCCGCGCCCGTGCAGCCGTGGAGGTCAACCGCGCGACGAATCCGGGCGCCAAGGTCACGGCTGGATTCTCGTGGATGGCAACGACAAAGGTGCGCTGGCTGTGGACAGGGTCGAATGCGGCCGGCCCTTCGACCATGCGACGGAGCTTGCCGAGCACGTCCGCCAGCTCCGCCTGCAGCTCGACCGCTCTGGTCGTCGGCACCACGCCGCGGCCCGCCGCCGCGGGCACGAACAACGGGTCGGCAAAGACCTGTCGCAGCCGGTTCAACCGAGCCGATAGCGCCGGCTGACCGATGTTCAGGCGCGACGCCGCGCGCGTGACGTTCCGCTCGCGCAGCAGAGCCTCCAGGGCGAGCAATAGGCCAAGGTCGATCTCGGCGAGATCGGTGTCGTCGGCCGGTCGACCTGGACCGTGTTCCGCATCCGGCATCGGTCTTCCCCCGCTCAAGCACATGATCGCGGCCGGACGAGCCGCGACGAGAGAGGTAAAGCCAAAACGGCGGCCTGAAAAGCTGGGCTGACCGCCTTTTCGATATCGACGGGGTCGATGGGACCTATCAAACCCACGGCCCTCCCGGCGGCGTGGTTCGCTTCGTACTTCCCGGTCACCGCGGCGCTGGCAATCAGGCCGGCTCAGCCACGACCTGGAGGAGGACCTTGATGACGCATGCGATGAAAACCTATCGCATTGGCGATGCAGCCGTCACGCGGATCGATGAGTTGCGGCTTGCCGCATTCAAGTTCGAGGCCCTCTATCCTGACGCCGAGCCGGATGCGCTGGAGCGCCATCGCGACCGGCTGGAGCCAGGCTCTTTCGATCCTGCAACCGGCACCTTCATTCAGAGCATCCACAGCTGGCTGGTCAAAACCCCGCACCACACGATTTTGATCGATACGGCGACCGGCAACGACAAGAACCGGCCCGACATCCCGCCGCTGCATCGTCTGAACGAGCCGTTCCTGGCGCGGTTGGCGGCGGCGGGCGTCACTCCGGAACAGGTGGACTACGTTCTGCTCACGCATGTCCATGCTGACCACGTCGGCTGGAACACGCGCTTGGTCAACGGTCGCTGGATTCCGACATTCCCGAACGCGACTTACGTCTTCTCCGGGATCGAGCAGGCCTATGGCGAGAGCCTCGCAGCGGGCACGGAGCCCACAGGGGCAGCCCGCCCGGACCCGGCGCTCGGCCCGGCGGCGCGCAAGCCGGCCGACCGCGTCTATGACGACAGCGTGCGGCCGGTGATCGAGGCAGGGCTTGCCCAGCTCATCTCCGTGAATGGTGAGGAGGTCCTGGACGGCATCTCTTTCATCCCGACGCCCGGCCACAGCATCGATCACGCGTCGATCCGTCTCGTATCGCGCGGCGAGCAGGCGCTTTTTGCCGGCGACGTGATGCACCATCCGTTGCAGGTGTATGAGCCTTCGCTCAATTCCTGCTTCTGCGAATTCCCTGAGGCCGCCTTGCGCTCGCGCGCCGCCGTCCTCGAGGACGCAGCCGAGCTTGGCGCAACCGTCTTCACCACCCATTTCGCACAATCGTCCGTCGGACGCATCGACCGCTGCGGCGATCGCTTCGCCTGGCAATTCCTCTGATCAAGGAGACCGATCATGGACCAGCACACTTACACGCAGGCAGAGAGGCCCGACATCGTGGTCGAGGATCTCATGATCCCGAGCGATACGGCCGGCATCTCGCTTCACTTGCGCAACAAGCGACAGGCGACGCGCACGACGTTTTCCGCCGAGCGAACCATCCTGATGATGCACGGCGCGACCTATTCGTCCGAAAGCCTGTTCGACGTGCCGCTCGGCGGCATCTCCTTCATGGATCATCTGGCGGGGCATGGTTACGACGTCTTTGCACTCGACGTGCGCGGCTATGGCGGATCGACGCGTCCGCCCCAAATGGACGCACCACCGGAGGAGTCGGAGCCGCTCGTGCGCACCGAAGTCGGCGTGCGTGACCTCGCCAGCGCAGTCCAATACATCCTGAAGCAGCGCAACATCACGCAGCTCAATCTGGTCGCGATGTCCTGGGGCGGCTCTGTGGCCGGCGCCTACACGGCAGGCAATAACGACAAGGTCGCAAAGCTCGCGCTGGTCGCGCCACTGTGGTTGCTGAAGGGCCCGGCTCCGATCGATGCGGGCGGCCGCCTCGGGGCCTATCGCCACGTCCCTGTTCTGGACTTCGGGGAGCGCTGGCTTTCGGCAGCACCGGTAGCAGCGCGATCAAGTCTAATTCGAGCGGGCGGCTTCGAACTCTGGGCGAACATCTCGCTCGCGACGGACCCGCAGGCCAGCGCAGGAGCTCGTCCGCTCATGCGTGCCGTGAACGGCCCGATCCTGGACATCCGCGAATACTGGGCCGCCGGCAAGGCCCTTTACGAGCCCAGCGACATTCGCGTGCCGGTGCTCCTGGTCCACGCCGAATGGGACCGGGACGTGCCCATCGACTCGGCACAGGACTTTTTCCTCTCGCTGAAACACGCACGATATCGGCGATGGGTAGAGATCGGCGAAGGCACGCACATGGTTCTGCTGGAGAAGAACCGGTTGCAGGCGTTCGACGCGATTAACCAGTTTCTCTCGGAACAGTATGAGCACAAGTAGCACGATCTTCGCGCAGATCCCGCCGCGAAATCACTGGGGTTTCGCCTGATACCGACCGAACGGAGGCGCTCCTCGCGCTTCCGGTTCCCGAAACGTCCGATCCGTGGGGACGATCGCATGCGCCGTCCACTGTTCCGGAACGTATGACCGATGGTCCCTCCGAGTTCCGGGCGCATGCTGGGCAGACAAACAATGACCCGCATGGAGTGAAACTATCAAAGTTTAATGCGCTCTGTCGTTCTCATCGATCAGATTGGGGACGGGTTCTGAGTTGTTAGGCGACCAATGCAGGCAGGATTTGCGTTCTCCAAGCTCGCCGACCGGTTGGCGAGCCTCACTCCCGTAACGGCCGACGATCTCCACCTGCTCGCGGACATGGCAAGCACAATCGCGCATCTCAGTTCGCGCCAGGCCGTTTTGCGGCATGGCGATGATGCCACCCAGTGCTGTCTGCTCCTCCAGGGATATCTGTCCTGGCAGGATGCAGAGAGTGCGGACGGGCAGATCACGTCAATCCATGTTCCCGGTGACATCGCTGATCTACACACGCTTTATCGTCCTCGCGTTGACGGCAACCTGATCGCGCTTGGCCCTGCCATCGTCGCTCTCGTGCCACACCGCTTCTTTCACGAGCTGTCCGCGCGTTCGCCCGCGATGTCTCGCGCATTGCTGCTGATGCTGCTCACCAGCCACGCCATTCAGCGCAACTGGACGGTGAACCTGGGCAGCCGTGATGCATTGACGCGCGTGGCGCATCTGCTGTGCGAGATCACCACCCGCCTGCAAAGTGTCGGCTTGGCGCGAGATCTCAGGCTGCCGTCACCCTTTACCCAATCGGATCTTGCGGCAGCATGCAGCATCTCCCCGGTCCACGCCAACCGCACGATTCAGGAACTGCGACGATGCAATCTCCTGCAATGGCAGGGTAAGACGGTAACGATCACGGACTGGCCGGGACTCGTGCGGCTCGCAAGATTCGATCCGACTTACCTGGGCATTCCGTCCAGCCGCGACGATGCGTCGGCCACGCGTCTCAGGCCACTTACTGCGGACCTTGCGCTCGCTTGAGCCTCTCTCGGGCGACACCTTGGAGGCTTGCGGAGCGTGCAATCAGGGCCTCCCGCGCCTCCCCAATGACGTCATCCCAATTGCCTGGTGTCCTCTGATGAAACAACCGCAGGCTTGGATACCAAGGGGAATGGGACTCGGATGACGGCCAGCGCCAGTCGCAATCCCCATGCAACAAGACCCACGCGTCACCGCCGAGGGCTCCCGCGAGATGGGCCACCATGGTGTCGACGCAAATGAGCAGATCGAGCCGCTGGAGCAGATGACCGAGAACCGTAATGTCAGGCGTACTGACGTCCTTCGCGCCGATCTCGGCCAGTTCGCGCGTTCCGGCCCCGCGTTGCAGCGAGTAGAGCGTCACGCCGGGAACGGCAAGATGCCCCAACAAGGACGGCGGGACCGTCCTTCGCTTGTCCCAGTTGCCGACCTCCCAAACCAGGCCGACGGCAAGACCTTGTGGCAGTGGTAGCTCGATCGCCGGCGGCAGCGATACGTAAGGTGCACGCATCTCGACGTGCTCCCGCCTCGCCCTTATGGCATGCGGCACCTCCATGATCTCGATATCGACCTCGAAGTCGATGTCAGGTGGACCGTCGTGGAGCGCAAAGGCACGATCGACGCCGGCCGCTCGCTCAACCAGCGACAGAAGCTCGCTCTGGCACCACACAGTGATGCTGCGCGCAAGATCGCGGAGCGGTCGCATGAAGCGCAGGAACTGGATGGTGTCGCCGAGCCCGTGGTAGCAGCGGACCAGCACATCCTTGCCCCTCAGCTCCTCGCCGCGCCAGATCCGCTGGAGATGACGCGGGCCGGTGTGCTTGGGTGGATACGCAAGCATCGTCAGGTCGCGATCGCTGATCGTCCAGGCGCGTTCGAAGTCGCCTGCCCGCATCGCCTCCGTCCAACCGCCTGACACCCGCGGTGATCCGATCAACGACGCACGAATTTGTGAAAGCGACTCACCTTGCCGTCCTTGGTGCGGTCCTGGTGAAGGAACGCAATGCCGGTCTCGTCGAACTTGGCAAAGAATTCGTCCCAACTGATCCGGTCGAGACCTTCGTCGGGCGGATCGAAATCGATGCGCAGGATGCCGGCGTGTCCGTCCTCCTCGGTAGCCTTGACCGTCGCGGGCTTTCCGCCGCGCTCCTCCGCCCATTTCCGGATCACGTCATGGCTGGTGGTCTGCTGGGCTTCGCTGGTTTGTGATTTTGACGACATGTGACACCTCGATCGCTGACAAGGAGCGAGCGACGGATCGGCCCTCGCGTCAGACTGTTTCGCCGTGAACGCCGGGCGCGAGGATTTGTTCTTTCGTAGATCGGACTCTCTCAAAGCATCATCTTCTTCATCTTCATCATGGAAGCTTTTCGTTCCCGCCAAAATGCCCGGGATTCTATCCCAGGTTAAGCGGGCGAAATTTTTTTGGCCGGAATCCGACGTGAGGCGGACATAGTGCCGTGAGTTCAGGAACGAACATACGTTCCTCACGTTCGCCGACGTACTTACGTCAACACTGTAAGCTTTCAAAACTGTACGTCTTCAACACTGCATGCCTTAACGCTGCACGTCTTCCGGAGGGCCTAGATCCATGCATTCTCGTCTTCAGGACAGGCGGCGCGTGCGCGTCGGCATCGTCGGTGTCGGCAATTGTGCGAGCTCCTTCGTTCAGGGGCTCTCCTACTACCGGGACGCCAAATCGAATGAGCCGGTGCCTGGGCTGATGAACGCCGATCTCGGCGGCTACCACATCAGCGACATTCAGGTCGCGTCGGCCTTTGACGTCCATGCCGGTAAGGTCGGACGCGACGTGGCCGAGGCTATCTTCGCAGCGCCGAACAACACGCACCGCTTCTCCGACGTTGCGCCCACCGGCGTCGTGGTCCAACGCGGCCCGGTCATGGACGGCGTCGGCCATTATCTCAAGGACGACGTCCCGATTGCGGATGTTCCGGAAGCGGACGTCTCCGAAGTGCTCGCGACGTCGCGCACGGACGTGCTTGTGTCCTATCTTCCCGTCGGCTCGCAGCGCGCGAGCGAATTTTACGCCGCGCGCGCGATCGAGGCCGGCTGCGGCTACGTCAATTGCATCCCGGTCTTCATTGCCTCAAATCCCGACTGGCGGCGGCGTTTCGAGGATGCAGGTCTGCCGATCATCGGCGACGACATCAAAAGCCAGGTCGGCGCCACCATTCTGCACCGTGTGCTCGCCAATCTCTTCCGCGAACGCGGCGTGCGGCTGGACAGAACCTACCAGCTGAATGTCGGCGGCAACACCGATTTCAAGAACATGCTCGAGCGCGAAAGGCTGACATCAAAAAAGATCTCCAAAACCCAGGCCGTGACCAGCCAGTTCGACGTGCCCATGGATGCCGACAATATCCATGTCGGCCCGAGTGACCATGTGCCGTGGCTGACCGACCGCAAGCTGGCCTTTATCCGCCTGGAGGGCACGACGTTCGGCGGTGTGCCCTTGAGCGCGGAAGTCAAGCTCGAGGTCTGGGACTCCCCGAACTCGGCGGGTGTCGTAATCGACGCGGTCCGCTGCGCCAAGCTTGCCATGGACCGCGGGCAGGCCGGCGCGCTGACGGGCCCCTCGAGTTATTTCATGAAGTCGCCGCCTCAGCAGTTCACGGACGAGGAGGCCGGGCGACGGACCCGCGCCTTCATCGACGACAAGGCGTACACCTGATGGCGAAGATCATTCATCTGATCCGCCATGGGCATCATGCCCTGCTCGGCCGCACGCTCTGCGGCCGGATGAAGGGCGTAGAACTCGATGATCTCGGCTGCGAGGAAATCGCGCGATGCGCCGATACCTTCACGCCGCCGCCGAGCATGGTGCAGTCGAGCCCGCAGCGGCGCTGCATGCAGTCGGCCTGTATCCTGGCGGCGCATTTCGGCTTGCCGGTCGAGATCGTGCCGGCACTCGACGAGCTCGACTACGGCGAATGGACCGGACTGTCGTTCGAGGCGCTCGCCCGGGACCTCCGATGGTCGCGCTGGAACGAACAACGCGGAACGAACCGTCCGCCGGGCGGCGAAAGCATGCGATCGCTCCAGAAGCGCGTCGTCGCCCATCTGGAGCAGCTGCGCAATGATCATAGTAGCGGCACCGTCGTCGTCGCCGTCAGCCATGCCGAACCGATCCGCGCGGCGCTGCTGCACTATTCCCGGAAAGAGCTCGACGACTTCCTCTCGATCGAGATCGACCCCGGCAGCGTCAGCACCCTCAGCGTGGACAATCGCGGACTCAAGATCACCGGGATCAATCAGCGGGTGCCAGCGTGAAGATCGTCATTTTCGGCCTGACAATTTCCTCGTCCTGGGGCAACGGTCACGCCACCTTGTGGCGAGGGCTTTGCAAGCATCTCGCGCGAGCCGGCCACAGCGTTGTCTTTTTCGAGCGCGACGTGCCCTACTACGCCGGCGCGCGGGATTTGCACGAACTGCCCGGCGGCCAATTGCGACTGTTTACGAACTGGGACGATGTGTTTCCTTCGGCGCGCAGCGACATTCGCGATGCCGATGTCGCGATCGTGACCTCCTATTGTCCCGACGCGATCGCCGCGACGGAGCTCGTCCTGTCCGAGGGGCGCGCGGTGCCCGTGTTCTACGATCTCGACACGCCGGTCACGCTGGCGAAGCTGATGGCCGGCGAGGCCGTTCCCTATATCGGAGCGCGCGGCTTGCGGGATTTCGCGCTGGTCCTGAGCTTCACCGGCGGTTCCCGCATCTGCAACGAATTTCGCGACAGGCTCGGCGCCTGGAATGTCCGCCCGCTCTACGGCCATGTCGATACGGACATCCATCGGCCCGTGCCGTCGCGGCCGCATTACCGTGCGGATCTGTCCTATCTCGGCACATATTCGCAGGATCGCCAGCGCGCGCTCGAGGCTCTGTTCGTCGAACCCGCACGTAACAGGCAGGATCGCCGTTTCCTGATCGGGGGTGCACAATACCCGGAAGATTTTCCCTGGTCGCCAAACATCTACTTCGTGCAGCACTTGCCGCCGTCGGAGCACGCGTCGTTCTTTGCGTCGTCCCGGCTGACACTCAACGTGACGCGCCGGGCCATGGCGGAGATGGGCTGGTGCCCCTCCGGCCGCCTGTTCGAAGCTGCTGCCTGCAAGGCCCCGCTCCTCAGCGACGACTGGCCGGGACTCGATGAATTCTTTGTACCCGGCCAGGAAATCCTGATCGCACGCGATGCGAAGGACACGCTTGCTGCGTTGACGATGGCCGACGCCGAACTTCAGCACATCGCCGGGCGCGCATACGAACGGACCATGGATCAGCACACATCCGACAAGCGTGCAGCCGAACTGATTTCGCTGCTCGAGCAGACGGCATCCCTCGGCGCGCGCCGACAGCAACCCGAGGAGGCCTGATCATGTGGGGCATCGTTCCGGCCGCGGGCCGCGGCAGCCGCATCCAGCCGCTCGCCTTCTCCAAGGAGTTGCTTCCGGTCGGAAGCCAACGCGACGACGGCATCGACCGTCCGTGCGCGGTCTCGGAATATCTGCTGGAGCGGCTGATCCTTGGGGGGGCCGACAAGATCTGCTTCGTGATCTCCCCCGGCAAATCGGACATCCTCGAATATTTCGGCGATCATTATGGCAGCGCCCAGCTCGCCTATGTCGTGCAGCCCGATGCGTCGGGGCTCTGCGATGCCGTGTTCAGGGCGGGCACTGTGGTCGGCCACGACGAAGACATCCTGGTCGGACTTCCGGACACGGTCTGGTTCCCCAAGGCGGCCTTGCAGGCATTGCCGCCCGCTGACCTGTCGTTTCTGCTGTTTCCGGTTGAACACCCCGAGTTCTTCGATGCCGTCGTGCTCGATGGCGATCGCGTCACGGAGATCCAGGTCAAGCGGCCGGATGCGGCGTCGAAATGGATATGGGGCGCCTTCAAGATGTCCGGCAACGGATTTCGCGAGCTCCAGTCGCTGTGGACGAAGCGCGAGCGCCGGGATGAATATTTCGGGACACTCGTCAATGCCTACATCGCGGCCGGCGGCCAGGGTCTCGGCGTCAAGGCTGGCGAATCCTATGTCGACGTCGGCACCATCGACGGCTACCGGACGGCAATGGCGTTGCTCGCGGAAAGCTCCGCCGGGAACGGACGCTTTCGACTGCTGGCCGGCGGTTCGCCGGAGGCAGCCCGCCCGGCCCAAGCAATGAACAATGGAGTGACCGCATGAGCAGAGGCGCCCTCTCCCGCGAGGAAATCCGCCAGCGCGTCGATGCGCTCGGGCCATGGTTTCACAACCTGGACCTGAACGGCGTGCCGACAGCGCCTTCACACTTTCTCGGCGACTATCCCAACGTGAAATGGCGCCGCTTCTCCGGAATCATCCCGGACCGTCTCGAAGGCAAGACCGTGCTCGATATCGGCTGCAATGCCGGATTCTACGCCATGGAGATGAAGCGGCGCGGCGCCGAGCGCGTCCTTGGCCTGGACACCGACGATGAATATCTCGCGCAAGCCCGCTTCGCGGCCGAGGTGAACGGGCTCAGGATCGAGTTCCGCAAGATGTCAGCCTATGATGTCGGACAGCTGCGCGAAAAGTTCGATCTCGTGATCTTCATGGGGGTGCTCTACCACTTGCGGCACCCTCTACTGGCACTCGACCTGATCCACGAGCACGTTGCCGGCGATCTCCTGCTGTTCCAGTCGATGCAGCGCGGCGACAGCCGCGTGGATTCCCTCGACAAGAACTACGACTTCTGGACCACCGATCAGTTCGATTCCCCGGGCTATCCAAAGCTGCACTTCATCGAGAACAAATATGCTGACGACCCCACGAATTGGTGGGTGCCGAACCGCGCCTGCGCCGAAGCCATGCTGCGCAGCGCTGGCTTTGCGATTGCCGCGCATCCGGAAGAGGAAGTCTATCTCTGCAAGCGGGTGACAAGGCCGCAGGCGGAAGGTCCGGTTTATCCGTCGCGGGAGACCGGTCGATGATCGAAGCCGCCAAGATCTGGAACGAGCCCAACAACAAGTCGCACTGGGACATCCTGATCGATCCGGATTGGGCCATGTTCGCGAGCCTGGCGCTCGCTGCCGGAAAGGCGATCCGCAGCGCGCATCCCACACTTCCGCGCGTGCTCGGCGGCATGTCGCCAATCGATCCGTCCTTCCTGCGCAACATGCAGGCTCGCGGCGTGCTCGATCATGTCGATGCCGTGGCCGTGCACGGCTTTCCGCTGGACTGGAACTTGTGGCAGATCGCGGAATGGCCGGTGAAGCTCGACGAGATCAAGGCGGTCACCCCGCTGCCGGTCTGGGTCACTGAGGTGGGAGTCTCGTCCTTCGGTGCCGAGGAGGTGCAGGCCTGGGGACTGACGCGGACCGCCGAGCTGTTGACTGGCCGGGCGCCGCGAATTCACTGGTACAGCCTGTACGATCTTCCTTCGAGCTGGGAGGCGACCACGCGGCACAAGGAAGCTGAAGGCTCCTCCTACTACCGGCATTTCCACATGGGGCTGCTGCGCGAGGACGGCACGCCGAAAGCTGCCGCGGGCCTGTTCAGCCAATATGCACCTGCGATGGGCTTGTGCCAGTGGTTTCACTTCGAGGACCACCGCCTCAATGACGCCGTGCGCTGGATGCGCCGGCTCGGGGTGCAGCATCTCAGGACCGGCTTGTCCTGGGCCGACAGCTTCCGTCCCAATGCGCTCGCCTGGTTCGATCGGCAGATGGACGCGCTGGCCGAGTTTCAGGTTACGGTGACCTTCTGCTTCACCCCAGAACATCGGGGTATCGAGCCTCATCACACCAGCCCGCCCCTCGACGTGAACGAGTTCGCGGATTTCTGCGCACAGATGGTCGAACGCTATTGCGCGAAAACCGGGCTCGCGCCGTCCGCAGCGTCTTCGCGCCCGGCCATCTCGGAGCCGACATGCGTGCCCTGATCCTGGTGATGGACTCCGTCGGGATCGGCGCCGCGCCCGATGCCATCAACTACGGCGACGAGGGTGCCGATACCGTCGGCCACATTGCTGACATGTGCATGGCCGGCACTGCCGACGGACCAAGCCGGGAGGGGCCGCTTCGGCTTCCCAATCTGGTTGCGCTCGGCCTGGGCCAGGCTTGCCGTCTCGCCACTGGGCGCGTACCGCCGGGGCTCGATGGCCGTCCTGAGCATGCGCGATTTGGCTGCGCGAGCGAGATCTCCAAAGGCAAGGACACGCCATCCGGTCATTGGGAGATCGCCGGCGTGCCGGTGCCATTCGACTGGGGCTATTTTCCAAGAACCAAGCCGTGTTTCCCGCGCGACCTGGTGGAGAGCCTGTGCGAACAGGCTCGATTGCCCGGCATCCTCGGGAACTGTCACGCCTCCGGCACAGAGATCATCGCCGAATTCGGCGAGCGTCACGTCAGGACGGGCGAACCGATCTGCTATACATCGGCCGACAGCGTGTTTCAGATCGCAGCGCACGAAGAGACGTTCGGACTCGAACGCCTCTATGAGGTCTGCCGCATTGCCCGCCGACTGATCGATCCCCTCAACATCGGGCGCGTCATCGCACGTCCCTTCATCGGCACGTCCGCAGGTGACTTCAAGCGGACAGCGCACAGGAAGGACTTTTCCGTTCCGCCGCCGGAGTGGACAATCCTCGATCTTGCCGAAAGCGCAGGCCGTGACATCGTCACGATCGGCAAGATCGACGACATCTTCGCCCATCGCGGGACCGGGAGGAACCTGCGCGGCGATGGCAACCAGGCGCTGTTCGATGCCACGCTCGATGGGCTGGCCTCTCTTGCAGAGGGCGGGATCTTGTTCGCAAATTTTATCGATTTCGACACGCTGTACGGCCATCGCCGAGATGTCGGGGGCTATGCAGCGGCACTCGAAACCTTCGATGCGCGCGTTCCGGATCTGCTGAATCGCCTGCGCGAGGATGATTTCCTGATCATCACGGCCGATCATGGTTGCGACCCGACCTGGAGCGGTACCGATCACACCCGGGAACAAGTGCCGATTTTGGCGTGGAGCGCGCGGTCAACTTCTCCGGTCGGCAAGCGCACCGGGTTTGCGGACATCGGCGCGACGGTCGCGAGCCATCTCGAACTGCAGGCGCCGGCTCACGGCGTGCATTTTTAGCTCGCTGCATCGGCGGATTCACCTGGGTTATTGATCCAGGTTAGAGAAATTTTCGTTTGTAGGTTTCGCAGGAACGAACATTCCTTGCATCGCTTCTACTCCCAAATGTGACTGGCGCGCCGGTCGCCCGACCAGAACAGCAGCGCGCTTTCATTCTCATCACGGATTGATCCCGCAGGATCGATCTCACGGCGGCACGGAGCGGTGAATGACGCGAGTATTGATCACTGGAGGCGCGGGATTCATCGGATCGCATGCAGCCGACGCTCTGCTGGCGGCGGGCTATGAAGTCCGCCTGCTCGACAATCTCTCGCCGCAGGTCCACGGAGGCAACCGCCAGCGTCCCGCCTATCTTGCCAAAGACGCGGAGCTCGTCGTCGGTGACGTCACCGACGCTCTCGCGGTCGATCATGCGTTGCGCGGCACCGACATGGTCCTGCATCTCGCATCAGCAGTCGGCGTCGGCCAGAGCATGTACGACATCGAACCCTATGTCAGGACCAACGAGCTCGGCACCGCCGTGCTGCTGCAGGCACTATCCAGGCGCCCGGTCGCGCGGCTCGTGGTTGCCTCGTCCATGAGCATTTACGGCGAAGGCCTTTACCGGAGCGCCGATCAGAGCGTGGTCGCCTGCGAGGAGCGGGCGGTCGAGCAGCTTCGCCGCGGCGATTGGGAGCTGCGCGACGCCGCCGGCAACCCGCTCGATCCCATCCCTACGCCGGAGACAAAGCAGCCTTCGCTGAGCTCGATCTATGCGCTCAATAAATATGCGCAGGAGCGCATGTGCCTGATCACAGGCAAGGCCTATGGCATCCCGACGGTGGCGCTACGCTTCTTCAATGCGTTCGGGCCACGTCAGGCCCTGTCTAATCCGTATACCGGCGTGCTGGCCATCTTTGCCGCCCGGCTGCTCAACGGCCGCCCACCCCTCGTCTTCGAGGACGGCCGGCAGCGCCGCGACTTCGTCCATGTCCATGACGTCGCCCGCGCCTGCCGGATGGCGCTCGAGGCGGAGCACGCGCAGGACGTCTTCAACGTCGGCTCGGGCCAGAGTCGCACCATCCTGTCCGTCGCGGAGGATCTCGCCGAAGTCATGGGGCGCCGCGACATTGCGCCCGAGCTGACGCGAAAATATCGCGCTGGAGATATCCGCCACTGCTTCGCCGACATGGGAAAATCCCGAGACGTGCTCGGCTTCGAGCCTCGCGTCGCATTCAGGGATGGGCTCGAAGAGCTGGCGGAATATCTCGCCGACCAGATCGCTGACGATCAGGCGGAGCGAGCCACCAGGGAGCTGCTGCAACGAGGATTAGTTGCGTGATGAGTGAACGAGACAACAGACCCGTCCTGATCACCGGCGGATGCGGGTTCATCGGCTGCAACCTCGCCGACCGACTCGCGGAGCGCGGCGAGCCGGTGCTGATCCTGGATAATCTCGCCCGCGCCGGCGTGCGGGAGAATGCGCAGTGGCTGAAGTCCCGGCATGGCGACCGGGTCACAATCACCGTGGCCGACATTCGCGAGCCGATCCCGGTGATCGACGCCGTACGCGAAGCCCGCGCCGTGCTGCACTTGGCCGCCCAGGTCGCCGTCACCGACAGCGTGAGCGATCCGGCCGCCGATTTCGAGATCAACGCGCGGGGCACATTGAACGTGCTCGAAGCCGTGCGCCTCCACAACAACGCCGCGCCGATCGTATTCGCCTCGACCAACAAGGTCTACGGACGCCTGATCGACGATGGCGACATCGCGCTCACCGGCCGCCGCTACACGCCGACAAGCGGCCTGCTGGCCTCCGGCATCTCGGAAAATGCACGGCTCGACTTCTACAGCCCCTATGGATGCTCCAAGGGAACGGCGGATCAATACGTCCATGATTATGCGCGGGTCTACGGCCTCCAGACCGTGGTGATGCGCATGAGCTGCATCTATGGGCCCCGTCAATTCGGCACCGAGGATCAGGGCTGGATCGCGCATTTCCTGCTGAGCGCCATCCGCAGCAAAGAGCTGACGATCTATGGCGACGGCCATCAGGTCCGCGATGCGCTTCACGTCTCCGACGCGGCCTCGGCCTGGCTCGCCGTGCTCGATGGCATCGCGCTCGCCCGTGGACGCGTATTCAATCTCGGCGGCGGTCCGGCCAACGCAATCAGTCTGCTGGAATTGATCGACCGCATCACCGATCTGACCGGCCGCAAGGTGGCCTATCGCTTTGCCGATTGGAGGCCCGGGGATCAGCCCTGGTACGTCACCGACACGCGCGCACTCTCCAGCGCGCTCGGCTGGGCCCCTCAAATTTCATTCGCAGACGGCCTCCGATCCCTTCACAGCTGGCTCGACGGCAGGTTCGGATCGTCACAAGGCAACCGCGAGGCGCTGGCATGACGCGTGTTGCCCTCATCAACCCGAACTGGGACTTTGGCGGCAGCATCTATTTCGGCTGTCGATCCCCTCACCTTCCACTCGAACTCGGGATCACCGAGCATTATTTGAAGGCGGCCGGGCACAAGACGCTGCTGCTCGACGCCCACATGTTCGACCTTTCTCTCGGCGATGTCGAAGCCGAGCTGCGCGCGTTCGGCCCCGACCAGATCGTCATCACGACGGCGCCGACCTATCTGTTCTGGCGCTGCGCCCCTCCCGAACTCCGCGTTCCCCAGGAGCTCGCGATGGCGGTGCGCGACTTGGCTCCGATCCTCATCGCGGTGGGCCCCCATGGCTCGACTGTGCCAAGGGCCGCGCTTCGAAAGCTCGGCACCGACATCGTCGTGATGGGCGAGTGCGAAGCCTCCTTGCTGCGTCTTGCCAATGGCGAACGGGACTTTCCGGGCCTGTGCTTCGCCGATGGCGCATCGGTCCGCGTCAATGGCGGCCCGCAGGCGGTCGCATTCAAGGATCAGCCGCCGCTCGATTGGCCGGAGGAGATGATCCGGCGGCATCACCATCACCACCACCGTTTCGAAGCCGAGCCACAGGCGCCTGGCGCCGAGGTCGAGTCGTCCAGGGGATGTCCGTACAATTGCACGTTCTGCGCCAAGGAGAACTTCCGCAACGCCTACCGCAAGCGGCCTGCCTCCATCGTTCTCGAAGAGATCGATGGCCTGCGTGAGCACGGCATCGAATATGTCTATTTCATCGACGAAATTTTCCTTCCAAACGTGGAACTGCTGGAAGGGCTGACCACACGCGGGCTGAAATTCGGAGTGCAGACCCGCATCGATCTCTGGAAGCCGGACATGCTGGCTCTGCTCGGCCGCGCCGGCTGCGTCTCGATTGAAGCCGGCATCGAGAGCCTCACGGTCGAGGGCCGCGCCGCGCTCGCCAAGAACTGCAAGATGACGACCGACCAGCTTGCCGAACGGCTGGTCCAAGCGCGCCGTCACGTTCCGTTCGTGCAGGCCAATTTGATCGAAGTCCCCGAGGACGAGGACCCCGTCGTGCAGCGCTGGCGCCGCACCATGCAGGATGCCGGCATCTGGGCCAACGATCCGGTCCCGCTGTATCCTTATCCCGGCTCGCCGGATTATCGAAAGCTTTGGGGCGAGCCCGACGATTTCGCCTGGGAGCGCGCACACCGGCACTATCTCGCGATGTTCGACCAGTTCAGCGACGTGCAGAACGACCGCCCGGTCCCGCTCGAGACTCTCGAACTGCAGGTGGCATCATGAGCCGCAGCTCGCAGCTCAGGATCCTGATGACGACCGATACCGTCGGAGGCGTCTGGACCTACTCGTCTTCTCTTGCTTCGTCTCTTGCAGCGAAGGGCGCCGACGTCTCCCTGGTGACGATGGGTCCGCGCGCGCGGGCCGGCCAGCTTGAGATGCTACGTGGCTCGCGGGTCCGCCTGATCGAAACGGACCTTGCACTCGAATGGCAGGATCCGGAAGGACAAGATCTGTCCCAGGCCAGGCGCGTCCTTGCGAAGCTCGAAGCCGGAATCAGGCCTGACGTCGTTCACCTCAATAGTTTTCGCGAGGCGGCCTTCGCCTGGCGCGCTCCGGTGGTGGTCGTCGCCCACTCCTGCGTCAACTCCTGGGGGCTCGCCTGCCGCGATACGAGCTGGCTCGGCGAACCGAAATGGCGCGGCTACACCGAACGGGTGACCGCCGCACTCGACACCGCACAGGCCTGGGTCTGTCCTAGCCAGTCCTTCCACGATGACATAGCGGAAATCTACCGGCCTCGCTCGCGCGGCATCGTGATCTGGAATGGAATTGGCCCTCAGGGCCTCGCGGGACGGAAGCAAGACATGATCTTTGCGGCGGGCCGGCTGTGGGACCGCGCCAAGAACATCGAGGTCCTGGCGGCTGCGGCGCCTGGGCTGGACTGGCCCGTTCGGGTCGCCGGGCCGGCGGACGAGTGCCCTTCGGCTTCCGTCACCTGGCTCGGGCAGTTGTCTCACGAAGCCATGCGCGCGCACTTGCAGCACGCCGCCATCTTCGCCAGCCCCGCGCTCTATGAGCCGTTCGGCCTCTCCGTTCTGGAAGCCGCGGCGGCGGGATGCGCCCTCGTCCTGTCCGACATTCCCACCTTCAGGGAATTGTGGAGCGGGGCCGCGCTGTTCGTCGATCCCACCGACAGCAAGGCGCTGCATCGAGCACTCGCAAGCCTGTGCACCGACGATCACGAGCGGGTGCGGCTGCAACGTGCCGCCTTTGAGCAGTCCCTGACCTACTCGCTGACCCGGACCACGAGCGCCTATCTCAGCCTCTACGAGGAGATGCTTGCCGTCCATCACGCGCCCGCCCCCATGGAGGTACGCGCATGAAATGCGTTCTGTTCTACCACGCGTTCACCTCCTGCTGGAACAACGGCAACGCCCATTTCCTGCGCGGCTACGCCCGCGAGCTTCACGCGCTCGGCCATGAGGTCGTCGTGTTCGAGCCGATCGACGGCTGGAGCCGACTAAATGCGATCAAAGAGGGTGGCAGTCAGACGATGGAGGATATTCCAACGCTGTTTCCCGGCATCGGCATCCGCCGCTACGACGCCTCCCTTGATCTCGACGAGGCGTTGCACGCCGCCGATCTCGTCATCGTCCACGAATGGAATTCGCCCGATCTGATCGCGGACATCGGATCGAAACGGGCTCAAGGCGCTCCCTTCACGCTGCTGTTCCACGACACCCATCATCGCGCCGTCAGCGCACCGGACGAGCTTGCGCAGTTCGACCTCGACGGCTTCGACGGTGTGCTCGCCTTCGGCGAGGTCCTTCGTCAAATCTATCTGAAGCTCGGCTGGGCCGACCGGGCCTTCACTTGGCACGAGGCGGCCGACGTCGCCCTGTACCATCCGCTGCCGCATGTCGAGCGCACCGACGATGTCGTCTGGATCGGCAATTGGGGCGACGGCGAACGCAGCACCGAGCTCAACGAATTTCTGGTCGAACCCGTGGCCGAGCTGAAGCTGCGCGCGGGGGTCTATGGCGTCCGCTATTCGGACGCGGCGCTCGACACCATTCAGGCGGCAGGCATTCGGTATGGCGGCTGGCTGCCCGCACACTGGGCTCCCATTGCTTTCGCCGGCGCACGCGCGACTGTCCACGTTCCCCGCGGCCCCTATGTCCGGTTGCTTCCGGGCATTCCGACCATTCGCGTCTTCGAGGCGATGGCGTGCGGCATTCCACTGGTCTCGGCCCCCTGGTCAGACGCCGACAGTCTGTTCCCGGAAGGTGCCTATCTCAGCGCCTCCGACGGTACCGAAATGAAGCGGGCGCTTCGTGCGCTACTCGATGACCGGGAATTATGGTCGGCCACGGTGGAGACCGGACTGCGGACGATCAAGGAGCGTCACACCTGCCGTCACCGGGCGGAGCAGCTAGTCGGCATCGTGCAGGACCTCCGGGCCACAGGCCACGCGACACAGCCCCTGCGATACATCGGAGCCTCCGCATGAAGATCTGCTTCTTCGGATCCAGCCTCGTCTCGTCCTACTGGAACGGTGCCGCCACCTATTACCGCGGCATGCTGAAGGAGATTGCGGCGCTCGGCCACGACGTCACATTCTACGAGCCCGATGCCTTCGAGCGTCAGGCCCATCGCGACATCGACGATCCCGACTGGGCGAAGGTGGTCGTCTACGCCGCGACGCCTGAGGGCTGGCGAAGTTCGCTTGAGGAAGCTGCCCGCTCGGCCGACATGCTGGTCAAAGCCAGCGGCGTCGGCGTCTTCGATCAGGAGCTGGAGAACGCGGTCGCCGAGATTCCGTCGAATGCAATGCGCATCTATTGGGACGTCGATGCCCCTGCGACGCTGGAGTCGGTGGCGGACAATCCAGAACATCATCTGCGCCATGCGATCCGGTCCTACGACATGGTTTTGACCTATGGCGGCGGCGATGCCGTCGTATCCGCTTATCGCGGCATCGGCGCGCAGGACTGCGTGCCGATCTACAATGCGCTCGACCCCGCCACGCACTTTCCGGCGCCGCCCAATCCGCACTTCACCTGCGATCTGAGCTTGCTGGCAAACCGCCTGCCCGACCGCGAGCAGCGCGTCGAGCGGTTCTTTCTCGATGTCGCACGCCAATTGCCGGACAAGACGTTCGTGCTCGGCGGATCGGGTTGGGATTCCAAAGACACGCCAGCCAATCTGCATAAGGTCGGGCATGTCGGGACCGGCGACCACAACGCGTTCTTCGGCTCCGGTCTGGCGACGCTGAACGTCAATCGCGACAGCATGGCGCGCTACGGCTTCTCGCCGCCAACACGCGTGTTCGAAGCCATCGGCGCCGGAGCCTGCCTGATCACCGACCAGTGGGACGGCATCGATCATTTTCTCGAGCCAGATCGCGAGGTGCTAGTGGCCGCGAACGGGGCGGAGGTCGCAGCGCATCTTGCCGCCCTGCGCCCCGACCGGGCTCAGGCCATCGCAGCGCGCGCTCGTGCGCGCATTCTGAGCCATCACACCTACCGGCAGCGCGCGCGCCAGTTCAACGATCTCTTTGCCGCAAGCAGTTCGCGAATCGAGGCAGCAGAATGAACCTCAATATCGTCGTCGTCGGTCTTTCGGTTACTTCGTCCTGGGGCAACGGTCATGCCACGACCTATCGCGCCCTGATCGAAGCCCTGGCACGACGAGGTCACCAGGTCACATTTCTCGAACGCGACGTCCCCTGGTATCGCGAGCATCGTGATCTTGCCAGGCCTTCCGCTTGGACTGTCGAGCTTTACCAATCCTTGAAGGACATCCCGCAGCGTTTCGGAAAGATGATCCGCGACGCCGATCTGGTGGTCATCGGCTCCTATGTGCCCGACGGCATCGCGATCTCCGAATGGATCACGACCCACGCCCGGGGGATTACCGCCTTCTACGACATCGACACACCGGTCACGCTTGCCAAGCTCGAGCAGGGCCTGGACTATCTTTCCGCGGCGATGATCCCGCGCTTCGACCTTTACCTGTCTTTTGCCGGCGGCCCAGTGCCCGGCATAATCGAGGAGAACTATGGCAGTCCGCTGGCTCGGGTGTTGTATTGCAGTGCCGACACCGACATTTACGCGCCGCAACGCGCGGAGAAGAAGTGGGCACTGGGCTATCTCGGGACCTATAGCGAGGACCGGCAACCGGTTCTGGAGCAGTTGCTGCTCGCCCCTGCTCGCACTCTGTCACGCGAGCAATTCGTCGTCGCGGGCGCGCAATATCCCGATGAGGTGGTCTGGCCCACCAATGTCGCCCGGATCGAGCACCTCACGCCCAAACATCATCCGACATTTTATGCAGAGCAACGCTTTACGCTAAACGCCACCCGCGCCGACATGCGCGCGCTCGGCTTCTCGCCCAGCGTTCGGCTGTTCGAAGCGGCCGCGTGCGGCACGCCCGTGATCTCGGACCGGTGGCCTGGAATCGAGACCGTCTTCGAGCCTTCCCGGGAAATCCTGCTCGCATCGAGCCCCCGCGACGTCGTGGAGATCCTGCGCGACATGCCCGAGGAGCAAAGGCGCACGATCGCGGAAAACGCTCGGCGCCGCGTTCTGGCCGACCACACCTCCGAACATCGCGCCCGGCAGGTGGAGACCTACTACGCCGAGGCATCGGTGCGTCGCCGCCGGAAAGCCCCGCAACTTCCCGCCTCGCGTCCCATGCAGGTCGCTCAAATCTGAAAGGCAGCACCATGACACTTCAGACCCGCATCAACGCGTCCCGCCGCTCCCCCACTGTTCTGGTGGCCGGCGGCGCCGGCTTCATCGGATCCCACCTCTGCGACGCGCTTCTGCAGCGCGGCCACACGGTGATCTGCCTCGACAACCTGTTTACGGGAAGGATCGACAACATCCGGCCGCTGCTCAATCATCCGAATTTTCGCTTCATCGAACATGATGTGCGCGATCCCGTCGAGATCGAGGGTGACGTCGACCGGATCTACAGTCTCGCCTGCCCGGCGTCGCCCCGTCACTATCAGAAAGATCCGGTCGGCACGATGAAGACCTGCGTGCTCGGCACCATCAACATGCTGGAGCTCGCGCAACGGAAAGGCGCCCGGGTCCTGCAGGCATCGACCAGCGAGGTCTACGGCGATCCGGAGGTCCATCCCCAGCCGGAATCTTATCTCGGCAACGTCAATCCCATCGGGCCCCGGGCCTGCTACGACGAGGGCAAGCGGGCCGCGGAAACGCTGATGTTCGACTACCATCGCATGTACGGGGTTGAAATCAAGGTCGCGCGCATCTTCAACACCTACGGACCCCGGATGCTGGAGAATGACGGGCGCGTGGTCTCCAACTTCATCGTGCAGGCGCTTCGCGGAGAGCCGATCACGATCTATGGAGGTGGCACGCAGACCAGGAGCTTCTGCTTCGTCGACGATCTCGTGCGCGGCCTCCAGCTGCTCATGGAGAGTCCATCATCGGTCACCGGACCCTGCAATCTGGGTAATCCGCACGAGGTCACGATCGAGGATATTGCGCGCGACGTGCTGGCGTATACGGAGTCAGCCTCCCCGCTCCGGTTCGAGGAGCTGCCGAAAGATGATCCGAAGCGCCGCAAGCCCGTCATTGATACGGCCGTGAAGGCGTTGGGGTGGCGCCCGCGCGTGGCGCTCAAGGATGGTCTTCACGCGACTATCGCCTATTTCGCCATGCGCATGGCCGGGGAAGCGCCGGCACTCGTTCCGGCCATTGCACCGCGCAGGAGCGGACGTACCGGGGCACGCGGCCAGCTGACGATCGCCGATCGGCAGTAAACGGTAGAAAGAGCCCACAAACCCGTGCGAGCCCTCATGCCCGTGAAGCAGCCGCGCCTCGGACCGGCTTGCAGAGGTTCTCGAGATGGTACTGGTATTCGGAGATGGCGCGATTGGCCATCCGGATCCGGTTTTCCTGGCCTTCCTCGACCATCATGGTGATGCGCTGGGCCAGAAATACGCACGCCTCGAACTCATCGTGGATCGCCCCGCTGCGGGCGAGAAAGTCCCATGCGATCTCATAGGCCTGTTCGGCAGCAGGACTGCGATAGTCGCTGAAGATGATGTGCGCCATGACAGCAAAACGTGGATGAGAGGGTTTCGGTCCTGCGCGTCCATATGAGAGCGCAGGCAGACTCAGCGGGCGAACCCGCCGGTCTCGCACCAGTGGGGACCGGCGGTCTCGCCGCGATGGCGATGGAGTGCGATCAGGCCGCCTGGCGCTGATGCGCCAGATATTCCATTGTTACCTTCTCGACGTTCGAGTCGATCCAGGCGGCCATACGCTGCTCCTCCTTCAGCGATGTCTCGAGCGGATCCTTGGCCTCCGCGAACCCAGCGGCGCCGCAGAGGGCGAGCAGAGACTTGTAGGCAGCGATCTCGAAATTCTCGAAGGCATTGTTGGCGAAAGTGTTCTTGAGGATCTCGTCGCCGGCAACCGAGTGTGCCATGGCTTGCATGTTCGCCATCATGGATTGCGTCGTGTCCTTGAGGCTGGAGGTACTCTCGCCGCAGGCTTCCAGGCATCTCTCCAACCGCTTCAGCTGCTCGTTGGTCTCCTGAAGGTGAGCGGCAACCTTGGCCTTGACCTCGGGATATTCGTCCAGTCGCTCCGACTGACGCTCCATCAGCTCCCGCGCCTGCACTTCCATCGCATGCGCATTGCGTAGTCCGACCACGAATGTCTCGCGGGCTGCGTTCGTCATCTCATGTTCTCCATTTCACGGGCCATGTTGCCGCCAACCGCAGTTTCGGCGGATCGTTCCTAGGGGGTGATGAGTGAGGCGAACGCTGGGTTCCGGCCGCCGGACCCGAAGCTAACCTGCGATAACAGAACACAAATCGCCCAACCGCCGGAGGAACGCCGCATGCGAATGACTGTTCTCGGCAACGTGTGGTCGCATCAACGTGTGGTCGCATCGCCAAAAGGCCGCAGCGCTCAGGGACAAGAATGACAGACAGCTCTCCGCACGCCAGCAACTCAGTCCCTTCGCTTGGCCGGCCTGGACTTGGCAGGCCGGGATCTGGCCGGCCGGGTGAGGGCCAGCCGGACAACGCTTCCGATCCGTTCTTCATGAGCATCCGCGATGATCTTGCGGACAAGGGCTTCTTCACGGCGACCGCGGAGGAGCTGATCACCTGGGCCCGAACCGGGTCGCTGATGTGGATGACATTCGGGCTCGCCTGCTGCGCGGTCGAGATGATGCAGATGTCGATGCCGCGCTACGACGCCGAACGCTTCGGATTCGCCCCGCGCGCGTCGCCACGCCAGTCGGACGTGATCATCGTCGCGGGCACACTCACCAACAAAATGGCGCCGGCGTTTCGCAAGATTTACGACCAGATGCCTGAGCCGCGCTACGTGATCTCGATGGGGTCGTGCGCCAACGGCGGTGGTTACTACCACTATTCGTATTCGGTCGTGCGCGGCTGCGATCGTGTCGTGCCTGTCGATATTTACGTGCCCGGTTGCCCGCCGACCGCGGAGGCGCTGCTGTACGGCGTGATGCTGCTTCAGAAGAAGATCCGGCGCATCGGCACGATCGAGCGCTAGAGAGCTGACCAAATCGGACTTGAATGGACATGACGCAGATCCCGCTTCCCTCTTCCGCCGACGCGGAGCACGCGCAATCCGACATCGATCGCAACGACAACACGCGGCAGATCGTCGCTGACGTTGCCTATCGTCAGCTTGCGATCGTCAACGTCATCTTCGTCGGTTTCGAAAACGCCGGTGACGGCAATTGGGTGCTGGTGGACGCCGGCATTCCCGGATCGGCTGGCGCCATCCGCTCCGCCGCGAAAGCCAGATTTGGAGGAAGCGGCCGGCCCGCCTGCATCATCATGACGCATGGGCATTTCGATCACGTCGGCGCGCTCGAAACGCTGGCGAATGAATGGGAGGTGCCGGTTTATGCCCATGCGGCCGAGCATCCCTATCTTGACGGAAGCCTATCCTATCCGTCGGCCGATCCCAGCGTCGGTGGCGGGCTGCTCGCTTCTCTCTCTCCGCTATTTCCGACAAAGCCGGTGAACGTCGCATCGCGCCTCTATGATTTATCCTTTGATCACGGTGTGCCCTTCATGCCGGAATGGCAGTGGATCCATACGCCCGGCCATACCCCCGGGCATATCTCGCTCTGGCGCGAACGCGACCGCGTGCTGATCGCCGGCGACGCCTTCATAACGACACGGCAGGAATCCGTTTATGCCGCGGTGACGCAAACGCCGGAGATGCACGGGCCCCCGATGTATTTCACCCCCGATTGGGAAAGCGCCAAGAGATCGGTGCGCGCACTTGCCGCGCTCGCTCCAGAGATCGTCGTCACCGGGCACGGCGCGGCCATGCAGGGGCCGCAGATGCGCGTGGCTCTCGATGCTCTCGCCAAACGGTTCGACGAAGTTGCCGTGCCTTCGCAATACCGACGCGGAGTCGTCGACGACAGAGCTTGATCACGCTGCACGGTTAGGAACGGTGGATGCTTCACATGATTGATCCGACATCGAAACCTCAAGGAGAAGAAAGATGCGTAAGACAATGCTGACGATCTTCACGGCCGCGATGCTTGCAGGCGCTTCGGTCGGCGCAGCGCTCGCACAGGGTGCTGGTGGCGGCGCCGGTGGTGGCGCGGGTGGCGGCGCTGGCGCGGGCGCTGGTGCCGGCGGCGCAGGCGCTGGCGGAGCTGGAGCTGGCGGAGCTGGAGCTGGCGGTGCAGGAGCCGGCTCGGGCGGAGCCGGCGGATCCGGTGGCGGCGGCATCACGCATGTCGAGCGGGGCGGACAGGGTGCTTCCAGTCCTCCCGGCATGCGCAACGAGACGACGCCACCGTCCAACGGCACCATGCCGCGCCGCTAACGGTTCGCGGTTCGCAATTTCCAAAGCGCGCTCCTTGCTGTTGCGCGCATGAGAGCGGCCCCGGCGAGATCCTCTCCTCGCCGGGGCCGCATCGCGTTCACGCCGCAATTTAAAGGCTTTCAAAGTAATCGCTAGAAACCCCATAGGAACGCAACCCGGCAGCACTCATTGCGCAATGGCGTGAACACAAAAGGAGCTGCGCATGTACTACTTCGACAAACGACTGCAATATCCGGTCAGGGTCGAGAAGCCCGATCCGATCTTCGCCCGCCAGCTGCAGCAAGCCATCGGCGGCGTCGAAGGCGAGATCCGCGTCTGCCTTCAGTATTTCTTCCAGGCCTGGGGCGCGCGGGGGCCGGCCAAATATCGCGACGTCCTGCTCAATACCGCGACCGAAGAGATCAGCCACATCGAGATGCTCGCGACCGCTGTCGCGTTGAACCTGGAGAATGCACCGGCAACGATGCAGGAGACCAGCCTGCAGGCCAACCCGGTCGTCGGCGCGGTGATGAACGGCGGCGAGCGGCCGCGGCATGTGATCGAGGGCATGCTGCACCGGCATCTGCTCTCGACCGGAATGGCGGCTTTCCCTGCCAATTGCGACGGCGTCCCCTTCGATTGTTCGCATGTCTACGCCAGCGGCAATCTGGCCGCCGACATGTATTGCAACGTCGCCGCCGAATCCACCGGCCGGACCCTTGCCGTGCGTCTCTTCAACTCCACGAGCGATCCCGGTATGCAGGACATGCTGAGCTACCTGATTGCGCGCGACACCATGCATCAACAGCAATGGCTCGCAGTGATCGAGGAAATGGGCAAGGACGCCGCACTGCCGATTCCGAACAGCTTCGACCGCAGCAAGGAGGCGACCGAGTTCAGTTACATGTTCATGGGTACCGAACGCAACGCGGCGCCGCTGCAGCCGGGGCGCTACTGCGAAGGTCCTTCGCTCGACGGCCAGGGATCGTTCAGCTTCCGCGCCGGCTTCGAGCCTTTGGGCGAGGAGCCTGTGCTCGGACCGGCGCGGCCGGATAGTGGCGCACAGGTGGAGCAGATGAACGAGCCGCCGGTGACGAACGCGTTGGCCTGATTCTCGTGCAACGGCCAGGGTCGGCCGACGAAAGGGACGGCCCTGGCCGACGTCTAGCGACGCCGAGCCACCAGAACGCCCAACAGAAACGCCGCAAAGACCGTTTGCAGCGGTGCTGCCCTGGTCATCTTCCGCAGTTGGTCGGCCAATCGCGCCGAGGGCGCCTGGGAAGGCGCATCGAGTCCTGTTCTTGTATCAGCGTGCGGCGCGTGCGAGCCGTTCTGCGCGGTGACCTGATCGTCCACGAGGCCGGACGCTTCGGTCATAGCGGAGCTTTCCCTGATATCCATCCTGATCCTCCATTGTAACTTTCCAGTCAGCGATCGACCTCGCCGAAGACAATATCCAGCGACCCGAGGATTGCCGAGACGTCCGCGAGCAAATGTCCCCTGCAGAGAAAGTCCATCGCTTGCAGGTGGGCGAATCCCGGCGACCTGATCTTGCACTTGTAGGGACGGTTGGTCCCGTCCGCGATGAGGAACACACCGAACTCGCCCTTCGGAGCTTCGACGGCGACATAGACCTCGCCGGCGGGAACGTGGAAGCCCTCGGTGTATAGCTTGAAGTGGTGAATCAGCGCCTCCATCGAACGCTTCATCTCGCCACGTCGCGGCGGCGCGACCTTGTTGTCCTGCACGAGCACCGGGCCCTGGCCGTCGGCAGACTTCAGCTTCTGGATGCATTGCTTCATGATGCGCACGGATTGCCGCATCTCCTCCATGCGAATGAGATAGCGGTCGTAGCAGTCGCCGTTTCGTCCGACGGGGATGTCGAAGTCCATCTCGGCATAGCAGTCGTAGGGCTGTGCCTTTCGCAGGTCCCAGGCCGCGCCCGACCCCCGCACCATCACGCCGGAGAAGCCCCAGGCCCAGGCCTGATCGAGCGTCACCCGGCCGATATCCACATTTCGGGCCTTGAAGATGCGGTTGAGCGAGAGCAGCCGATCCAGGTCGTCGACGACGCGCAGGAACGGATCGCACCAGGCCTCGATATCGTCGATCAGTTTCGGTGGAAGGTCCTGGTGCACGCCGCCGGGACGATAATAGTTGGCATGCATCCGACTGCCGGACGCACGCTCGTAGAACACCATGAGCTTCTCGCGCTCTTCGAACCCCCAAAGAGGTGGCGTCAAGGCGCCGACGTCCATCGCCTGCGTCGTGACGTTCAGAAGATGAGACAGGATGCGGCTGATCTCGTGATAGAGCACCCTGATCAGCTGCCCTCGCCGCGGAACTTCAAGCCCGATCAGTTTCTCGATCGCCAGGCAGAACGCATGCTCCTGCGTCAAGGGAGCGACATAATCGAGCCGGTCGAAATAGGGAATCGCCTGAAGATAGGTCTTGGCCTCGATCAGCTTTTCGGTGCCCCGATGCAAAAGACCAATGTGCGGATCGATGCGTGCGACGATTTCGCCGTCCAGTTCGAGCACGAGCCTCAGCACGCCATGAGCGGCGGGATGCTGGGGACCGAAATTGATGGTGAAGTTTCTCAAGCTGGGAGACTGGTCAGACATATCGCTTCCGATCGAGGACATCCGTTACCTTAGTCGCGATCGCCATCGGACGGCTTCACACAGGTTAACGATTGGCGTCGAACCGGAGAAAAGGAGCCTCAAACGTTGCACTTTGGAACACCGCTTCATGAGAGACGTTCAATGTTGAAATCGGAGATTTCCATGAAACATCGATTGCTTCTCGCTGCCGCCTCTCTCGCGCTCGTGGCGGGCCTCGGGTTCCCAACGGCGGCCGTCGCACAAGACCGCTACTGCCTTCAGGGCCGCGTCTGGGGCTATCCGGGCAACTGCCAGTTCGCCAGTTACGCTCAGTGCATGGCGACTGCATCGGGAACGAACGCCTATTGCGGCGTCAATCCTCGCTATGCCTATGCACGGCGATATAGGGGATATCGGTGACCAACCCGGCTTGCGGATCGGCAATGAAGCTGCTTTCTGACCGATCCCGCCGCTGAACCGAGCGGTCGCATGGCAGCAGAGCAAACGCTCACGGCCGTCGTGTTCGCCGGCGGTCTCGGTCTCGGCGCGTATCATGGCGGCGCATTCGAGGCCCTCACTTCTGTCTCGCCGCACATCGACTGGGTCACCGGCTCGTCCGCGGGCGCGATTACCGCCGCTTTGATCGCGGGATGTCCAATCGCCGATCGCCTCGAGAATTTGCGCTGCTACTGGCATGCTCCCGCAGCGGCTGCCGCCACACCGGACGCCAGCCGCCATCTGTCCGCCTGGCTGAGCTCAATCAATACGCGCATGCTTGGCCACATCGGCTTTTTTCATCCCCGTCTCCCTCTAACGTCGTTCCCGTTCACCGGTCTGTATGATCTCGGCCCGACGCGCGAGCGCCTTCAGCGGCTGGTCGATTTCGGGCGCCTGAACAACGGCGAGCTGCGCATCTCGATTTGCGCTACAGACCTCGAAAGCGGCGATGCCATTCTGTTCGACTCGTCGTCGGAGCGGATCGAGATGGATCACATCCTGGCCAGTTGCGGATTTCTCCCCGAATTCGCACCGGTGCAGGTTGCCGGGCGGTGGCTCGGCGATGGCGGGTTCTCGCTCAACGCGCCGTTCGATCCGGTCCTCGAAGCTGCAGCCTCGCTTCGCCTTTACGTCGTCGACCTCTTTGCGCGGGACGGCAGCGTTCCTGACGGCCTCGAGGCCGCGGCTGAGCGCAAGAGCGATCTCACCTTCGGCAATCAGACCTTCCAGCGCCTTCGTCACGCCCTCGAAGCTCGCCAGCTTCGCGCCGAGCTACAGGGCCTTCATCGCAACGACAGGATCTATCTCTTGAGCTACCGACCCGGCCGCGAGGAAGCCGGCCCTGAGAAATCGTTCGATCTGTCGGAAGCGGCCATGGCGCAACGTTGGCGCGCGGGTTTTTTGGACATGCAGCATGCCGGATCCCTGGCCCCCCGGAACGGGATATGCAGCGTAAGGCGAGGCTAGGGTCCGCCTTAGGTCTCTCGGTCGATACGCTGGCGGATGTCCAGCAAAAACCGGCTAACACCATCATCTGGGCTGACGCCGTCAGGCGGCGCTATGGTGGTGATGCCCCAGTTCGCCAATACCGCTTCCTGCACCGGATTGCGCTGCGTGACGAAAGCGAAGGACCTCGGTCGGTCCTGGCGGTGCCCGGACTCATCCCAGCTCTGCCAAATCCGGTGCAATAGGAGCCGAATGTTGGGATCGGACATGCTGTATCCGATGAAAAGCAGCGTGCTGCCCAAGGCATCGGCGCGAAACCGGATATCGAGTGGCGAGTCGAACGCGAGCCGGTTGAGGAAGTCGGTCTCGGTCAAGACGAGCGAGGCATCGTCGTCGAAGTCGCCATGGAATTTGATGATGTGCGTGACGCCCGAACGGGCGCTTGCAATGTCCTTTGCGTTGCTGATCTTGGCGTAGGGCTTTTCCAGGACCTCGAAGGCTGTCTCGAGGTTGCGGTCATAGTTCGTGGTGTAAATGGTCGGAAAATCGAGCTCCACGATGAGCCGGTGGAGCCGTGAGGCCGCGATCCTGTCCGGGTCGACGCGCCAGTTGCGGTCGAGCCAGCTGCGGAGCGGGCCAATTCCGCCGCATTTCAGCCGGTAGTACTCCGCCAGCATCTGGTAGCCGCCGTGCATTCCATCGATCACGTCGCGCTCAAGTCCAAGGTCATCCAGCAGATGGTCGATCAGAGATTGCCAGGACGGCAGGCCGACAGCCATCGAGACGCCGGCGCCGACGAACAGGATCGCGCAACGCCGCTTGACCGCAGCGGCCAGGATCTCATGAGGCGGTCGCTCCTCGAATGCGAGTCCGGGCGGTTGCTGGTTCATCTACCTTGAATAGCTGGACGAGACGCGGGTTCCTGGAGCCATGCCATCGCTCAGCGGTGAGGAGGCGGTCTTCTCCGTTTGGGCCGCGAAGCGGGCGATCAGACGCCGAAGCTGCGCCTTGTGCACCAGA
The DNA here is from genome assembly GCF_055811715.1 of Bradyrhizobium sp. WSM4872. NCBI lineage: Bacteria > Pseudomonadati > Pseudomonadota > Alphaproteobacteria > Hyphomicrobiales > Nitrobacteraceae > Bradyrhizobium > Bradyrhizobium sp. WSM4872. The sequence continues at coordinate 28,028 of NZ_JBVVPT010000032.1, read as the reverse complement.
CGGCCCGCCGTCTTCGGCGAGACCCAGATTGCTTCGCGCTCGCCTTTTTCCGGCCACCAGCGCTCCTGCCCGTGGACCCTCATGGGAAAGACGGCGACATCCATGGTCCGCTTGCGATCACCCTTCCGTTTGCGATGCTTGAAACTGCCCAGCGCGCGCTTTGCGGTGACGCCGACAAGACCGGCCTCCTCATAAGCCTCGAGCGCAGCCGTACGATGCGGCTCCGTCTTGCGCATCGGCGATCCCTTCGGGACACTCCACCGGCCCTTGCGCCTGGTCGTGATCAGCATCACGCGCAATTCGGAATTCTTCAGCGTGAACGGCAACGCGGCGAATTGTTTCTTGCCCATCAGGCGTCTCCAGTTTGGTCGATAAGCCAGCGCCGCAGCCATCGTTCCTTTATGCGGGGAGTGTCTATCCGATCAGAACTTCCGTTCGACCATCTTGAGGCGCAATCCGGAAATTGCTTCGCCCGGATTCAAGCCCTTCGGGCACGCCTTCGCGCAGTTGAGGATGGTGTGACAGCGATAGATCCTGAAGGGGTCTTCGAGCTTGTCGAGGCGCTCGCCCGTCGCCTCGTCGCGGCTGTCGTTGACCCAGCGGGCCGCCTGGATCAGCGCCGCCGGGCCGAGGAAGCGCTCGGAATTCCACCAGTAGCTTGGACAAGACGTCGAGCAGCAGGCGCAGAGAATGCACTCGTACAGTCCGTCGAGCTTCGCCCGATCCTCATGGCTCTGCCGCCATTCCTTCTGCGGCGTGGGTGACACGGTTTGCAGCCAAGGCTCGATCAATGCGAGCTGTGCGTAGAAATTCGTCAAGTCCGGAACGAGGTCCTTGACCACCGGCTGGTGCGGCAAAGGCAACACGCGCAGTGGCTCGCCTTGCGGGACGTCCTCGCTCATAGATTTGGTGCAGGCGAGCGTGTTCTGGCCGGCGATATTCATCGAGCAGGAGCCGCACACGCCCTCGCGGCAGGAGCGCCTGAATGTCAGCGTGGAATCGATGTTGTTCTTGATCCAGATCAGACCATCCAGCACCATGGGCCCGCAATCGCTCATATCGACGAAGTAGGTGTCGAGCCGGGGATTGCGTCCGTCGTCGGGATTCCAGCGATAGACCTGGAATTCGCGAAGCGATTTGCTGTCCGGCTTGGGCCAGACCCTTCCCTTTTCGACGCGGGAGTGTTTCGGAAGCCTGAATTCGACCATACTACCTCCGGACGGACGTGAGGCGTTGATAACCGCATCAGTTGGGATTGAAGCAACGTAGTTGAAGGAGATCGTCCAGCGACACACCAAGCAGCACGATGCGAAAGGCCGGTGCTGTCGCGAGCATCAGCAGCAATACAAAAATGGCATAGACCAGAGCTGGCGGGGTCTCTCTAGCGAGCCTGTAGACTGCTTTCCGCATGTACCCTCCCTTGCGAGCCGGCGCGTGTCATGGCGGCGCCGATGACCAACATGGCCGCACCCCATAGCAGGAAGCCGATGTCCCAGAAGATTCGCTGTTCGTCGGGCACCGTCTCATTCACCCGATGCAGCTTGAAGATCTCATGATCCACCACGCCTTCAACCAGATTGAAGATGCCCCAACCGAGCAATATCGCACCGAGGCATTGGCCGCGCGACCAGTGGATGTCGGACCTGCGCGCCCGTTGCCACAGCACATACAGCCCGAGCAGCACAAGAACATAGGCCGCGCTGTGGAAGATGCCGTCCCAGGTCGTGTTGAGCTTGACGTTGTCGATGGAGTTGAGCGGGTACCAGCCGCTTAACATATGATGCCATTGCAGCAGCTGGTGAAACACGATGCCATCAAAAAATCCGCCCAGACCAAGCCCGAGAAGGACACCCGCGGAAATCGGAAAGCTGGATGAATTGCTGTCTTGCATGAATCTGCTCGTGCGGCGGTGGGCATCTGGATGATGGACAAACCCTCCTCCAGGTTGCCGTTCCTATGATCATGACGCACTCCCCGTGCCAATAACCTGCGTTAATCTGCCTGCTCATCTCATGCCGCCGAAGGCGCTCGGTGGAGCATCGCTCGGCTGCTTATCGTGACGATAGGAACGTTCGAAACGGTCGCAGCGTCTTGTGAATCCAACATTGGAGATTCATCATGCTGAGAAGATCGTTTTTACTTGCATTGGGCGGCCTCGGACTATCCACCTACGCTGTGCAATCCAAACCAGGCCCGCAGCGGGATTTTCGAACGGCCGATCTGATGGGTGGCGCGTTTGCGATGCAGACGAGTCAACTCGCCCTGACGCGCACCGGCAATCCCGACATCGTCAACTTCGCGAATGCAGAGATCGCCGAACAGGTCCAGGTCGCGAGTGCGCTCGGAGCAGCGCCGGGATCGGCACCGCTGCGGTCGGATCATGCCGCCCTCTTTCAGCGCCTTCAGGCCACACCATCGGGTCCCTTCGACCGGATGTATGTGCAGGGGCAGATCCGCGGGCACCGTGAATTGCTCGCGCTCAACGCGTCGTATTTGCGATCCGGTGGCAACCCCGGCGAACAGCAGGTCGCACAGATGTCGCTGCCGATCATTCAGCGCCACCTGGCGATCCTGAGCAATCTCAGGGAAGTCGGCTAGAGCTTCACCCCGGCGACAAGGAGGTACAAATGGCAAGAAGGTCAAGACGGCCCGCCGTGAAGCACGGCAAAGGAAAACGGGGAAACGGCGCGCAACGTCTCAAGCGCAAGCGGAAGTGACAGCCGTAGCATTGGCGGTGCCCGCGCGTGACGACCGCCGCCAAAGTTGTCGATGATCAAACTGCGAGGAGCCGATATGGCGTATGCCCTGTTCAAGGATGACGAAAAACTGAGCCGGACATTTCCGACCAAAGAGGAAACGCTGAAGAAAGCCGAAGACGCTGGTCTGGTCGAAAGCAGCGAGGGCAAGCCTAGGCTCGAGGACGATTTGAAGATCAAGCCCTGCTCGCCCGACCCCGAACCTCGAAGCGAGGACGACCTCGATTGGACGCCGCAGAACCCGGCGTCGTGATCGCGATCTAGCAACCTTTGCAGATGCTCTTGATCTTCCGATCGACGTGGGAATCCTGAGAGTTCTCCGAGCGTATTTCGGCGTCGCCCGGCATCGACGGACCGGGTGTCTCAGTTCCGTCAATCCGTCCGCTGCTGGTCCCTCCTGCGGGATTCCCAGCCCGTCCGACGGTGGTCGATCCTCGCGGGCCACCACCGGTTGATTGGGCCGTTCCAGCGGTGTTCGTGCCGGTAGCCGTCGTGCCGCGCGAAGCCGCGGCCGCGTCGGCTGGATTGCCCAGGCTGGGCGATGCACCGCCCGTCTGGTTTGTAGCTCCTGCAGACCCGAGGCCTGCAGACCCAGGACCTGCAGACCCAACGCCTGCAGACCCAAGGCTCGAGGCACCGCCGGCTGACCCAGGGCTTGTGGTGCCGCCGGTGCCGCCGCTCGTGCTGCTCGCGCTTGCTCCGCCCGATCCTCCCGAACCGCCGCCGCCACCACTCTGCGCCGAGGCGGCCCCTATCGACGCGGTCGCCACGAAGGCGATCACCATCAAGCTCGAAGTTGTCTTAGCCATCGCTCAGCTCCTCTCGCGATCATTGTGCGTGTGATGTTGGTCGCGCTCACCACCGCCTCCCGAGACGTGTGATTTGCGGTCGTTGGTGGGCGTTCCGGGCGCAGGGCGCTCATGCTCGCGGCCTCCCTTTTCAGGGTGCTTGCGGTCCTGCCGCGAGGAGCCCGGACCACCGAAGCGTTCAATGTCTGAGTTCTTGTGTGGCATTCATCGGTCCTGTTGATAGCCTTGGTTCGTCGTGTTCTGCTTGATGTTGCCGTGACGGCCCTGGGTGTCGAAGTTCTCGCGGCCGGGCACCTTTTCGTCCGTCTCGATCTTTGGATCAGATCCGGGTCCCTTGTCGCTGCGCTGCTCTGGCGGGACGGGGGGCATTTTGGACATTGCATGCTCCTTGTTTCGGTCTCGCGACCTCATGCGACGGCAATGAGATGCGGCGGCGGTCGTTCCTGATCGATGCTGATGCATGCCCGTAGGAACGAACGATTCCTGCCCGTGTTGACCCGGCAGTTCATACCGAAGGCTGTCTGTTCATGGTCAAGGATCTATCGCGCGAAACGGAGAAGGACGGCACCCGGAAGCTGATGATGGCGGGATCGGTAGCGGCCGCGGTCCTGTTTGTAGGTTTCATCGTCTGGTTCGCTGTGCCACAGATGTTCGGGGCAACGGACTATCTGGGCCGCCCCTCCACGGGAGCAGACAAAGGTGCCGCGGCCACGACGGTCGGCACTGGAGTTCCAACGCAGCACGAAGCGGTCAGCAAAGCGGCCAAGGAAAACCCGGCTGGCAATGAAGATACGACCGGCGGCCGTGCGCGGGACATTCAGAAGACCACTCAGCCGGCTAGCCTCAACGATCAGCAGCGCGAACAGCTCCGCGCCATCATCTCGTCGGCGCACAGCCCGACGATGGATCGCCCGAATTTCGAGATGATGATCGGTACTTCGGTGCCGCGCCAGACCGAGGTGGCCGACTTGCCGCCCGAGGTCACCCAGGTGCTGAACGGGTTCTGGGGCGATCAATATCTGATCGCCGGAAAGGATCTCGTCATTGTCGATCAGCATTCGCGCCGCGTCGCGGCAATCATCGCCGGCGTGCGCTGATCGCGTGCCGCCGCATCGTTAGAGAGGACAACTTATGCCGAAAGCGAAAGCGCCTGAAAACGACCCGAGAGAAACCCCGGTCGACGATCCGCGACAGCAGACCGATTTGCCAACCCATCGGCAGACGGACCAGCCTTGGCAGGGAAATCCCGAGAAGGAGCAGATCGACCCAAAGCGTCCCCCGATTGATCTGGAGCGGTGGCAAAAATCGAATACCCACTAGCTGCCACGCATGTATCTCGTTCACGCGTCGAGCTCATGGATGGTGGGCCGCAGGTCGCCGCCCTCATCCAGATCGAGCGTTGCCAGCGTGATCGGCAGCTTGAAGCGCCTTGGACCGGCGCTCCCGGGATTCAGGAAAAGCACTCCGTTGCTCGTGTTGACCCTCGCCCGGTGCGAATGTCCTGATATCACCGCGTTCACACCGGATGCTGCAGGGTCGACGTCGAGCGTCTTAAGATCGTGCAGGAGGTAGAAGCAACGAGCGCCGAGGTGCACCGTTTCGGTTTCAGGATAGCGGCTCGCCCAGCTGCCAACGTCGACGTTTCCCCTGATGGCGGTGACGGGCGCTATTCGGCAAAGCCGCTCCAGAACCTCCGGCGCGCCGATATCACCGGCGTGGAGGATATGCGAGACTCCCGCAAGACAGCGTTCGGCCTCAGGCCTGAGAAGGCCGTGCGTATCCGAGATCACGCCGATCCTCAATGCCATGCTCCTCAATGCCTTGTCAGGCCAAGTCTTCAGTGCAGGACATCCAGTGGCACTTTCCCGATCTCCTCACCCTCCTGGTTCGTGACCAGGATGGAAAAATGACGATTCCGGAGTTCGGGACGCTCCGCAAGGAGCCTCTTCGCGATCTCCTCGGCAACATCCAGCGCCATGATGTCATCGGGCAATTCAGCACCCCCCTCGTCTGCAACGGTCTTGGAGTCGACCAGATCGAAATGATAGCGCGGCACGTGAGCCCTCGAATTCGTCGCAGGAACGCGCGATCTGGAGCCTTCGTTCCGGCGTGGCGGGCATCAACTCCCTGCACGTGCGCAGGAACCCTCAAGTCATCGCGATTATTGCTGCTGCGGAACATCCGCGTTTTCGGAGCCAACCCATGCTGGAAGAACTGCGCGTGCTTGCTCAACCCGGCGCGATGATCGCCGTCCTTATCGTGCTGCTGCTGATGGCCGCCGGCGATGCGGCGATCGTGATCGCCGACAAAGGCTGGCCATTTTAGTCCGGGCGCGCGGCTGTCATGCCCGATGTCGGACATATCCTTTTCCAGGTCTGGACCCCGCTCCTGAGAACCGCGATCGGCACGACCGTCACCTATGTCGCACTGGTCGTCCTGCTCCGGATCGCGGGGCCCCGAACACTTGCCGAATGGTACGCCTTCGACCTGATCGTCACGGTTGCGCTCGGCTCCACGTTCGCGAACAGCGTATTGTCCGGCGATATCAGCGTCGCGCAGTCGCTGGTCGGCTTCATCATCCTGATCGTCCTGCAATTCATCATCGCCTTCGCCGTGGCGCAGTGGAGCCAGTTGCGGGTGGTCGTGAATCCGCAGCCGACGTTGCTGCTCCATCAGGGGCGATTCGTCCACGAGGCAATGCGCAGCCAGCGTGTGGCAGAGGCGGACGTTCGCGCCGCCATCCGGCAGCATGGCATTGATCGTGTTGAAGATGTCGGTGCGGTCGTGCTCGAGGCCGACGGTACATTCAGCGTCATCCGGCAGGTCCGGTCCGATGCCACGGCGCTCGCCGACATTCCGGAACTGGGCGGCTCGAATTCGGCGAACCGGCCGGATTAGCGCATAGGAACCTTTGTAGGCCTGACCGGTTCCGCCTGTGAAGCGGAGTGCGACAAAACGTCAATGCAGATCTGGGTGCGAAGGGTTCTGGTATTGTGCATGACTTGGCCGCTTGCTGCGTGCGCGGGCCGGCAGTCGGCGCTCGACCCTCAAGGGCTGCAATCCGACCAGATTCGGCACACGCTGTTCATCTTTCTCATTGTCGCGGCGATCGTCTGGACCGCTGTCGTCATCGTTCTGGGCGTGGGGCTCTTGCGACGGAAGCGGGCAGCCGATCAGCCGCTGGACCTCCACCAGCCCTTCGAACAACGCTCCGGGCGCGTCATCCTTGCGCTTGGGATTGCGACCACCGTCACCGTGCTCGGCCTCTCTCTGGTCAGCTATGCCGGTCAGAGCACCGTCTTTGCCAAGGATGAGAAAGCCCACACGCTCAAGATCATCGGCCATCAATGGTGGTGGGAGGTTCGCTATGAAGCCGACAGTCCGCACCAGAGTTTCGTGACGGCCAACGAGATCCGGATCCCTACGGGCGAGCCGGTGAAGCTCGAGCTTGAATCCGCCGACGTGATCCACAGCTTCTGGGTGCCGAGCCTGACCGGCAAGATGGACTTGATCCCCGGGCAGAAGAACGAGCTGCAATTCACCGCGAAGAATGCCGGCGTCTATCGCGGACAATGCGCCGAGTTCTGCGGGATCCAGCACGCCCATATGGCGTTCGCCGTGATCGCGATGTCGCCCGACGAGTTCGGTCGCTGGCGCGACCATGAAAACCAGAGCGCGAGTAGCCCCACGGACCAGCTCGGCAAGCAAGGCGAGGCTCTGTTCCGGGCGCGCGGATGCGCCTTGTGCCACAACATCAGCGGTACGCTGGCCGGCGGCCAACTCGGCCCGGATCTCACGCATATCGGCAGCCGCACGACGATCGCTGCGGGAACGCTGCCGAATACTCCCGCGACGCTCGGCGCCTGGATCGCCGACCCCCAGCACATCAAGCCCGGCAATCTGATGCCGAAGATGCCGCTGCAATCGGATGAGCTCATCGCGATCATTCATTATCTGGAGCAGCTCAAGTGAGCATGGCCGCTGAACCAAATGAATTGCGGGACGACGTCCTGAATGGCCTGCAGCTTTCGACGCAGCTCGAGCGGGTGTGGCGCACGCCGTCTGGGCTTGTCGGTGCGCTCATGTCGGTCGACCACAAGGTCGTTGGACGTCGCTACATCCTGACCGCATTCGCCTTCCTGCTTCTTGGCGGCATCCTTGCGATCCTGATGCGCGTTCAGCTTGCCGGGCCCGAGAAGACGTTTCTCTCGGCCGACAAGTACAATCAGGTCTTCACGATGCACGGCTCGACGATGATGTTCCTGTTTGCCGTGCCTGTCATGGAGGCGTTCGCCGTCTATTTGGTGCCGTTGATGGTCGGCACGCGGAACATCGCCTTTCCGCGCCTGAATGCCTTCAGCTATTGGATGTATCTGTTCGGGGGCTGCTTTCTCTGGATTTCCTTCCTGTTCAACGTCGGCCCCGACGTCGGCTGGTTTTCGTACGTTCCTCTTTCCAGTCTGCAGTTCACACCCACCAAGCGGGCCGATGTCTGGGCGCAGATGATCACCTTTACCGAGGTCGCGGCACTCGCGGTCGCCGTCGAGATCGTCGTCACCGTGTTCAAGCTCCGTGCGCCCGGCATGACGCTCGACCGCATTCCTCTGTTCGTCTGGGCCATGCTGGTGACGGCCTTCCTTGTGATGTTCGCGATGCCCTCGATCATGGTCGCATCGACGTCACTGATCCTGGATCGCCTCGTCAATACCCGCTTCTATGATTCGTCGTCGGGCGGACATCCCCTGCTCTGGCAGCATCTGTTCTGGTTCTTCGGCCATCCCGAGGTCTACATCATCTTCATCCCGGGCACGGGAATGGTCTCGGCGATCCTTGCGACATTCGCGCGGCGGCCCGTGATCGGCTATCCCGTCGTGATCCTCTCCTTGATCGCGACCGGCTTCCTGTCGTTCGGCCTCTGGGTCCACCACATGTTCGTCACGGGCCTGCCCCAACTCGGCGCGGCCCTGTTCACGGCCTCCAGCATGCTGATCGCGGTGCCGAGCGGACTGCAGATCTTCTGCTGGCTGGCAACGCTCTGGGACGGGCGTCCGGTGTACCGGACGCCGCTGTTGTTCGTGATCGGCTTCATCGTGATCTTCGTGCTCGGCGGATTGTCCGGCGTCATGGTGGCCTCGGTCCCGATCGATACGCAGGTGCACGACACCTATTTCGTCGTCGCCCACTTCCATTATGTCCTGATCGGCGGCGCTGTGTTCCCACTGGTCGGCGCGGTCTACTACTGGTTTCCCAAGATCGCCGGCCGCATGCTCAGCGAGCGACTCGGGCGCTGGAATTTCTGGCTCGCCTTCATCGGCTTCAACGTCGCGTTCTTTCCCATGCACATCCTCGGGCTGATCGGGATGCCGCGCCGGGTCTACACCTATACCGCCGACATGGACTGGGGGCACCTGAACCTCATATCCAGCGGCGGTGCTCTCATTTTCGCGCTCAGCTTCGCGCTGCTTCTGGCCAATGTGATCTACAGCCTGCGCAAGGGCGCGCTTGCGGGCGACAATCCCTGGGATGCCTCGACGCTGGAATGGGCGACGTCATCGCCGCCTCCGCCGCAGAACTTCGACCGCATTCCGGTCGTCAAGCACCGCGATCCGCTGTGGGCCGATAGCGAGAGCCTGCCCGTGGTCGCGGGTCTGAGCGCCGAGCGCCGCGAGGTTCTCCTGACCTCGCTGGCGGAAGCCGAGCCGCAGACCCGTGAAGCTTCGCCCGAGCCGAACATCTGGCCGCTGCTCACGGCGATCGCGACCACAATCTTCTTCATCGGGTCGATCTTCACGCCTTGGGCCGTGCTGTGGGGAACGCCGCCGATGGCCGTGACCTTGATCGGCTGGTTCTGGCCGACCGGCAGCAAGGAGGACGAGGAGTGAGACAGACGATCGTCCGCGACGTCTCGGACCTGCCGACTTACGGCTACGGTCCGCGCAGTGGCCCGTGGTGGGGCGCCATGGGTTTCATGGCCCTCGAAGGCATGGGCTTTGCCGTTGCCATCGGCGCCTACCTTTACCTCTACGCAGTCAATCCGAGCTGGCCGATCGGAGCCTCCCCGCCGGATCTCTGGCCGGGGACGGTCGAGACGGTGATTTATGTGTTGAGCATCATTCCGAACGAGTTAACGAACCGCGCCGCACACCGGCAGGATCTCGCGAAGGTGCGGATCGGCCTGATCGTGATGGCCCTGATCGGCATCGCCCTGCTGGTGCTGCGCGGCTTCGAGTTCGCGCATCTCAACACCCGCTGGGACAATTCAGCCTACGGCTCGATCGTATGGCTCATTCTGGGGCTGCACACGACTCACCTTGCCACCGATGTCGGCGACACGGTCGTGCTGGCGGTATTGATGTTCACGCGCCATGCGAAACCGCGCCGGTTCAGCGACGTGACCGACAACGTGTTCTACTGGAACTTCGTCGTGCTCGCCTGGCTGCCGCTCTACGTCTTGCTCGATTGGGTGCCACGCCTATGACCGCAGCCCATGGACATTCCAGACTGCTCTACTGGGCCGGCGTTGCGCTCGGACCCATCGCTTGGGGTATCAATTTGCAGGGCGTCTACGTGCTCGCGCACTTCTCCTGCGAACAGACCAGGATCAGTGGCGCGATCATGAGCGCGGTTCTGGCTATCGTCGCCATCGCAGGCACTGTCATTTCCGCCCGCGCGGTTCGACGCGGCGCTGGGGCTGAATGGACGGATGCGCAAGGCGGCGGGCCACGAACGTTCATGGCCTGGCTTGGCGTCGGCTCCGGCGCGCTGTTTGCGCTGGTGATTGCGAACCAGTTCGCCGCCTCGCTCATGATCAGCCCATGCCTGCGCTGAGCCTTGCAGCACTGCTGCTCGCGCTGTTCACGGGGCCGGCCGATGCGCATGGACTATCGGAGATCGATCCCGGCTCGCTGTGGAGCTACGATCCCTGGCTCATGGCCCCGCTCTATGCCGTCGGTATCGGCTTCTATGTCGGAACGCAGCGGCTCTGGCACCATGCGGGCGGCGGCCGTGGCGTCAGCTTCCGCCAAGTGGCCGCGTTCTGGACCGGATGGCTGGTGGCCGCGCTCGCCGTGACCTCGCCGCTGCACTGGCTGGGCGAGCGTCTGTTCACGGCGCACATGGTCGAACACGAACTGCTCATGGTGGTCGCGGGACCGCTGATGGCGTTCGCCCGGATCAATGGCCCGCTGCTGTGGAGCCTGCCGACTCGACTTCGCCCAGCGGCAGGTCGCGTGCTCAATCTGCCGATATTGGCATGGCCGTGGCGGTTTGTGAGCCATCCGATGAGCGCGACCGTCCTGCACGGCGTAGCGCTCTGGGTCTGGCACGCACCGCCGCTATATGCGTGGGCGCTCGAGAATACGGCGATCCATCGTCTCCAGCACATCAGCTTCTTCGCGACCGCGCTGTTGTTCTGGTGGGTGCTGCTGCATGGCCGCGGTCAGGGCCGTAGCACACGAATTCGCGACGGCATCGCTGTCGCGTGCCTGTTCATCACCATTTTGCATTCCGGCGTGCTCGGGGCTCTGCTGACCGTTTCGCCGAGGCTGTGGATCCCAGGCCAGGGCGCCCTCGCCGGCGAATTCGGCCTCTCGGCACTTGAGGACCAGCAACTTGCCGGAATCCTGATGTGGGTGCCCATGGGCATTCTCTATACGGGCGCGGCGTTGTTCTTTGCTCACCGATGGCTGACTGCGAACGGCGGCCATTCCCACCTCCCGCTCTTTCAACATCCGGGCTGAGCGACGCTGCATAGGAACCGCAACTTCTCTTCAGACGTTCGCCTGCCGACTGCGACACGCCACGGAGTTCACATGGAAAAACGATCCGTCATGGCCGCAACGGCTATCCTCACCGCGGCATTCTTGATGCCTGCAGTCTTGAACGCGCAGGACCAACCCCAGCCAGGGATGTCGTGCCCGGTCGACCATGACAAGCTCGCCGATATCCTCAAGAAGAGTGTCAAACCGGGCGGCGGCCCAAGCAACGGAGGTCTCGACAACAACGAATGGGCTGCCGTCGTCAATCGGCAGGGCGTCGTCTGCGCAGTTGCCTACAGCGGTGGCAAGGTCGACGACCAGTGGCTGGGCAGCCGGGCCATCGCGGCCGAGAAGGCCAACACGGCGAATGCGTTCAGCCTGAAGGACAAGGCGATGGCGACGGCCAATCTCTATGCCGGTGCGCAGCCCGGCGGGTTCCTGTTCGGCGCGGCACTCGGCAACCCACCGTCCCCGGAAGCCCTGTATGCCGGATCTCCGGACAACTTCGGCACGGCCCAGGATCCGATGGTGGGCAGGCCGATCGGCGGCACCATCGTGTTCGGAGGCGGGTTGGCGCTCTATGACGGCAACGGCGTGACCGGGGCGCTGGGTGTGAGCGGTGACAGTTCCTGCGCGGATCACAACGTGGCCTGGCGCGTGCGTCACCAGCTCGGGCTCGACCGCGTGCCGGCCGGCGTCAGCCCGAACATGAAAGATGCGATCATCTATGACATCGGACCTGATGGCAAAAGTCCGTCCGGATTCGGTCATCCCAAGTGCAACGGCAAGGAAGACCAGATTGCAGTCGACCTCGGCGCCGGCGTGTCGGGCAACGTCGTGAGATAGCGCTCCGCCCAATCGCCGCTTTTGGAACCAAGGGAAGGCGGAACGTTTGTACGTCCGTAAACTGGCCTGCAACGGCGCACGGCCTCGTCACTGCCGTGGAGATCTTTACATATGTTAGTGCGTGGTCTCACGCGTTTGCTCTCTCGGATTTCGGCCATCCTTTGCGCCTGCTGCACGGTGCTGTCGTCCGCGTCAGCACAGAGCGATCTCGCCGGTCGCATGAAAGATCCAGGCCAATGGCCGATGGCGGCGCGCGACTATGCCAACACCCGTTACAGCGAACTCGACCAGATCAACGCGTCCAATGCATCACGCCTCCATCTTGCATGGACGTTCTCGGTCGGCGCCGATCGAGGCCAGGAGGCGGCGCCGCTGGTGGTCGACGGCACCATGTATGTGGTCGGCCCCTATGCAGGCCCCTACCCCAACCGTGTGTTCGCACTCGATGCCACAACAGGTGAATTGAAATGGTCTTACGCGCCGAAGCCGGAGCCCGCGGCCGCAGGCGTTGCCTGCTGCGATGTCGTCAATCGCGGACTAGCCTTCGACAATGGCAAGGTCTTCCTCAACACGCTCGATAACCACACCGTCGCGATAGACGCCAAGTCCGGCAAAGAGCTTTGGCACACGAAACTTGGCGAGATCAACAAGGGCGAAACCATCACGATGGCTCCCGTGGTGGTGAAAGGAAAAATTCTCGTCGGCAACAGCGGCGGCGAACTGGGCGTGCGCGGCTGGGTGACCGCACTCGACGAAAACACCGGCGCCATCGCGTGGCGCGCCTATTCGACAGGCCCCGACAAGGACGTGCTGATCGGAGACGATTTCAAGCCGTTCTACGACAATCTCAAGGGCCAGGATCTCGGCGTGAAGACCTGGCCCGCCGACCGCTGGCAGGTCGGTGGCGGCACGGTCTGGGGCTGGATCTCCTACGATCCTGATCTGAACCTGATCTATTACGGCACGGCCAACCCAAGTCCATGGAACGCAAACCAGCGCAGCGGTGACAATCTCTGGAGCGCATCGATCTTCGCGCGAAACCCAGACACGGGCCAAGCGAAATGGGCCTACCAGGTCAACCCGCACGATCTGTTCGACCACGACGAGATCAATGAGAACGTGCTTGTCGACCTCGAGCTGAATGGTCAACCGCGCAAGGTTCTGATTCATCCCGGCCGCAACGGCTACATGTACGTGATGGATCGCGCCACCGGTGAAGTGATTTCGGCGGACGCGTATGAGTTCGTGAACGCATACAATGGCGTCGACCTCAAGACCGGAAAGATCATCCCGAATGAGGAGAAGACCCCGCTGGTCGGCAAGACGGTTGAGAACATCTGCCCGACCGCTCCAGGCGCCAAGGACTGGCAGCCGAGCGCGTGGTCGCCGCGCACAAAACTGCTTTATGTGCCGCATCAGCATCTCTGCATGAACTTCAAGGCTTCTCAAGTCGGCTACATCGCCGGTACGCCCTATGTCGGGGCCGACGTCGACATGTATGCCGGCCCTGGCGGCTATCGCGGCGAGTTCATGGCGTGGGACCCCGTCGCGCGCAAGAAGGTCTGGGAGATTCACGAGAAGCTGCCGGTCTGGAGCGGCGCGCTGGTGACGGCTGGCGACGTCGCGTTCTACGGCACCATGGATCGCCTTTTCAAAGTGGTCGACGCCAAGGATGGGCGCGTGCTCTGGCAATTCCGTGCCGGCTCCGGCTTCATCGGCCAACCGATCTCCTATCGCGGCTCCGACGGTCAGCAATACGTCGCGATCCTGTCGGGCGTCGGCGGCTGGCCGGGCGTGGTGGCCAATGCAGAGGTCGATCCGCGGGTGCGCAACGCCGCACTGGGATTCACCGGCGCCACGCAGGATCTGCCGTTCTATACCGCGGGCGGGAGTGAGCTGCTGGTATTCAAGCTCGGCGGCGCGAATGGTGAGGACACCAGCCATGCGCCTTCCAAGTAATCGCCTCGGCTTCACCCTTGGGCTTCTTCTCGCGTTCGCGACCACAGCTGCGCCGGCCACGGAGGGCGGGCTTCGCGTCTGTGCCGATCCCAACAATCTTCCGTTCTCGAACAGCGCCGAAGCAGGATTCGAGAACAGGCTCGCGACGATGGTGGCCGAGCATTTCGGCCTGCAGGTCTCCTACACCTGGTGGGCGCAACGCCGCGGCTTCATCCGTAACACACTGAAAGCCGGCAGATGCGACATCGTCATGGGCGTGCCGTCCGGCTATGATCTGGTCGAGACGACGAAGCCCTATTATCGCTCGAGCTACGTGTTCGTCACGCGGCAGGACCAGCACCTTGAGCTTTCATCCCTGCTCGACCCGCGCTTGCATCACCTCGTGATCGGCGTGCATCTGATCGGCGATGACGGCAACAATCCCCCGCCGGCGCAGGCGCTCGGCGAACAGGGCATCGTTGATAATGTTCGCGGCTACTCCATCTACGGTGACTATCGCCAGGCCGATCCGCCGGCCCGCCTGATCGAAGCCGTCGAAAGCGGCAGGATCGATGTCGCCGCGGCCTGGGGGCCGCTGGGCGGATATTTCGCCCAGCGCTCTCCCGTTCCCCTGACGGTCACGCCGATCCGGGATAACGAACGCTTTGCACCTCAGCAGTTCCAGTTCGCCATCGCGATGGGCGTGCGTAAAGGCGACGACGCCTTGCGCGACCGCCTGAATGCATTCATCGACGAGCATCGGTCCGAGATCACCTCGCTGCTGCGCAGTTATGGCGTTCCGCTGGTGGGCCAACCCGTTACGGCATCGGGAGGACATGAGTGATGTCTGCTCCAGCAATGCGCGCGAGCGCCCTATCGTTGCTGCTGGCCATCGTGCCGCATGGCGCGGCGCTGGCCCAGCAGACCTTGCCGCAGTCGCAGGAGGCGCAAATGCCGACGCTGTCCCCGCGCCCGAATTTCGGTGGCAGCGTCGGCAACGGCAGACCCGGCGTCTTCATGCAGGTCCCGGTCAGTCACCTCCACCCCGGCGCGCAGCCGGACCCGCCGCAAATCAAGAACCCAGTGCAGGGCGATCCCAACGCGCAGCAGCGTGGGATGACCTACTATGTCAACTTCAACTGCGTTGGGTGCCACGCACCCAATGGCGGTGGCGGCATGGGACCGGCGCTGAGCAACAACACTTTTATTTACGGATCGCAGCCCGAGAACATCTTTCTCTCGATCTACCAGGGACGGCCGAACGGAATGCCAGCCTGGGGCGGCGTGCTGCCCGACAGCGTGATCTGGGACCTCGTCACCTATATCGGCAAGATCAGTAACGAACCGAGCCACCAATGGGGCCGCACCTTTTCGGCGAATCTGCCGTCGCCCGAGGTCGAGCAAGTCCCAAGCGAGCAGGTCTCCACGACCGATCCCTGGTCTGCCACCAAGTCCTTCAACTTCGGCCAGAAGCCCTGATCGGCCGAGCGGAGCAGCGATGGTGAATCCGATCATGAGATTGCTAGTCACCGTGCTAGTGGCTACGACAGGCGCCGCCTGCAAGGCTGCGGGCCCGGACAATTTCATGGGCGACGCGCATCGTGGCGCCGACCTCGTCAAGCAGTACCAGTGCGGCGGCTGTCACGATATTCCTGGTATCGCCGGCGCCGAAGGCAATGTCGGCCCGCCCTTGCATCGGATCGGCACGCGGACCTACATCGCCGGCTACATCCAGAACTCGCCGGACAACATGGCTGACTGGATCGAGGACCCGCAAAGGGCGTTGCCGGGCAATGCCATGCCGCGAATGGGCATCCCGCAGAAGGACGCGCGGGATATCGCGGCGTTTCTCTACACGCTGAAGTGATCATCATGACATCGACACACCGTTCGACGAACTGGTTCCGCGACGCGCCATTGCTGGCCATCACCATTGTGGTCGTCGCTATCATGGGACTGGGCCTTCTCGCCGGCGGTGCCTGGCTCGCGGCGCTCGGTGGCTCCGTCTACTATCTGATCGCGGGCATCATGCTTCTGCTCACGAGCTGGCTGCTCGCGCGCCGCCGTGCCGAGGCGCTCTGGATTTATGCCGCGCTGCTGGCGGGAACGATGGCATGGGCGATCTGGGAAGCCGGCCTTGATTTCTGGTCGCTGGCGCCGCGCGGCGACGTGCTCGTGCCGCTTGGCCTGTGGCTGATGCTGCCCTTCATTGCCGCCCGCCTGGCGCCTCGCTTGCGCGCAGCGCGATGGGCGCTTGGCCTTGTGTTGGTCGCCGCAGCCATCGTCGTCGGCTTGTCACTGACGAGCGATCGCCGCGATCTTGCCGGCACGATCCCTGAGGGCGAAACAACGGGGGCCATTGCGGCTCCCGAAGCGGACCAGCCCGCTGCCGGGCAGAACTGGACGGCCTACGGCGGCAGCGGCTTCGGTTCGCGCTTCTCGTCGCTGAGCCAGATCACCAAGGACAACGTCAAGGACCTCAAGCTCGCCTGGGAATTCCGCACCGGCGACCACAAGGGCCCGGACGATCCCGACGAGATCACCAACCAGGCGACCCCGCTCAAGGTCGGAGATCTCCTCTACACCTGCTCGCCGCACCAGATCGTGTTCGCGCTC
The DNA here is from genome assembly GCF_055811715.1 of Bradyrhizobium sp. WSM4872. NCBI lineage: Bacteria > Pseudomonadati > Pseudomonadota > Alphaproteobacteria > Hyphomicrobiales > Nitrobacteraceae > Bradyrhizobium > Bradyrhizobium sp. WSM4872. The sequence continues at coordinate 11,306 of NZ_JBVVPT010000032.1, read as the reverse complement.
GAAGCGGCGACCGGAAAACTGCGCTGGAAGTTCGACCCGCAGGTCCAGCACAACAAGGCGTTCCAGCACATGACCTGCCGGGGCGTGTCCTATCACGCGACCAAGCCCGGGGCGGTCACAGCCGACGGCACGCCGGCGCCGAGCGATTGTGCGGGACGCATTTTCATACCAACCAACGACGGGCGGATGTTCGCGCTGGATGCGCAGAGCGGCGTGCCTTGCCAGAGTTTTGGTAACCAGGGACAGATCGATCTCAAGCAAGGCAGCGAGATCCAGACACTCGGCTTCTACGAGGGTACCTCCCCACCTGTCGTCACGGACAAGGTGCTGATCGTCGGCGGAGCGGTGATCGACAACTATTCCGATCGCGTGCCGTCGGGCGTGATCCGCGGCTTCGACATCTATTCAGGACGGTTGATATGGGCGTTCGATGCCGGCAATTCCGATCCGAACGAAATGCCCTCGGCCTCGCATCATTTTACAGCCGGCTCACCCAATTCGTGGAGCATTTCCGCAGTCGACGAAAAGCTCGGACTCGTCTACGTGCCGCTCGGCTCGAGCTCTCCGGATATCTGGGGCGGCGGCCGTTCGCCCGAAAACGAGCGCTACGATTCGGCGTTGATTGCGCTCGATGTCTCGACCGGAAAACTGCGCTGGTCGTTCCAGAACGTGCACCACGATCTCTGGGACATGGATATGCCGTCGCAGCCCAGTCTGGTCGATTTGCGCTCTCACGGCGGCGTGACGCCCGCGATCTACATCCCGGCAAAGACCGGCGACATCTTCGTGCTCGACCGCCGCGACGGGCGTCAGTTGGTGCCCGCACCGGAGAAGCCGGTGCCGCAGGGCGCCGCGAATGGAGACCGGCTGTCGCCAACCCAGCCTTTCTCGGAATTGAGCTTCCGCCCCTCCGGCAAACTGACAGACGCGCAGATGTGGGGCAGCACGATGTTCGACCAGCTCGCCTGCCGGATCAAGTTCAAGCGCCTGCGCTATGAGGGGCCGTTCACGCCGCCGTCTGAACAAGGCACGCTGGTGTTTCCCGGAGACTTCGGCATGTTCGAATGGGGCGGCATTGCCGTCGATCCGCAGCGCCAGATCGCGATCGCGAACCCCCAATCGATACCCTTCATCTCGCGCCTGGTGCCGCGCGGAAAGGACAATCCGGCCGCGCCGAATGCCGCGCATCCACCAGGAACCGAGTTGGGCGTGCAGCCGATGTACGGCGCCCCCTATGGCGTAGACCTCGGCATTTTCCTCTCGCCGCTCGGCATCCCCTGCCTTGCCCCGCCATGGGGCAACATCGCAGCGATCGATCTCAGGACGCACAAGGTGGTCTGGCAGCACCGCATCGGCACGATCCGCGATCAGGCCCCGCTGCCGCTGCCATTCAAGCTCGGCGTTCCCATGCTCGGCGGTCCGATCGTCACCGCGGGCGGCGTCATCTTCATCACGGGAACGATGGATGACTACATCCGCGCGTTCGACGTTCGCGATGGCAAACAGCTTTGGCAGGACCGCCTTCCTGCCGGCGGCCAGTCGACGCCGATGACCTATGAGGTCGGCGGCAAGCAATATGTCGTCACGGTCGACGGGGGCCACGGGTCATTCGGAACTAAGCTCGGCGATTACGTGCGGGCCTACGCGCTGCCCTGATCTGCCTCGGCACGGTTTGTTTGTGCTTGCCGACGACTTGCCCAGATCTGCCGGCGCGACGCGCAACTGCTGAAGCCAGGAGAGCCACGCCCGCTGCTAGTCCCAGCGCCGCGAGCCCCTGACTGATCACCCCGGCAGGTGGGAGCTGCTTGCGTGACAGCCAACCGCCGTCGATCGACGTGCCCTGCGGACCAGCTTCGATCATGGTGCCTTCGCTGCTCTTCGCCGGGCGCGCGCGCGACAGCAGGTAGCGGAAGGCAGCTCCCACAATGTTCTCGGTAGTCTGCGGAGCCATCGCGTAGGCAATTTGGCCGGCACGAGCCGGCCAGCCCACGGCGACCTCATCCCACGGTGCGCGAACGAGGCTCACAAACGTCTCGGCAACGTCCTCCGCCTGATACAGCAGCGGACCGGGATCAAGCGTTCGGCCGGACATGTTGGCGCCGTGGACGAAGCCCGGCGTGTCGACCATGGCCGGGAAGACGCCGCAGACATGAATGTTGCGGTGAGCACTGAGCTCCTGACGCAGGCTCGCCGTGAAGCCGCGCAGGCCGAACTTGCTCGCGGTATAGGCCGCAGCAAAAGGCGTCGGCGCCCAGCCGCCGAGCGAGATGTTGTTGATCAGGATACCGCGGTTCTGGCGGAGGAAGATCGGCAGCACCGCGAAAGCGCCATGCATCGTGCCAAGGAGATTGACCTCGATCGTTCGGCGATGCAGTGCGATATCCGCGTCCTGATAGGCCCCGAAAACGCCGGTACCGGCGTTGTTGATCCAGACGTCGATGCCGCCGAAGGCGTCTTCGGCCTCTCGGGCCAGTCGCTGCACTGCCTCGGCATCGGTGACATCGGTCGGGATCGCCAGCGCGCGGCCTCCGAGCGCCTCGCATTCCGCGGCGAGGTTCGTCAGGACTTCAGCACGGCGTGCCGCCAAGACCACGCTTGCGCCCTTGCCGGCGAAGGCCAGCGCCGCGGCACGCCCGATTCCGCTCGATGCGCCGGTGATGACGACGCGCGTGCCAGTCATTTGCCGCAGCTCAGATCCGGAGCCGCCCGCCGGAAGCAGCCAGTGCAGGGATCGCCGAAGGCGCTCGGTTCCGTTCACTTCGAACCAGTCCCCATGCGCGAAGATCACCCGCTCTGGAGACAGCCGTATGAGCCGCTCGGCTGCGGACCGCACGGAGCGGCCCCCGAGGCGCAGCAGCAGCCGCAGATAGACCGGTGCCGTGCCGTGCGGCTTGGAAATGCCGAGAAGGTTTGCCGCGGCCTCGTTTGGCGCGCTGAGATCATTAGGATCGAGATTTTGCACGAGATCCGTCAGGATCAGCGTCCGGCTGCGCTTGTCGAACAGCTCGATCTCGGAGAACATCGGCGCGTTCACCGAGACGGATTCGAGATCGGCCCTCCATTCCTCGGGCGCTGTGTCTCCGAGTTCGCGGTCGATGCGGATGCGCGCCGCGCGAACTTGCCTGCGCGCCGCAAGGCCGCGCGCCGCGAAAATCGTCACCTGTGGCAGCTCCCTCTGCCAAGCGGACAGGAACATCCAGTGCGCGATATTCGGCGCGAGCAAGTACCTTATCGCGCCCAGCCGCTCCAACTCACCGCGGAGAGTCGGCGAATATCTCACCGGCGAATGCAGCACGAGATCGCCGTTCGAGAGCCGAATGACGGTCATACGAACCGGGAGTTTCAGACCGGCGGGGCTGATCGGCGCGTCGTCAACGACCCAGATATCATCAGTCACGCGCGACAGACGGGCGGTCGACAAGGTGGCGTCGGAACTTTGCATGGATCTCTTCCATCACGAGGCGCTAGCTCAAGCCTCGGGAGCGACGCTCGTTCCTTGCTAGGACGCCCGAGCCTGCTTGCCGGCGTTGCGTCGGCGACGGCGCGCCGCGTGTCGTCCTCGGCCCCTCTCTGCCGGAATGTGTCGCGAGATCGCCGGGGCAAGCTCCGGCTCCGAGGGAGGGTGTTGGGCGGCAATCGGCGCTTGGTCCGGACGAGCTTCCATGAGATCAAGCACGGCCCGGCCCTTGTCCGTGATGCGCCACCCGCCATTTATCCGGTCGATCAGCCCTTGCGAAAAAATGTCCAGCCCCGGCACCCGTCCGGCGAGCCGCCGGGTGCGCTCCGTCCAGTCGCGACCGCTGGTCGCCAGAATGGCCATATCCCGCTTGAGATCCTCCATGGCGGCGAACCCATCCGGATAGCTCACCAGGATCTTGAGGACCGTCACGTGGAAATTCACCCCCGCCCCCACATGACCATCGTCACATCGTCTGGATTTCTGAGAGAGCACTGCGGGCCGCTTGTTTCAGGCGATCCGCAGAGATGTCACCCCTGCTTGCGGTCTCCAGAAGCTTCGAGGCTACGCGGGTCCTGGCGCCGATCTCACAGCGTGGAACACTTTCACACACCTCGTCGAGAACGGTGCGCAACAACGCCTTGGTCGCGGTATCGATCATGGAAAGCCCCGGCGGAAAGGTTCACGGTAGGGCAATCGCTCCGGCCAGGGATTCAACATTGTTAATGATCTGAAAATTTCGCTGCCTGGCCACCCGTCGCCTTAGACGATGTCTCGGGGTTGCCGAGCGCGCGACCTTCCCGGCTCCTGCCCGGCACAGCGCGCGAGATCGTGGAACCTCCGTCGCTGGCCAATCGTAGTCGGAGCCGAGCGGCAAGTCGCACGGACCCGCAACAATACGCGCAGACTTCAGGAGCACAGCGAAAACTTGGCGCGGGCATTTGTGATGCCGGCGATCGGTCAGTATCGCTCCCTATTGCGTGGCCAAACAGCATCAGCGCGCAACAAACTGAAGTTGCATCTCCTATCGTCACACTTACGACCATCCCATGACAATTGTGATCCTTTGTACTCCATCGTGACCGCTGCGTTTTATCGTTGCGGATTGGAGGTTGCTTTGGACCCGGATCGACTTCTCTTCGTCCGACCGCGCCGCGATACGTCGCCAGCACGCGCCGCGCGCAGACATCTTTTGTCGGGATTGTTAGCAACGATTGCACTTGTCACTGCAGCACCGGTTTCGACACACGCCCAGACAAACTGGACCGGGGCATTCTCCAATGGCTGGTTTAACCCTCTAAACTGGAGCGCCGGTGTTCCGAACACAGCGACCAGCGCAAACATTGACACGGTGATCCCAAATTCGACGGAGGTCAGGGGACCGGGAGCAACAGCACTGAATCTTACGGTCGGTCAAAACGGGACAGGAATACTCGTCATCCGAAACGGCGGAACATTGACCGACATAGGCGGCTTTATTGGTAATTTGCCGGGTTCGCAGGGTACGGTGTCCGTTTCCGACGCCGGCTCCACATGGACGAACATTGGCAATCTCGTGGTCGGCGGTTTGGGCACGGGCGCGCTCACCGTCGAAAGCGGCGGTACCGTGAACAGTTTCGGCGGCGTCTCCGTCGGATTGTCTACCAACTCGTCAGGGACAGTGACGGTTACCGGCCCGGGCTCCAGTTTGAACATCACAGCAGGCGGCGGGTTCAATATCGGCAGTTTTGGCACGGGCACGCTCACGATCACAAGCGGTGGGACGGTCATCAATAACACTGCGTTCACTGCCAACGTTGGCAGCAGCGCAGGCTCGCTGGGTACGGTAAGGGTGGCAGGCGCGGGCTCTCTCTGGAGTAACAGTTCGGGCGTGAACGTCGGCAATTCGGGCACCGGCACGCTCACGCTTGCGGAAGGCGGCGTCGTTACCGCGCCTAGTGTTGTGATCGCGGCAAATGCAGGTGCGACTGGAACGCTCAACATCGGCGCGGGCGCGAGCGCCCCGGCCGCTGCGCCCGGCACGCTCAACACCCCGAGCGTGGCATTTGGCGCCGGCGCCGGCACAATCAACTTCAATCATACGTCCGCCGACTATGTGTTTGCACCGACGATCAGCGGTACCGGCACCGTCAATGTGCTTGCCGGTACCACCAGGCTCACCGCTGCCAACAGCTATTTCGGCGCGACGAACGTCAACGCGGGCACGTTGGAAGCCGGCGCGGTGAATACGTTCAGTCCAAATTCGGCAGTCGCGGTGGCCTCAGCCGGAACGCTCGATCTCAACGGCTTCAATCAGACCGTACTCAGCCTCACGAACCGCGGTCTGGTGAACATGGGAACGAGCACTGCCCCGGGCACGGTCTTGACGACCAACGGCTACATCGGGATTGGCGGAACGATCGCGATGAACACATTTCTTGGCGCTGACGGTTCGCCGTCGGACAGGCTCGTCATCAATGGCGGGAACGCGACCGGCAATTCCTTTTTGCGCATCACCAATATCGGCGGCCCCGGCGCTGAGACGGTGGCAAACGGCATTACAGTGGTGCAGGCAATTAACGGCGGCACTACGGCGCAAGGTGCTTTCGCGCTTGCCGGCGAGGTGCGCGGTGGCGCCTTTGACTATTTTCTCTTCCGTGGTGGCCTCGACCCCAGCAACAGTCCCAACGACTGGTTCCTACGATCGACGTTCACCGTGGGGCCGCCGATCGAGCCGCCGATCGAGCCACCGCCAATTCTGCCGCCCGAGCCGCCGGTGACAGGGCCGCTGCCGCCGGGCGTCTATCCAATTATTGGGCCGGAGATCGCGACCTATGGCGTGGTCCAGCCGATCGCCCGGCAATTGGGGATGACGACGCTTGGCACCTTGCATGAACGCAACGGCGATACATCGCCGACCGCAAACACGGACACGCCGTGCCCAACCGGTGATAACACGTGGGACAGGATGCCGCGCAGGGCACCGGTGAAGGCGTCGACCGATTGCCTGAACGCCAGCTGGGGACCTTTGGTCTGGGGCCGGTTCCTCGGCCAGCAGATCGACAACCACTACAAGGCGTTCGCTGATCCGCGCACCTCCGGACAGGTGCTGGGTTTTCAGAGCGGAATGGATCTCTGGCGTAGCGAATGGATACCGGGCCATCGCGATGCCGGAGGCATTTATGTCGGATATGCCAACGCCAATGTCGATGTGAGCGGCCTCGTCACTAACGAAGCAGCGACCGGCTACGTGCTCCGTCACACCGGCGGTCTCAATCTCAATGCATGGTCGGGCGGCGCTTACTGGACGCATTACGGCCCGAATGACTGGTTCCTCGACGCAGTGGCGCAGGCGACGCGCTACGAAGGCGCGGCCTCCACGCAATTCGCCAGCCTTTCAACCACCGGTTTCGGCTTCCTCTCGTCGCTGGAGACGGGCTATCCGATCCGGCTGCCGATGTTTGGACCGGGCTTCGTGCTGGAGCCGCAGGCGCAGATCGTCTGGCAACATGTCTCATTCGACGACGCCAATGACGGTCTGGGTGCGGTTGCACTGGGTACAACGTCGGGCACCAGCGGGCGGATCGGGCTACGCGGCCGATGGACCATCGTCAGTGACAGCGGCCAGGTGTGGCAACCTTATGTGCGCGCCAACCTGTGGCGCGATTGGGCGGCGCAGGCGACAACGACGTTTTCCGGTGTCGATCTGGTGCCCTTGCTTGAGCAGGCCACGCGCCTGCAACTGGGAGGTGGGGTGAGTGTGAGGATGAACGCCAACGTCAGCTTCTACGCCAATGCCGACTACCAGTTCGCTGTCAGCGATACCGACGGAGGCAGGCGCGACGGCGTCCGCGGAGCGGCTGGTATACGATATGCGTGGTGAACTCGACGGCATCCGGAGAAAAGAATAGCTAAGAGCAATAAAGTGATCTTGCAAATCCCATTCCCGCCTCCGTCCCGTTCACCTTCTCTCCCGGCCACCACTTCGACGACGGAAATCTTCTGGCTGAAAGATAACGGATGGGACTGCACGCTGAATTGGTGCCAGTTGTCTGAGGCGGTTGGGCGGCTTGCCTGTTTGTCGCGGCCCGGCGATCTGGCGGAGGAGCTGCAGGGGGCGCGTGAACCACAACTTCGCGACACGGCGAGCGCGTCGTGACCGAGGTCCGCCAAGTCGACGATAATCCGTTGCATGAGCCGGCTGGAAGAACATCGCGACGGCCGCGTCATAGTCAATGGCGGTGTCAATGGCCGTGAGCTGGATCACTCGACACGCGAGCTGATGGATGCGCAGCGGTTGACCTACCCAAAGCACAATCCGAGTCATTCTTGGCGACGTTCGCCGAGCGTGTCGATCGGGAGCACACCATCCGCACCATTGGCGGGAATTCCTCCATTGCCCCAGTCTATACCCACCACCCAATCAGGCGCTTCACTGAGGGCGTTTAGACGAGTAGGATGTGTCTCGCGGTGCCCGGAGGCGGCATGAGCCAGCGCAAGTTGAAGAGTCTTGTCGGCGGTGCGGCAGCATCAGGGCCGCGCATTGCGCGAGCGGGCGAGCGATTGGCAAGGGCGGCTGGAGAGCCCCCTCATGAGGGTGATCAGGAGTTCCCCTTGATCATCGCGAACATGCCCGCAACCGCCCGCCAAAAGGCCTGGGCGGTGGGTGTCGCCGTCTTTCTCGTCGTCCTGGCGGCAGTGATCGCACCGTTCGCCAGAATCCAGTTGGGCCAGATCAATGGCTTCGTTCCGGTTTTGCAGACCGCCCTGGCCCTTGCCGAGTTCATCACGGCGGCCCTGCTGTTTGCTCAATTTTCGATCCAACCTCAGCAGGCACTTCTCGCGCTCGCAAGTGGATACGTTTTCAGCGGATCGTTCGCATTTTTGCAAACGCTCGCGTTTCCGAACGGGTATGCTTCCGCGGGTGTCATTGGGGATGGACTGAACAGCCCCGCTTGGCTTTACGTGCTTTGGCACACAACCTTCCCTGCGGCGATCCTTGGCTACGGGTTCACGAAGGATCAGTCGACCGCCGGCAGACCAAGCAGACCTGCAATAGCGGCGATCGCAACAGCTATCGGCTGCATCGCCACCGTGGCAGGACTGACGTGGATGGTTACCGCGAAAGCTGAATTTCTCCCCAGCTTCTACGTGAACGATGTCAGGCATCAGACCCCCCTCGGCAATCAGGTCAACCTGATACTCTTGCTATGGAATATGACTGCTCTCACCGTCTTGTTTGTGCGGATGCGCACCATTCTTGACCTCTGGCTAATGGTGACTTTGCTCGCCTACTTGCCCAATTTCCTGGTGGCGATCATCGGCAGCTCGGTTCGATTCACCATTGGTTGGTATGCAGCACGCGGCTTTGTTCTAGTCGGCAGCTGCATGTTGCTGACCGTATTACTCGTTGAAACGATTTATATCTATTCGCGTCTCGCCAGCGTCACTGCCCTGCAGCGACGCGAAAGAGCGAACCGGCTTCTCAGTATCGACGCGGTCACTGGCGCGCTCGCCCATGAGCTGAGATCGCCCTTGGGGGCCATCTCGCTCAATGCAGCGACAGGGCTCAGTCACCTGCGAGCTGCCTCCCCTGAACTGGAGGACCTCGAGAACATCCTCTGCGACATCGAAGCCGACGGCAACCGCGCCGCCGACATCATATCGAGCATTCGCGAGATGACGATCAAAACGGCGCACGGCGGCGCTTCGACGAACGTCGAGGATGTCGCAGAGCTTGCGCTGAGACTGTTGAAGCACGATCTCCAGGCCAACGGGATATCCGTAGCTACGGAGTTTCAGAGCAACATTCCTCCAGCCGCCCTGGACGGCACTGAGCTTCAGCAGATTGTCTTGAACCTCTGCAAGAATGCAATCGACGCAATGAGCTCGGTCCCCGCCAATCAACGAGAGCTCCGTATCAAAACCAGACTTGATGATGGCACAACGGTCTATTTGTCCGTTGAAGATTCCGGCACCGGCGTCTCACCAGGCGATCAAGAGCGCATCTTCGACCCGTTCTTCACGACGAAACAAGGGGGTATGGGATTGGGGCTCGCCATCTCCTCCAACCTGGCTGCAAGGTGCGGAGGAAAGCTGAGGTTAGTCAAATCGGCCGTCAAGGGCTCCGTTTTCGAACTGGAAATGCCCATCTCCGCTCCCGCTTCGGCGCAATGACGATACGGGACGGTCGCGACCGTTCCGCATTTCGCTCGCGCTCACTTCAGAGAGATCATGATCGTGCTGAGGTTGGCGGCAAACTCCAGCCCAGCTTTTGGTCCCTGCAGCACCATCGTGACGCCTTTGTCGTTGCGCAGCTGGACGCCATTGATGCCGCCGGCTAGGGCAGCCCCGCCCCCAACCGAGCTGTACGTGCCGGCAAAGTCGCTGATCTCACGAATGCCCGAAGCCCAGCCCTCGAGCCGACCGAAGCTGGCGCCGACGGTAACTCCCAGGCTCAAGCCGCTGACGTGGAACGGGTAGTTGCGGCCGCGAAAGGTGAGCACGCCTTTCCCGGCGCCGCCGCCCACCAGTAGCCCGGCCTTCATGATCTTGACCCGAACCTGACCCGAGGCCTGCGCAAAGATGGGCGTCGTGGGGACAATCAATGCGATGAGCATGAGGGCGGAAAGGCGCCCACGTAGCCGACGCAGTATCTCCGTCAGTCGCTCAGGGTTTTGCACCATCGACCTTCTTCCAGGTCTGGTCCGGGTCGAATGCGGTGATACGGGAAGCGAGGACTTTGGTTCGAGGCCCAAGATCCTTCTGGTAGACAACGCCCGCGTGGTTGACCAGGAAGGTCATGACGCCCGAATTGCCGTACTCGGCAGGCCAGGCGATGAGCGCGAAACCTCCGATCATCTTGCCGTTGACGACATAGTTCAGCGCGCCGCCTGGCGTGTTCGCCCCCTGCCCTTTCAGGATGCGGAAATAGTAGCCGTGGTAGGGCGCCGGGCCCTCCTCAGTCTTGTAGCCTTCGGACGAAGCCTGGGCAGCCAGTGCACCGAGCGGGCTCGGGTCGCTGTCGTCGCGCCAGAACAACCCGTCCTTCTTGCCCGCGCTGCTGACGATGCGCTGCGCGTACACGCCAATACCCTCACCGCGATCCTTGTCGGCGTACTCGTTCTCGGCATCGACAAAGGCGAGACTGGTCTGGATCGCGTCGAGCTCATTGCGGCCGATGCGGCGATACAGCACTTCGATGCGGCCTTCAGTGGCATCGAATTCCCAGCCGGTCTTGGTGTTGACGAGCGGAATCGGGAACGGGAAGTCGTCCGGACCCAACATCAGCATCGCCTTCTTGTTACCCTCTGTCTTTACCGAATGCTTAGCATCATACATCGAGATGAAGCGTTTCCGGATGTCGACGTCGGCAACCTCATCACCGGACGAGACGATGTCCTCGGCAGCGCTGCCGAGCACTTTCAGGATGGCCCGGTCCGGCCCGCTTTTGACGGCGGCAGCGAGCGCCGCTGCCGCATCCTCCGGTGTCGGATAGGACTGCTGCGCCAGGGACGGCGAATTCAGGAGCGCCAGCGCCATGATGGCCGGCAACGCCGCACGATGAAGCGACTTCAAACCCATCATGGCGTCACCCCTGCAGGAATCCGCGCGCCGCTCTCGAGCCAATCACGATAGGTACGGAATTTCAGACCGAGCTTTTCGTAATAGACCCGGAGATAGCCGTCGGCTCCGCGGGTGACGGCTACCGGATTCACATCCTCGACTTCCTGCGCAATGACGCCGACATAGGCCTTGTCGCTCCCGATATAGCTGAAGCGGTAATAACCAAGGCCGCTTGCGAGATGGCCGAGCAAAACGACATCGTGCTTCAGCGCGATATCGGAACGCCGTCCGCCGCCACCACCAC